>JAWLEU010000001.1:0-51234 GCA_041685965.1 Desulfosalsimonas sp.
CGGGTGTCTATTACCTGGCGGTGTTTTTAATAGGGCTTCTGATATCGTATTTTTTCACGCTCCGTCAGAAGTTCAGATCCCGCAAAACCATAAGGCAGTTAAACGAAAAGGTCGCTGCTGACGAAAAGAAAATCGCAAACCTGCAGGCAGGCCACACAACAGAAGCAGCTGCCGGCCCGGCAGCGGCGCGATCCGGGGAAAAAGGCGCGGGGCAGGCACCGGGGGCCGACCAGGGAGTTCAGGATACAGAAGCGGTTGAGCAGAAGGGCGAAACCAAAGACATAAAATCGGGCGAATAAGTATTAAGCCATGGCCGAGGCAGGCAAAAACTCACAACTCACTCCGATGATCCGGCAATATCTGGAGATAAAGCACCAGTATCCCGACTATATCCTTTTTTACAGGATGGGGGATTTCTACGAGATGTTTTTCTCGGATGCCGAAACAGCATCCAGCGAGCTTGAGATAACCCTGACTGCACGCAACAGACATGAGCAAACCCCGGTTCCCATGTGCGGGGTACCCGTGAAGTCAGCAGAGATTTACCTGGGCCGCCTTATCGAAAAGGGCCACAAGGTTGCCATCTGTGAGCAGACCCAGGATCCAGCGGAAGCAAAGGGGCTCGTCAACAGGGAGGTTGTAAGGGTTGTAACCCCCGGGATGGTTGTAAACAGCGATCTGCTCGATGCCCGGACAAATAACTTCATAGTGTCTGTGGCCATCAACGATGAAGGCTGCGGGCTGGCCTGCCTGGACATTTCCACCGGAGCGTTCCGCCTGTGCCAGAGCGTAGAAAAGGACTCTGTATTCGAGGAGGCAAAAAGGATTGCACCCAGCGAAATAGTCCTGGCGGTTTCCGCCTGCAGCGCGCCGGAATACGAGCGGTTTCTGCGGTCTTTTGCCGAGACCTCCGTGAGTTACCTCGACGATGAGATCTTTTCACATTCCCGGGCACGGCAGCGACTGCTCGACCAGTTTAAGACCCGGAGCCTGGAGGGGTTCGGCTGCGAGGGCTTAAAGGCGGGCACAAGCGCGGCCGGCGCATTGCTCTATTACGTCCAGGACACCCAGAAACAGGAAATCACCCACCTTTCAGGACTGGAAACCTATTTTCCGGACGGCTATCTCAGCATAGACGACGTAAGCTGCCGAAACCTTGAGCTGCTTGCGAACCTGCGCTCCGGGTCCAGGCAGGCCACCCTGCTGTCAATACTTGATCAGACTGTTACAGCCATGGGCGGAAGGCTTATAAAGCGGTGGATAAGGTATCCCCTCCTTGACCCGGCGGAAATAGTCGACCGTCATGAAGCAGTGGCTCAGGCGGTGGAACTTTCCTCAGAGCGCAGGGCCATCCGGGAGGGGTTAAAGTCCGTTGCCGATCTGGAGCGCCTGGGCGGCAAGCTTGCAATGGGTCAGGGCAATGCCAGGGATCTGGCCGCACTTCGCAGGTCAATTCAGGCCCTTCCCGACATACGCGCCAGGCTGGATGCCTTTGATGCCCGGGTCCTTGAGCCAGATGACTCGATTTTCCCCCGGCTTGCCGAGCTTGCAGAAAAAATAGAGCAGGCTGTAGTGGATGATCCCCCGCCTACTGTAAACGAAGGCGGGATGATCAGGCGTGGTTTTGACGAAAAATTAGATGAGTTAATAAGCATCGCCAGGGACGGAAAGAGCTGGCTTGCCGAGCTTGAGGCAAAAGAAAAGCAGGCCACGGGCATTCAGACCCTGAAGGTCCGGTACAACCGGGTTTTCGGTTATTATATCGAGGTTTCAAAGTCTTATTCTGACTCGGTGCCGGAGCATTATGTCCGCAAACAGACCCTGGTAAATGCGGAGCGCTATATCACGGATGAATTGAAATCCTTTGAAAACCGTGTCCTGGGGGCCCAGGAACAACGGGCCATCCTGGAATACGAGATTTTCTGCAGGCTCAAGGATGAAGTTACCGCCTGCCATGCAGACATTCAGTCTGCTGCAGGATTTGCCGCCCGCACGGACGTGATTGCCGCCCTGGCAGAAGCTGCAGTGCACAACGGCTATACCCGGCCGAAGATCAATACAGAAGGCCGCATAAGGATCGAGGACGGTCGGCACCCGGTGGTGGAAAAACTCATTGAGGGCGAGCGGTTCGTCCCCAACACTGTAAGCCTAGACAACCGGGAAAACCAGGTAATAGTAATAACCGGCCCTAACATGGCAGGCAAATCCACGGTGCTGCGCCAGGTTGCGCTGGTTGTTATAATGGCACAGATGGGATCTTTCGTGCCTGCGGCAGGTGCGGAAATCGCGGTTACCGACCGGATATTTACCCGGGTAGGGGCGCTGGACAATCTTTCGCAGGGCCAGAGCACTTTTATGGTGGAAATGGAGGAGACCGCCAACATCATGAACAACGCTACTGCTGACAGCCTGGTTATAATAGACGAGATAGGCCGCGGGACAAGCACGTTCGACGGGCTCAGCATTGCGTGGGCTGTTGCGGAATATCTCCACGACCTGCAGGGCGCTGGAGTAAAATCGATGTTTGCAACACATTACCACGAGTTAACAGAGCTCTCCAGGGTAAAGAAGCGGGTCAGAAACTACAGCATTGCAGTAAGAGAAATAAAAGACGAGATTATCTTCCTCCATCAGCTTGTTGCAGGCGGTACCAACCGCAGTTACGGCATTCAGGTGGCTCGGCTGGCCGGCATGCCGGAAAAAGTTGTTGAAAAGGCCAAAAAAGTGCTTGAAAATGTTGAAAAACAGGGGCACGTGCTCGGCAGGCAGCATGCGGGGCAAGCCGGGCGGGGCCGGGGGGGAAGCACATACGTTCAGCTTCCGCTTTTCAGAGGACCGGAGGAAGCGGTTGTAGAAAAGATAAAAAATGCGGATATATCGCGCATGACCCCCCTGGAAGCGCTTAACTATCTAAACATGCTCCAGGAAAAAATTGTCAGCGGACAAGAGCCGGAAGACGGCAGGTTTGCATATTGACGGTTTACAAGACACCCGCGAGAAAAACGGTTACAGAGATGACTATCAGAGTATTTGCTCCGGCTGCATTGATCTGTTTGCTGATGGTGTTCTGGTCCTGTGCATCCATAGGGACCACTCCCAACCAGTTATATTTTTCGGCAGAGTCATGCTATGAGGAATTAAAAGACAGCCCTGAGCGCCGGAAATACAGAAGCTACTGGCTGAAATGCATCCGCGAGTTCGAGGCGGTCCACAGCCAGGATCCCGATGGTCCCTGGGCGGCTGCAGGTCTTTTTATGGCCGGAAAGCTTTACCATGAAATGTATAAGCAATCCTACGCGCCCGCGGACCTGAAAAAGGCAAGGTCCCTGTTCAGGCGGGTGGAAAAGGACTACAGTTCGAGTGCATACAGCAGGCAGGCAGCAGATGCCCTCGACGAGATGGGGGGGGACAGAAGGGCTGACACGGACGAGGCTGCAAAAAGGTATTTTGCCGCAGAGTCCTGCTACCAGGAATTAAAGGACAACTCGGGGCGTCAGAAGTACAGGAGGTACTGGCATGACTGCATACGAGAGTTCGAAAAGGTATATGAAGCCGATCCTGAAGGCCCATGGGCGGCAGCCGCTCTTTATATGAAAGCAGAGCTTTACCAGGGGCTTTACGCCCATTCCCGCAAAGAGGGGGACCGGGAAAAGGCAGACTCTGTTTTACGGCAAATCATTGATCAATACCCTTCCAGCGCATACAGCAGGCGCGCCATGCAGAAGATGGGCGAGCTTGAGGAAAACAAAGAGGCTGACACGGAAACCGCATCAGGGGAGGTCAAGACCGACTCCGCGAAACGGGGGCCCGTGCCGGAAAAAGGGGGGCGAACCACTGTTGAGGGCATACGCTACTGGTCCAATCCCGACTATACAAGGGTCGTGATTGACGCCAGCCGGGAAACCGATTTTAAGAACAACCTGTTAAACAAGGACCCCGAGATTGATCAGCAGCAGCAGAGGCTCTATGTTGACCTGAAAAACAGCAGACTGGGAAATGACATAAAGAAAAAAATAGAGATTGACGATACGTTATTAAAAGACGTCCGCGCGGGTCAGCACGACAGGGATACAGCCCGTGTGGTGGTGGATATCAAGTCGTTTGAAAACTACAAGGTGTTTTCCCTGAAAAATCCTTTCCGCATAGTAATAGACGTGCGCGGAGAGGGGGCTTCTGCAAAAGAAAAAGAAAAGAAAAAAAAGGCTTCCCGTGCCTCGGGAAAAGACAAGGCCGGCTCCATTGCCAGGCAGCTGGCTCTGGGCGTACAAAGGATAGTAATAGATCCGGGCCACGGGGGCAAGGACTACGGGGCGCCCGGATACATGAAGGGGATTCATGAAAAACATGTGGTGCTCGATCTTTCAAAGAAGCTTGCCGAGCGGCTTCGCAAGGAGCTGAACTGCGAGGTGCTTCTTACCAGAAGCGAGGATGTCTATCTGACCCTGGAAGAGCGCACCGCGATTGCAAACACAAAGAACGCGGATCTGTTTATCTCGCTTCACGCCAATGCGTCGAGCAACCAGAACGCACGGGGCCTTGAAACCTATTTTCTCAACCTGGCCACCGACGAGGAATCAATAGCAGTGGCAGCAAGGGAGAACGCCACTTCCGAGAAAAATATCAGCGAGCTGCAGACCATTCTCGACGACCTTATGCGCAATGCCAAGGTCAACGAGTCCAGCAAGCTGGCAACGTACGTTCAGGATGAAATGGTCAGCCGGCTTGACAGGAGATACGGAACCATCAACAACAAGGGGGTCAAGCAGGCCCCTTTCTATGTGCTTCTGGGCGCCCAGATGCCTTCTATCCTGGTTGAGACAGCATTTATCAGCAACAAGACGGAATGCAGGCGCCTTACAGACCCTGACTATCAGGAGGAAATAAGCAGGGGGATAGCAGGCGGGATAAAACGCTATATCCACGAAATCCGGCCAACGGCTTTTATGGAGCAGGGCAGCCGGTAGTTGAGCTACAATGAACGAAAAAAGGAAAGGTGATGGACCGTCAGACAGAGATTAAATCGATATCCGTGCTCGACGGCAGATACGCGCGCCACACAGCAGGCTTGGAAGAAATCTTTTCCGAGTACGGGCTTATCAGGTATCGGGTATACGTGGAACTGCAGTGGCTGAAGTTTCTTTTGCAGGAAATGGAGTTCGCCGATGTTGATGAAAGTGCAATAAAACGCATTGATGAAATCTATCAGGGTTTTGACACAGAAGCCGCGCTTGCGGTCAAATCAATTGAAAAGCAGACCAATCATGACGTCAAGGCAGTGGAGTATTATATAAAAGACAGGCTGATTGCAGCCGGACTTGGCCACGTCAGGGAATGGGTTCATTTTGCCTGCACTTCGGATGATATCAACAACACCTCGTATGCTCTTATGGTTAAAAGCGGCAGGGAGCTGCTTGTTGAAAACCTGAGACAGGTGCTGGGAAAAATAGAGACCCTGGCAAGAAAATACAAGTCCATTCCCATGATGGCAAGAACCCACGGCCAGCCGGCAACTCCCACAACTGTTGGAAAGGAGTTTATAAATTTCGCCTGGCGCCTGCGCTATGAAATCAACGCACTTGAGGGCCTCTGCGTTCAGGCAAAGATGAACGGGGCAAGCGGCAATTACAACGCCCATAATTTCGTCTTTCCCGGAATCGACTGGATCGGGGGTTCCAGGGATTTCATAGAGCGATACCTGGGTCTTTTTCCGGCAATGTTTACAACCCAGGTCAACCCCAACAATTACCTGGCTGCAATTCTTCACGGCATTGTGCGCGCTGCTGCTGTGATAACAGACCTGGATCGTGACATGTGGGGCTATATCTCCCTGGGATATTTCCGCCAGAAGTTAAGCGAAGGCGAGGTGGGCTCGTCTACCATGCCTCACAAGGTCAATCCCATTGATTTTGAAAACAGCGAGGGAAATGCGGGACTGGCAATTTCAATGATGGAGCACATGGCTGTAAAACTCATGATATCACGTTATCAGCGGGACCTGAGCGACAGTACAGTTCTGCGCAATCTCGGGGCTGTTTTCGGATATATGATGATTGCCCTGAAAAGCACTCTCAAAGGGCTTGACCGCATCGAGGCGGACGAAAAAGTTATTGTAAAGGACCTGGAGGCCAATCCGGAACTTCTGGCAGAGCCGGTGCAGTCTGCCATGCGCGCATGCGGAGAAAGCGAGCCCTATGAAAAGCTAAAGGCTCTTACCCGAGGCAAGCGAATAACCCGCGACGAGCTGGCTTCGTTTGTAAACGGACTGAATCTTCTTACGGAAAATTTAAGGCAGAGCCTGAAGAGTCTTGAGGTGACCGGATATACAGGGCTTGCCGAAGACCTTGTGGAGCATTATTTCAAAGAGCTGCAGCTTTAGCGCGGCCCGTGAGTGCGCGCCGTGTTTTAAGGCTTGAAATAAATAGTTAAAATATGCTATAAATTCTATCGCCTATTTATGTGTGCATTGTGTAAATGCCTCTGGCGGGGATTTGCGCGTGAGTCCCTTCGGAGAGTATAAAAATTATTTTCAAGGGGTGGTCATAGATGGAGTTTACAGTTGATTTTACAAAAGAGCAGATCGAAGCCATTGAAGAGGTCCTGCAGCAGGAGTTGATCGATCTCGGGGTACAGAGCGTGATCCTGATGGATTTGGCCGGAAATGTGATTGTAAACCTCGACAGCGGGGAGTCCGATCACGACGTGTTTTCCCTGGCGGCCCTTGCTGCCGGAAATTACGGCGCTGTAAGCGCAATGGCCAATATCATAGGCGAACAGGAATTTTCCCTTCTGTTTCACAAGGGAGAAGAAGAAAGCATCCATTTCAGCAAGGTCGCCGATGATCTGCTTTTGCTGACAATATTTAACAAGAATGTCTCGCTGGGTTTCCTGCGGCTGAAGGTGGCAGAAGGCATCAAGCGAATCCAGAAGGTCATATGAGCGCCTCTTTCTGTCTATACACGCGGAGTTGAGAGACCGGGGTCAACGGTTAAACGGAAATAAAACGCTGTTGCGGAGGAAGGTGATTTGGCTTTAATTAATCCGAAAAAGCGGGAGGTCCAGGTCAAAATCGTTTATTACGGCCCCGGCCGTGGCGGGAAGACCACCAACCTTGAATACATAAACCGCAAGTTTAAAAAACGGATTCTAAACGAGATGGTGACGGTCAAGACTTACGGAGACCGCACGCTTTTTTTTGATTTTCTCCCGTTTGATATCGGTGAAATCAAGGGCCACAGCATCAAGATCCAGCTCTACACCGTTCCCGGCCAGGTAAAGTACAACGCCACCAGGCGTCTGGTCTTGAGGGGGGTTGACGGGATCGTTTTTGTGGCGGACTCCATGGACCTGCGCCGGGAGATGAATATCCGGTCTTTGCAGAACCTAAAAGAGAACCTGGAGTCGTTTAACAAAAACATCTCCACTATCCCACTGGTGATGCAGTACAACAAGCGCGACCTTGCCGATGAGGGTATTCCCATTCTCTCGGTGGAAAGCATGGAAAAGGATTTAAACAGCCGTTTAAAAGCTCCGTATTTTTCAGCCAGTGCTATTCGCGGCGACAATGTGGCCGCCACAATGAAAAAAATCATTGCGCTCACAGTGAGTTCTCTGCGCAAAAAACTGGAA
Organism: Desulfosalsimonas sp.; assembly: GCA_041685965.1. GTDB lineage: Bacteria > Desulfobacterota > Desulfobacteria > Desulfobacterales > Desulfosalsimonadaceae > Desulfosalsimonas. Next base: position 7,627 of record JAWLEU010000001.1, read on the forward strand.
TAGGAGGAAACTCCATTGACGCACAAGGATGAAGACGACATTGGTGCCCAGGTTTCAAGCCGGCTGGAGGAACTGTTCGGCGAGGAAGATGAAGATGAACTCTCCGGTCAGGAGCGAAGTTCGGCCCCGGAGGCTCGACAGGCCCGGCAATCTGCGGAAGTAATGCATGATGAAACCCGGGGGGTGGCTGATGATGAACCACCCAATGATCAGGGCTCGCCTCTTAAGAATCTCAAGGCTCTTGTCTTCGGAATTGACTGGGAAATCACCGACGACGGAATGAGGGCTTTTTTGAGGGAAATCCGGGATCTGCAGGCACAATATCAGCAAGACAAGGTGCTTTCCACGTTTTTGAAGCTCCATGAAACAGTGGGAAAATACATCAAGGCAAAAAAAGGCCGCGCCCATCCGGAAGCCTTCAGCTTTGTTGCCTCTGTATTCCGGAGTTTCGAAGAAGTATTAACGAATCCCGGCATGCAGGAGTCCCGGAAAAAGAAGCTGCTTTCCCAGGAAATAAAGAATTTTAAAAATTTCAAGGAAAAGCTTGCAGCACCCGGCAAAACCGTTCAGGAGGAACTATCGGCACAAAAAGGGGCCGAAACCGCGGAGTCCCGGCTTGAAACCTCAGAAACCATCGTTGAACCCCGGCAGGCCAAGCCGGAGGAAGTCCCGGATGAAGGGGATGAAAAACCCGCTGCCGCAGAGAAAGCAAGCACTGACGCCGTTCTTGAAAACCAGGAGGCGCTGGATTATATCGTGGCCGAACTCAAAAAAACAATCAAGGCGGAATTCAATACAATACGCCAGATTCTAAAGACTCTGGGCGCATAGATATTCCAGAGGCCGGCGAGCCATACAGATCGGAGGCAATGAGATGGCAAATACTTTTTCAGGAGATATTTCCAGGATTATTCTAAAGAGGACGGTGAATGCCGACCTGGGAGAGGTTTCTCTTGATAGTCAGATGCTTCAGGTGCTCATGGAGCTTGACGGGAAAAAAAATCTGGGGCAGGTTGCCCAGTCCCTGAATATGAGCATGAAAGACCTGCGGCATGCTGTAAGCAAACTGCATGACCTGAAGCTGTGCCAGCCAGCAAAAGAAAGTATACCCACCCTGGGAAAGGAGTTTTTCGATTTTCTTTCCTCACAGCTTTCCCGCGCCATGGGGCCTATCGCGGACGTGGTGATTGAAGATGAAATAAGTCAGATGGGCGAGGACCCCAAAAGTTTTCCAGCCCACCGGGCGGCTGAACTCGTGGACCTGCTTGCCCGCCAGATACTTCGAGAAGAGCGCAAGGTGGCTTTTCAGCAGGCAATGGTGAAAAAGCTGCGGGAACTCAAGACATGATCGGTAAAGCCTACGGGCAGGGATATGACTTTACCGGACAGACCCGGGAATCGAAAAATTTTGTGTGCCGCTAATAATTGAGCAAGGAGGATGAATCATGACGGTAATTTGCGAGGAATGCGGGAAGGTCTACCACATAGATCCCGATAAGGTGGAACAATACAGGGGCAGAAACGTCCGGGTCAGATGTAGCGAATGCGGCCACGTAACCCAGTTGTCCAGATTGATAGACACTTCTGAAACCCCTGCCGAACCGTGGGAGGATCACGGCGGCGGGGCAGAGGAAGAGGACTATGAAGAGCCTTCATATGCAGGGCTTGAAGAAGAAGAAGAAGCCGAGCCCTTTTACTCTGAGACCGAGGAGGCCGAGCCTTCCGCCCGGGAATCTGAGACCGGGGAATCCGGTTCAGGTCAGCCCGCTTCCCCGCCCCCGCCTGATAGATCAACAGGCGAGACCAGAAGAGGGTGGATCGGTTTGCGCGGTAAAATGTTTTTTCTGTTCCTTGTTATCCCAATTGCCCTGATGGCGGCTTCCGGCTATTTCTCTCAGATGCAGTTAGAAGAGCTTTCACGAAAGATTACGGATCAGAGCACCGATATCGTCGCAGAGGAAGGGCAGGAACAGCTCATGGAAAAGGCAAAGGATGTTGCCCTTCAGTGCGAAATCTACCTTGATGCCAATCCTTATCTGGAACGCGAGGACTTCAGCTATGATCCGGAATTCAGCCAGATTGCAGTCCAGCAGGTCGGAGAGACCGGATATACCTGCCTTATCCAGGAGCCCGAAGAAGACAGAGGGCAGGATTGGACCATATGGGCCCATCCCAATCCGAACCTGGTGGGCATAGATGACATAGACACGCTGCGCAAGGCTCTGGGACCGCATTTTGACGAGTTTTTCGCGATCCTGGAAGACTCAGAGGGACGCGAGGTTGCAACCGGGCATTACATGTGGAAAGACACTGACGGAAAGCTTCGGGAAAAATACATGGCAATTGCGCCGATTGAAATTGAAGGAAAACCGTTTTCGATTCTTTCGACAGCCTACATGGACGAGTTCACGGAGAGAACCGAGGGCCTTCGCAGGGACGCAGAGCAGATGACCACTGAGACACGCAACATAAACCTGGGAATACTCGGCGGTTCCATTGTGATCATCGGTCTGTGCATTATACTTTACGGCTACCGGCTCAGCAGAAATATTCAGTACCTGACAGAGGCTGCAGACCGCATAAGCGTCGGCGATCTTGAAGCGGAAATCGAGGTGAACAACAGAGACGAGATAGGCAGCCTGGCTGAGGCCATCTCAAGGATGCAGGACAGCCTCAGGTTCTCGATTGAACGCCTGCGCAGGCGCAGGTAGGATCAGGTATTGCGGAAACAGACAATAAGCAGTCAATGCCTTCGGCAGGAGTCTGCCGGGGCATTGACTGTAAGGTTTCGCCGGCAAATATGCTGCTACGCGTAAAACCGGTCGAAAAAAAGGCCCTGGACCGAAAAGATGATTATTATACCCAGAGAAAAACCGGTAGTGCAGGAGTTAAACAGCTACTACCTAAACATTGATAAGCTGATCGAGCATTACCAGGGCGAGCTTGGTGCTGGTGCTGTTTATTTCAGATCCCCGGTGGCCGAAGCCGTCCTGTTTTTCGATGAACAGAGCCTGATCAACGGTTATCTTGAAGACCGCAGCCGGAGCCTGCACGGAAAACAGGCTGTTGAACGGATAATAAAGGTGGCCGAAGGCAGCAATTTTGCTGTATCCGTATTCCGTATTCTGCCGGAAAGGCTTTATTTCTGGGCAAATCTGGCCAACTCCAGGCCGCTTTACAGGGATCTGACCTCTGAGTTCACTGACCTGCAGGGACTGATACTGAAAATGGAGGGTGAAAAACTTACGGGCTACATAGAAGTCGAGCTTAACAACGGCACGGGCGGACTGCTGTTTTTCCACCAGGGACAGGTAATAGGCGGTTCCTCCGCGGAAAACAGCGGCGGGAGCGTGGATCGTTCCAGGGAATACAGGGATGATCTTATAGAAAGATCAAAGGAACACGGAGGCAGGTTCAATGTCAGCAAGGTTTTTCTTGAGCAGGCTGAAAAATCGGATTCGGACTCGGAACAGGCAGAGAAAACATCAGAGCCCGGGCCCGCGCAGCAAGCTGCTGTTGAGCAGCAGCGGCCGGAAATTCCCGGTGGGATAAGGATAAGCAGAAAAAGGGTTATAGAAATGCTGCAGGACCTGCTCAGGTCTTTTGAATCAGTTGTGCGCAAAAGCCGCAGGATCAGGTCCGACTTTGAGACACTTCTTAACAGGAAGTTTGTGGAAAAAGCTGACAAATACGATTTTCTCGATCCTTTTCTCGCGGAGTTCAGGTATTCCGGCGGGAAGGTCAGCTATGAGGGACAGGCTGAATGGGGCGAGCTGGTTGGTGCTGTTGAGGAATGCGTCTATGAAATCGCTCAGGCTAACGGTTTGCTGAGCCAGCTTCGCAGCCGTCTTGATTCCTGGCGGAAAGAGTTTGCAGATGAGATTGAAGAATTTGAAGTAAAGTTGTAAGTCCAGTACCGGGCAGACAGAGGATGATGCCGCATGAAATCAAAAGTGCTGATTGTAGACGATGACGCTGCATGGGTAAAGGCCATGCTAAAGGAACTGGAAGAATACTCCGGTTCCTTCTCGGTAACGCCCGCCTACGACGGCAAACAGGCCCTGGAGATCCTGGCCTCCGGCCAGATAAGCCTGGTGGTGAGCGACCTGCGGATGCCCAACATCGACGGTTTTGAACTTTTAAACAGGGTACTGCGGCAGTATCCCGATATTCCGGTGATCATCATCACAGCCTATGACCGGCCCAAGACCCGTGAAGTGGTTTTTAACAGCGGCGCGGATGAGTATTTGACAAAACCGTTTACCCCAGAGGACCTGGCTGAAAAAATCAACAGGCTGCTGCAGAAAAAAAGCGAGGGAGGCAGCCTGCACAATGTTTCGCTGGAAACCTTCCTGCAGCTTATTGAAATGGAACAGCAGACCTGCACTCTGCGGGTTTTAAACAAAAATGCCTCCAATATCGGCGTTTTGTTTTTTCGGGACGGAGAACTCATGAACGCCAGGCTGGACAACCGGCTGGGCAAGGAGGCGGCATACGAAATACTTTCCTGGTCAGGTGTGTCTGTATCCATTCAAAACGGCTGCCCTTTTACTGAAAAGCAGCTTGACGGCGAGCTTCAGGCCATTTTACTTGACGCAATGCGCACCAAGGATGAAAGCAGCCAGTATTTCAACCCCGAAGAAGATGAGGGGAAAGAGCCTGAAACAGATGAAATCCTTCTTGAAACCCCTGTTGATAACAGGCCGAAAGCCAATCCCGGCGGGAAAACAAAGACTGCTGAGCCGGAAAAAACCGCTGAAACACCACGGAAAGCAAAACGCCCTGCATCAGGCACACTGGATGCCGGAAAGCAGGCGCATGATGCAGGGAACGTTGAGGGGTTTAAATCAGCTCTTCATAATGAAAAAGGGGTGGAAGACATTTACGAGGATCCGGCATGGAATTCTCTCATACAACAGGTCTCGTCCATGGGCAGAATTTTTGATGCCGGCAGCCTCAGTGCAATATATTTAAACAGGGTAAAAAAGGGGCAGGCTGTAATCGTGCCCGGCGAGCAGGTTTCAGTAATTCTGATGAATCCGGATACACCCAGGGACCGAATTATAGATGCGGTCATGTAACCCGGAAAGCGCTGGTCCTGCTGCAAACTGCTGAGCCTGGTTCACCGGCGGTACTTATACAGGAAGTGCGATGAAAGATATTTTCAAGGACATCCTCTCAATTGAAGGAGTTCACGGCGTGGCCGTCATAGGCTCTGACGGCGGGATGCTGCTGAGCCGTTTTTCCGAGCGCTACAAGGACGAAGAGTACAGGCTCGGCAGGGTGGACTGGAATACGCTTATACCGGAGCTTGCTGATGTGTCGGAAGCAGAATTCGTGTTTGAGCGGGGGCGTATATATGTGCGAAAGGTCCAGCCGGGGCTTTTTGTAACAGTATTCGATGACATAGCACCTGTTTCAATGGTACGGTTAAACTGCGAAATACTGCAGTCTTCCCTTGACAAGTTCAAAGCGGGCAGCAGGATAGGCCAGCTTTTGAAAAAAAGAATTTTTTAATCACGAACCAGGGATTGCCTGAAAAATGGAAAGCATACAGGAAAAATCCGGCTTTGATGCCAGAATGAAGTCAGCAGAGGCCTACGAGGCCCACGGCCTTTTTGAGGAGGCGGCAACAGTCTACAAAGAGATCCTGGAAGAAAACCCCGATCTTGCGGAAGAAACCCGAGCAGAGATCCGGCAAAAGATAGACGAGCTGAGCAAGGAATCAGAAGAGATAGAGCAGTCGTCTGCCGCAGACCTGTCCAGCGAAGATGTCTCCCACATCAAGTCAGGACTGTCAATAGGCGGCAGTGCCGACGAGATCTCTGACAGCGCAAAGGCATTCAAGGAGCTGGGTCTTTTCAAGGAAGCCCTGGCAGAATACCAGAAGCTTTTTGGAACAGATCAGCCGCTTGAAAACTTTTATGCAGACGTTCTTGAATGTCTTTTCGGGTTGTTTCCCCCTTCCCAGGTTGTCGATGAGATTGATAAAATAGCCTCCGAAGCTAATGTTGAAGACAAGACAAAGGCAGCAATGAAGTATGAGCTCGGCCAGGCCCTGGAACAGCGTGATTATAAGGAGCTTGCAGTCGATTGCTATAAGTCTGTCCAAAACATCGATCCTGTATATCCAAAGATAAAGGAAAAAATAGAAGCAGTGGAGCCGGGGCGGCGTTTTGAATCCCGCTACGATTACCTGCTGCGCAACGAGATAGTTACCACTGATCAGCTCCAGAAGGCCCTGGCCTTGTCGAAAAAGACGCGAAAAAGCGTGGAGCACGTTTTAATGGAGCAGTTCAAGGTCTCCAAGGATCAGATCGGAAAGTCTTTATCCGCGTACTACAACTGCCCCTTCAAGGCCTACAATCCCAACATGGAAGTGCCCTATGAGCTGCTTACGAACCTGAAAAAACCATTTTTGCTCCAGGATCTCTGGGTGCCGTTAAACTGGGAGATCGATCACATCGAAATCCTGCTCGACGATCCCAAGGACCTTCGCAAGCTGGACCATGCAAAGGCGCTTTTCAACACCAACAAGTTTACCTTTTCCGTGGGGACAAAAGAAGATATCGAAGCAATTATCAATCATTTCTTTGCGGAAAAAAAGGTTGTATCAGAAAAGAAAGACACTAGCTCAACTGCTGCGGCTTTTGATGACCTGCCGGATATAGAATTCGAGGAGGAAGAAGAGGAAGAAGAAGATGTAGAGGCTTATACTGAAGCCTCGGGCAAGGTGGTGCGCCTGGTGGACCAGGCAATTATAACAGCTTACAGAAGAAACGCATCAGACATACACGTGGAGCCTTCTCCCATTACCAAGAAGACAAAGCTTCGCTTCAGGATAGACGGCGTATGCCAGGATTTTCTGGAAATACCCAACAACTTTGCCAATGCGGTGCTTTCACGCATAAAGATCATGGCGGGCTTAGATATCGCCGAAAGGCGTATGCCTCAGGACGGCAAGATAAAATTCAAACGCCGCAGTCTGCCGCAGTTTGAACTCCGTGTCGCAACCCTGCCCACTGCGGGCGGATATGAAGACGCTGTCATGCGTATTCTTGCTTCCGCGGGAGCGATGAAGCTCGATGAAATGGGCATGACAGAGCGCAACTTAAACATTATGCGAAAGTCCATATCCAAGCCTTACGGACTCATCCTCTGCGTAGGGCCCACTGGTTCCGGTAAAACCACCACGCTGCATTCCGCTCTTCATCATATCAATACCCCTGAGCGAAAGATATGGACCGCGGAAGATCCGGTGGAAATCACCCAGCAGGGCCTCCGCCAGGTTGAGGTGCACAACAAGATCGGTCTTGATTTTGCCCGCATCATGCGCTCTTTTCTCCGCGCAGACCCGGACGTTATAATGGTGGGCGAAATGCGTGACTACGAAACCGCTTCAATAGGCATCGAGGCCTCTCTTACCGGCCATCTTGTTTTTTCCACTCTGCATACCAACTCAGCGCCGGAAACAGTTACCCGGCTTCTTGACATGGGACTGAACCCGCTGAATTTTTCAGACGCCTTTATATGCGTGCTCGCCCAGAGGCTTTTAAGACGGCTGTGCAAGAGCTGCCGGCAGCAATATACCCCCTCGAGAGAGGAATTCGAGGAAATCATGGAGATTTACGGTTCGGATGCGTTTGAGCAGACAGACATTACCTATACCACCGACTTGAAGCTGTATTCGCCCAAGGGATGTGATGAGTGCAGCGGCACCGGCTACAAGGGGAGGCTGGGAATTCATGAGCTAATGGACGGCAGCAGGGAGATCAAACGTCTTATCAAAAAGCAGGCCAGCGCGGAAGAGCTGTTTTACCAGGCAAGCAGCGAGGGCATGACCACCCTGGTACAGGACGGGATACTGAAAATGTTTCAGGGTTTAACCGACCTCGACGAAGTGCGAAGGGTCTGCCTGATCTGATAAAAAGACCGCACAGGATATCATTCCGTTGTTTGATTCCCTTAAAACGCGCCTTTTAGGGCGCCTCAGGAGTTTTTTTCCCGGGGCCGGCCGGCAGCAGGAGGAATCTTTTGCCCGAAAGAACTCCGGGCAGCGAAGTTTTGCAAGGTATGCCGTGAGCTTTCCGGTTCTGGTGGCCGGAAACGACCCCGCAAATGAGCAGTTTGAGGAAAAAAGCCGCCTGCAGGATGTTTCGGGCAGCGGCGCCATGTTTATAACCCGTTTTCCTGATCGCTATTTCCCGGGTCAGTTTCTTCAATTGTCCATCCTGCTTGATACTGCAGAAGACGTGCAGGCCCGCATAAGCAACGAGGCCACGGTGGTGCGGATTCATCCGCAAAGCCAGGAAGCCTCGGATCCCCGCCCGCGCGCAGGCGTGGCAGTGCATTTCCATTGCGCATTTGATTTCGAACGAACAGACTCCGGGCACGGCTGGTAGTGTGGATGAACAAGCGCCGACGAAGAGATTATACAACGTTTTCCGGCAAGCTGCCGGTGGCCGCGGCCCTCATGGGAATTATTCCCTGCCTTCTGGTGGTGTATTTGTTTTTGCAGGAAAAAATCACCCTGGTCCAGGGACTGGTCCTGTTTGTTCCGCTGGTTTTGCTCTCAATGTTTACGGGCTTTTTGCTGATAAGACGTTCTGCAAAACATCTTTATTACCTGAGCCGTGAGACAGGAAGGCTTCAGGCCGGTGAAAAAGAAGAGCCCATAAGTATTAATGCAGACAGGGAATTAAACGAGATCGCAGGGCATTTTAATTCCCTTTACAGAAACCTTGCAGAGGCAAACCGCAAGAACCAGGAGCAGGCAGCCCAGTTGATGGTTTATGCAAGGGATCTGTCCCTGTCTTATCAGCGCAGCAGGCAGGAGCAGGAGCTGCGGGATCGTCTGAGCAGGTACGTGGGAAACAACCTTGTGGAAAAGCTGGTCAACTTAGAGGACGGCGTGTTTCTGGAAACGGAAAGACGCAATGTAACGGTGCTTTTTGCAGATATCCGCTCTTTTACAACCATTGCCGAGCGCATGGAAGCCGAGGAAGTCGTTGAGATGCTAAACGAGTATTTCAGCGAGATGGTGGATATCATATTTGAAAACGGCGGCCTTCTTGACAAGTTCGTTGGCGACCAGCTAATTGCGGTATTCGGGCTGGTGGATACGGGTAAAAATTCTCCTGAAAATGCAATACGCTCTGCAATTCAAATGCAGCAGGCTACACAAGGGCTTATGCAGCGCCGCAGGCAGGAGGGCCTGGAATATTTCGAAATAGGCATCGGCATTAACACCGGAAATGCAATTATCGGCAACATAGGTTCCTCCAACAGGATGGACTACACCGTGATAGGAGACTGCGTAAACGTGGCAGCCAGGCTTGAGGAAATGGCAAGGGGCGGCGAAATAATAATCGGAGAACAGGCATACCTTGCCAATACCGCGGAATTTGAATTTGATTTTGACTGCAAGGGCGAGGTTTATGTAAAAAACAAGCTTGAGCCGGTGGTGTGCTACAATGTTTTATGCCGGCATTCCTAGGGAGGCAGTCCCGGCTTAATCGCCGGTATTTTCTGTGTCCGTGTCCGCGTTTTGCCGCAGTGCCCTTGCAAACAGCAGGTATCCGGTATGGCCCACCATCCGGTCTTCCGGCCTGAAGCGCGAAGGGTTGGTCTTGTAGGTGCGAATAAAGGTTTCTGCTGCTTCTGTGACCATGAACGGATAATCCCTCAAAGCCCACAGGAGTCTGCTCATCTGGTTGGCAGTGGGTACAAGAACCCCCAGATGCCCTCCGGGCTTGAGGGCTGCGTAAACCGATCCAAGGGCTTCGGCCGGGTCGCGCACATCCAGGAAAAAAGCATCAAGCCCGGTTTCGTGGATTCCTTCTTCCGCCGCGCCCGTATGAAGGCGTACGTTTTCAAAGTCTTCTGCAGGCCGCAGGTTTTTTCGGATCCTGTCTGCCAGGTTGGCGTTTTTCTCATAGGTATACACCCGCCCGCTCTGCCCCACTGCCTTTGACATGATAAGAGTCAGACCTCCGGAGCCCGTGCCTGCCTCGCCCACTTTTTTGCCGGGGAAGACGTCGAGGCGCAGCAGAATATAGCCTGCATCCTTGGGATAGATTATCTGGGTGTCGCGCTTGATTCCTTTCATGACAAGATCATGAGTATCACATTCAAGAACGTAATATTTTTTACCGTTTATGGAAAACATGCCGCCCACGCCGATTTCAGAGATATTCTCCATTGAGATCGAACCGCTGGGCAGGTTTACGCTGTCAGTCCCGCGGGTGCGCACAACGCGCCTGAACTTTTTGTTGTCCGTGATCACTATTGCAGATGGAAGAGGTTGTATCATTAACTATATATTCCTGAGTATTTTTTGCCGGCTTTATAAACAGTTAATGATATCATACAGCAGGTGATAAGTCCATGCCAAACCCCTTCATCCGGTAATTTCCGATGAAACAAGAGAGTTTAATTAATCCTTGATCTATATTGCCTCGCCGTCGGCCTCGCCGGTTCGCACCCGGATGACCCCCTCCAGTGGAATTACAAAAATCTTGCCGTCCCCGATTTTTCCGGTTCCGGCTGCCGAGCGCACCGCTTCGATAACCTCATCGGTGCGCTCGGCAGGAATCACGACTTCCAGCTTGATCTTGGGCATGAAATCCACCCGGTACTCCGCACCGCGGTAGATCTCCTTATGCCCCTTCTGCCGTCCGTATCCCTTGACCTCGGTTATGGTCATGCCCTGGATGCCTATGTCATTTAAAACCTGGCGCACGTCGTCGAGTTTAAACGGCTTTATTATGGCTTCTATTTTCTTCATGCTCCTTCCTCCTGTTAAGCCCGCCTTGTCACTGAAAAGTTTTTTGCCGATCAATCCGATCAATGTTTATATCCAACCGCGTTACAAGGGTATCTGTTACTCGGTTATCTCAAAGGCCCTCTCTCCGTGGATCGAGTTGTCCAGGCCCGTGATTTCATTGTCTGATTCCACGCGCAGGCCGCCTGCAGCCAGCCGGGTGATCAGCACCACCACGAAGGTGGCTGCGGCTGTAAAGGCTACGGTAGCAACAATGGAGACCGCCTGGATGACAAGCTGCCATGGATTTCCGTACATCAGGCCTGCGGCTCCCTCTGTAATTGAAGGGTTGGCAAATATCCCGGTGGCAAGCGCGCCCCACATGCCACAGACCCCGTGTACGCCAAAGGCATCCAGGGAGTCATCATATCCTATCTTCTGTTTGAGCCTGGCCACGCTGTAGAATCCTATCACTCCCGCCACGGCCCCGATTGCCAGAGCGGCGGGCATGTTCACAAATCCTGCGGCCGGGGTAATGGCCACCAGGCCCGCCACGATTCCGGAGGCAATGCCCAGCACCGTGGGCCGCCTATCAAAGTACCATTCCGCAAACATCCACCCCAGCGCCCCCACTGCTGCCGAAGTGTTGGTCACCAGGAAGGCCGAGGCGGCCACGCCGTCTGCAGCCAGCTGGCTGCCGGCATTGAATCCGAACCAGCCGAACCACAGCAGGGCCGCACCCAGTGCGGTCAGCGTGACACTAGAGGGAAACATCGCTTCCTTGCCATAGCCGAGCCGTTTTCCCACCATCAGGGAAAGCACCAGCCCGGCCACACCAGCGTTTATGTGCACCACATTGCCCCCGGCAAAGTCCAGGGCGCCCATGGCATGCATCCAGCCGCCTCCCCACACCCAGTGGGCCATCGGGCTGTAGACCACGGTCAGCCATAGCACAGTGAAGATAATCCACGCCGAAAACTTCATACGATCCACGATTGCCCCGAGCACCAGGGCAACTGTAATTGCTGCAAAGGTCATCTGGAAGACCACAAATACCAGGGTGGGAATGGAGCCGGACAGGCTTTGGGGACCGATGCCGGCTAAAAACAGATGATCAAGGCCGCCTATGAGGCCGCCGGCATCCGGGCCGAAGGCCAGGGTATAACCCCACATCACCCAGATCACGCTGGCCAGGCAGTAGGCCACAAAAGTCATTGCCAGGGTATTCAGCAGGTTCTTATACCTGGACATGCCGCCGTAAAACAGCGCCAGCCCGGCCGGGGTCATCATCATTACCAGGGCGGTGGCCACTATGATCCAGGCCGTATCTCCGGTATCAAGGCTTTGGCCGGCCAGGGCCGAAGCAGGTAATAATAAAAATGCAAACAATACGCCCGGCAGTTTTTTAATCATTTTCCGGCTCCTTTTACATCAAGTTTTGATATTTGTCTGAGTTTTTGTTGTCCATACCGTTTCAATCCATTCTTTCGTTTAGTCTTAGAAAGCAACTATTGTGCCATTTTTCAGATAACCTGATTATATCAATAAAATAAAAAGGTTATTGTTTTTAAGATTTTTTAGGCCACAGGTGCACAAAACAAAATTGTAAATCTAATTCACAATTTTGTAGATCAAGTTTTTATGTTTCGGGATTATTTGATTTTAACAAAGAGTTCTATTGGTTCGCGGCTGACTTTGAAAAACCATATTAAAGGCATTATAAAGGGTCGTTATGGCGGAGGAGTTAAAGCTTCTATCCAAGGCCGCTAAATTCATATAGCCTGCCTGAGGCCTTCCACCATGCGGATGAAGAGTCGGCGGGTGAAGATTCGCTGTAAAAGACAGTTTGTTTTCCGGGAAAGTTTATGTTAAATCCGGTAATGGACTGTGAAAGAAAATAGCGGGTTTAAGAAGTGAAAGTTGCTGAAAAAATAAACAAAAATGGCGGAAGTGCATGGGAATCGAACCCACCTGAGACGCTGTTAACGCCTCACACCGGATTTGAAGTCCGGGAGCCCCACCAGTGAGCTGCGCACTTCCGCGTGGATAAAACCAAGAATCAGCATTTATCTATTTTTTGTCAATAGCATTTTTAAGGCATATACGCAATGGTGAACAAGCAGAGACTGACCGAGACATTCCTGGAGCTGGCAGCAATTGACAGCCCTTCAGGGGAGGAGGGACGGATTTCCCAGAAAATCCGGGAGATGTTAGAGCCCCTGGAGCCGCGGGTATATATCGACAATGCAGGGGAAAAGGCAGGAAGTGAAACAGGCAACCTGATAATGAAGTTTGCAGGATCCAGACAGGCGCCGTGGCTGCTTTTAAACGCACACATGGACACGGTGGAACCTGGAAGGGGAGTTGAACCCGGGTTTTCGGACGGGGTTTTTCAAAGCGACGGCACAACAGTGCTGGGTGCGGATGATAAAAGCGCGGTTGCAATCATCATTGAGACCATGCGCGTAATCCATGAAAACGGCATTGAATGCGGGCCCCTGGAACTGGTGTTTACAATCTGCGAGGAAATAGGGCTGCTCGGGGCCAAGAACCTTGACTACGGCATGATTTCATCCGGGTACGGCTATTCGCTGGATACCTCGGATACAGAGACAATAATTACACAGGCTCCTGCAGCAAACCGTTTTGAGCTCTACGTTCACGGAAAAGCGGCCCATGCCGGCGCAGACCCGGAAAAAGGCATCAACGCTATTTCAATTGCCAGCAGGGCTGTTGCCGGCCTCGAACTGGGGCGCATAGATGCTGATACAACAGCCAATATCGGGCTCATAGAAGGCGGCGGGGCCACAAATATTGTGCCTGAAAAGGTCCGGGTCAAGGGAGAAGTCAGGAGCCATGACACCGAAAAGCTCGAAAGAATCAGCCGCAAGATAGTGGACGCTTTCAAAAAAGAGGCTGAATCCTTTGCACTGCAGGACAGGGAAGCCGGCCTGCCCCGTATTTCGGTTGACATGGTAAACGAGTTTCCCGCCACCCTCATAAGTGAAAATCACCCGGTTGTAACTCATGCAGATGCAGCAGCGAAAAAGCTCGGCAGAAAACTTTCAGCAAGGCGCACCGGGGGCGGTTCTGATGCAAACATATTTTTCGACAAGGGTATTGTAACAGGCGTCATCGGCACCGGAATGAAGGAGATCCACACGGTGCGGGAATGGATAGCCCTGGATGACATGGTCAGAACAGTGGAGTTTCTCATTGAAATAATCACCAGGCACGCAGCCGGGGGCGATCGGCAATGATCGCCTATTTTGACTGTTTTTCAGGCATAAGCGGGGATATGACCCTTGGCGCTTTAATTGATCTGGGCGTGCCCGCTCAGTGGTTGAAAAAAACCATTGCTGAAAAACTTCCGCTGGAGGGCTTTGACATAAGGGCGGAAACCGTGGAATGCTCAGGGATTTCAGCCATGAGCGTTTCAGTGACAGCAGAAGACGGCACTGAGCGAGACTATGCGGAGATTTCCGGGCTGATAAAGTCAAGTGCGCTTCCCGGTTCAGTCATTAAAACCAGCCTGGCCATGTTTGACCGCCTGGCTGAAGCGGAGGCTGCAATACACGGGTGTGAAAAAGACCACGTACACTTCCACGAGGTTGGAGGAGTGGATGCAATAGTGGACATGGTGGGAACCGCCCTGGCAGTTGATTACCTGGGCATTGACGAGGTTACTGCATCCGCGCTTCCCATGGGTTCGGGCCATGTTGAGTGCAGCCACGGCAAACTGCCGGTGCCGGCACCTGCCACTGCACAATTGCTGAAGGGAGTACCGGTGTATGGATCAGAAATTTGCTCTGAGCTGGTAACTCCCACTGGTGCCGCTATTATAACAACCCTGGCGCAGGACTTCGGTGCCATTCCTGACATGATAATGGGCGCTGCGGGATACGGCGCAGGCAGCAGGCGTTTTGAGTCCCGGCCCAACGTGCTAAGGGTTTTGACCGGAAGCAGCAATGAGTCCGCGGATTCCATGATGCTGGTTGAAACCTGCATTGACGACATGAATCCGGAGATTTACGGCTATCTCACAGACAGGCTGTTTGCCGGCGGCGCCAGGGATGTTTACATGATCCCGGTTTACATGAAAAAGGGGCGGCCGGGCACAATGTTGCAGGTGCTGTGTGAAAAGTCCCGGCGGGAGGATCTTGCCTCCATGATCCTGACCGAGACAAGCGCCATTGGCGTACGCTATTATCCGGTAAGCCGGCAGGTGCTTGAAAGGAGCGAGATCACGGTGGAAACTCCCTACGGCCGGGTTTCGGCAAAACAGGTTTACACCCCTGACGGGGGCGCCAGGATTACCCCTGAATACGAATCCTGCCGACAGGTAGCAGAAAAAAACGGGATTGCCCTGCAGGCGGTCTACAGGGCTGCAGGCTGCGCAGCACATGAAACAGACTGGCAAAAGAGTTGACGCAGGATCTTGACAGAACCAGACCCGGATTGATTATAGAAACTTATGAATTTAGTGGACAAACTGGCAACTGCGGTTGCAACATGCGGATATATAGGAAAGATACCCTTTGCACCCGGAACTTTCGGATCTGTTCCGGGATTGCTGCTTTATTATGCAATGGCCAATATGTCCGGACCCTTTGCCTCGCTGCTTCTTGCAGGAGTAATCGGCCTTGCAGTATGGTCTTCAGGCAGGGCGGAGGTGGTCATGGCCCAGAAAGACCCGGGGTCGGTGGTTATAGATGAAGTCGCCGGCATGGGCGTGGTTTTCGCGGGCCTGCCGTTTTCTCTGCCCCTGGCGGCAGCAGGGTTTATTCTTTTCCGCGGTATTGATATAATCAAGCCGTTTCCTGTAAGATGGGTGGAGGGACGGCTTTCCGGCGGAATCGGCGTGGTGGCTGACGATCTGGTAGCAGGCCTGATCTGCAGGGTTATTCTGGGTATCGCCGGCAGCATCCTGACCGCCGCTGCAAACGCAGGTTCAGGACTATAGCGTTTATGGGGCCCCGGAGGAAAAAATCGGCCAATGCCTGATGCAGCAAAAAATACGCACAGGGCCTTTATAGCAGTTGCCCTGCCTGAGGAGGTGAAAAAGTCCCTGCAGGAGCTCCAGGAACAGCTCAGGCAGTTCGGGATCCGGATGAAATACACAGACCCGGAAAACATTCACCTGACTCTCAAGTTCCTGGGAGACATCCGGTCTGAGGATGCAGAGGCCATAGGCGGGCGATTAACAGGGGTGACCGCTGAATTTGACCCTATGGAACTTTTTGCAAAAGGCATGGGGGTTTTTCCGGGCATCCGCCGGCCAAGGGTTGTCTGGACAGGGGTTGCCGGGCAGACTGAAATGCTGGGGCGTCTGCAGCAGGAGGTCGAGGATGCCATGGCTGCAATGAATTTTGAAAGGGAAAACAGGCGCTTTACCGGGCATTTAACCCTGGGCAGATTCAAGGGGCGCGCGGATTCAGGGCTTCTGGCAGAGGCCATCCGCCAATTCGGAGGTTTTGCATCTGATAGGTTTTCAGCCGATTCGCTTCATCTTTTTGAAAGCACCCTTACGCCCGGGGGGCCTGTTTACAGGGTTCTGTCCACCCATGCCCTGGGATAAATAAATACACAGTATCTGAAATATCAAGAAAAAAGCCGAACAGGGGGATGTATGAGCAAGTCCATGGACAAGGAAAAGACAGTGGACAAGGAAAAGGCGGTTGAAACCGCCATGGGGCAGATTGAGCGTCAGTTCGGCAAGGGCGCCATTATGAAGCTTGGCAGTAATACGGTCATTGACGTGCCGGCAATCCCGACGGGCTCCATCGCCCTGGATCTGGCCCTGGGCATCGGTGGGATTCCGCGGGGCAGGGTCACTGAAATATACGGGCCTGAGGCATCGGGAAAAACAACACTTGCACTTCACGCGGTGGCCGAAGCACAGAAGCAGGGAGGTATTGCCGCGTTCGTTGACGCAGAGCACGCTCTGGATACTTCATATGCAAGAAAGCTCGGGGTTGACTGCGATGAGCTGCTGGTATCCCAGCCTGATACCGGCGAGCAGGCCCTGGAAATTGCAGATATGCTGCTTAGATCCGGCGCAGTGGACATCCTTGTTATTGACTCGGTTGCCGCGCTTGTCCCTCGAGCTGAAATCGAGGGCGAGATGGGAGATTCCCACATGGGGCTTCAGGCAAGGCTGATGTCCCAGGCTTTGCGCAAGCTCACCGGGACCATCAGCAAGACCAACACTTCGCTTATATTTATCAACCAGATCAGGATGAAAATCGGAGTGGTATTCGGCAACCCGGAGACCACAACCGGCGGCAATGCCCTGAAGTTTTATTCCTCGGTTCGCATAGAAGTCCGGCGAACCGGTGCCATAAAAGAGGGCCAGGAGGTCATGGGCAGCCGCACCAAGGCCAAGGTGGTTAAAAACAAGCTTGCCCCGCCGTTTAAGGAAGCAGAGTTCGACGTGATGTACGGAGAGGGCATATCCGCTGCAGGAGACCTGCTTGACATGGGTGTCAAGGCCGGGGTAATTGAAAAAAGCGGTTCCTGGTATTCCTACCAGGGAGAACGCCTGGGCCAGGGCAGGGAAAACATCAAGAAGTATTTCCAGGAAAACCCTGACATGTACACACAGCTTCGCAACAGTGTCAAGGCTGCCCTGGGGCTGGGCCAGAAGGCGGACTCAGGCGGCGGGGAGGAAAAATCATCCGGCGGAAATTCCAAAAAGGAGCAGGCCGCTGCTGAAAAATAGGTGAAATCGATGACAGGAAACGAGCTTCGGAAAAAGTTTTTTGATTATTTCAGGCAAAAAGACCACCAGATCGTAAGAAGTTCATCGCTGGTGCCCCAGGATGATCCAACGCTGCTGTTTACAAACGCGGGCATGGTTCAGTTCAAGCGGGTTTTTTTAGGCGAGGAAAAGCGCAGCTACACCCGCGCGGCCACATCCCAGAAGTGCCTGCGCGCCGGGGGCAAGCACAACGACCTGGAAAACGTCGGATACACTGCCAGACATCATACGTTTTTCGAAATGCTCGGCAACTTTTCCTTCGGGGATTATTTCAAGGAAAAGGCCATCGAATACGCATGGGAACTCCTGGTGGACGGTTACGGGCTGACGCCTGAAAAGCTCTGGGTTTCGATTTATTTCGACGACGAGGAGGCCTTCGAGGTCTGGCGCAGCCGGATCGGGGTGCCTGAAGACCGCATAGTACGCCTGGGTGAAAAGGACAACTTCTGGTCCATGGGAGATACCGGTCCGTGCGGTCCCTGCTCGGAGGTTCACATAGACCGCGGCGAGGCAATGGGCTGCGGCAGGCCTGACTGCATGCCGGGATGTGACTGTGAAAGGTTCCTTGAGATATGGAACCTGGTGTTCATGCAGTACAACCGGGATGAACAGGGCAACATGAACCCGCTTCCGAGTCCGAGCATAGACACGGGCATGGGGCTGGAGCGCATAGCCGCAATAGTCCAGGATGTTGAAACCAATTATGACACCGATCTTTTCACGCCTGTAATCCGCACCATCGAGTCTCTGTCCGGCTGCAAGACGGGCGAAGACGAGGCGTCAGATGTCGCCATCAAGGTTATCGCAGATCACAGCCGGGCTGCAGCATTTCTGATAGGAGACGGTGTTCTGCCGTCAAACGAGGGCAGGGGATACGTGCTGCGGCGCATACTGCGCCGGGCCATCCGCTACGGAAGGACAATTTCGCTCACTGATCCTTTTCTGCACAAAACGGTGGAGCCTGTATTCGAGAGCATGAAAGAAGCATACCCGGAGCTTTCAGAAGAAAGGGCCTTTATTACCAGCGTGGTAAAAAACGAGGAGCAGCGCTTTCTCGAAACCCTGGATCACGGCCTGAAGCTGCTTTCTGAAACCATGGAGCAGATGGAAAAAGAGCAGTCAACCGTTGTGCCCGGAGATGTGATCTTCAAACTCTACGACACCTTCGGGTTCCCCGTGGATATAGTGCGCGACGTGGCGCGCGACCGGGGCCTGGACCTTGACACGGACGGCTTTGAACGTGCAATGGAGCAAAGAAGACAGCAGTCTAGAAAGGTCTCTTCGTTTACCTCCATAAGCGAGGCATACAAGGAGTTTTCCGCAAGCACTGACAAGCTGCCGGAGTTTGTGGGCTACGGCCGCCTTGAGTGCGACTCGCAGTTGGTTTTTATCGTGGTGGACGGCAAGGCTGTTGATTCTGCTGAATCCGGGCAGACCGTGGAGGTCGTGGCAGAAAAAACACCGTTTTATGCAGCTTCCGGCGGGCAGGTCGGGGATACCGGCAGAATTTACGGCCGCGGCTTTGAAATAGAGGTTCAAGACACGTTCAAGGATCCAACCGGCCTTATAATTCATGGCGGCAGGGTGACTTCCGGAACAGTGCACAAAAACGACAAGGCAACCCTTGAAGTTGACGGTGAAAAGCGCAGGGCCACTGCGCTTAACCACACGGCCACCCATATTCTTCACAGGTCCCTGCGCGAAACAGTGGGCGAGCACGTCAGGCAGGCGGGCTCCCACGTGGCCCCTGACCGGCTGCGTTTTGACTTCACCCATTTCTCGCAGCTCGACACAGAGACAATCGAGGAAATAGAGCGCCTGGTCAATGCACGGATAAGGGAAAACATGGACGTTTCAGTGGATGAAATGGATGCCGAAGAGGCGTTTCAGACCGGGGCCGTGGCGCTTTTTGAGGAAAAGTACGGCGACCGGGTTCGCGTGATTTCCCTGGATACTTTCAGCAAGGAGCTGTGCGGGGGCACCCATACAAAACGCACAGGAGACATCGGGGTGTTTAAAATTATCTCCGAGACAAGCGTTGCCTCGGGTGTGCGGCGCATAGAGGCGTTTACCGGGCAGGCGGCATTTGAGCATATCCAAAACATTAACAGGAGCTTAAATGAGGCAGCCCGGATGTTAAAGGACCGTCCTGAAGCCGTGCCCCAGCGGGTGGAATCACTTCTGGCGGGCCAGAAAAACCTGGAAAAAACCGTGGAGCAGCTGAAGTTAAAGCTTGCCTCCAGGTCGGCAGACCAGATGACAGAGGAAGTAAAATCTGTTGACGGCGTAAAGGTACTGGCCAAAAAGGTGCAGGCAGAAAACCCGGGTGCGCTTCGGAGCCTGGCAGATCAGTTCAGGGAAAAAATAGGCTCCGGCGTGGTGGTGCTCGGGGCGGAGCATGATCAAAAGGCGCTTTTGATCTCTGTGGTCACCAAAGATCTCACAGACCGCCTGCATGCAGGAAACATAATAAAGCACGTGGCGGCAGAGGTCGGCGGAGGCGGCGGCGGCAGGCCTGACATGGCCCAGGCCGGCGGCTCGGATCCGGCAAAACTCGACCATGCCCTGGAAAAGGTCTATGAGCTGGTTCGCGCCTCTGTTGAAAATTCTTCATCAAAGTAGACATCCGGTTTTTTCGGCGGCAGGGAAAATTCGTGCCGGACAGCATCTCGTAAAAGATCGTCTGCGTCCCTGTCATACCACCAGTACCACAGGGCGCTCATTTCATCGCCGTATTTGGGCAGCACGGTGTCAGGCGTGCCGAACCTGTTCCAGTAAAGCAGCCGGCTGTAGTCTATGTTCCACAAAAGCACGTAAGGGTGCTGTTCAAACACGATTTCATCGATTCTGCGGAAGATCTCGTTTCGTTTCTCCACTGAAAACTCGGTTTTCTGTTTTTCTATCAGCCTGTCGACCTCCTCGTCTTCGAACCCTGTTATATTGGAGCCTCCTTCCCGGTTTGCCTCCTCTGAAGACCACATCCCTTCAGGATCCTTAAACATGGAAGCCCCCCAGGCAGCCCAGGTCATATCAAAATTAAACTCCTCCATGTCCCTTGACCATGCAGCCCAGTCCTTCTTGTCTATAGACAGCTTTATCCCCGCGTCCCTTAAGTCCTCCGCATATATGGTGACAAATTTCTCGGTGGATGCATCCCTGCTCAGAAACTTGATTTTCAGTTCCCTGCCCTGTTTCTCCCTTATACCTGTTTCAGGGTTTACCTTCCACCCGGCCCTGTCAAGCAGCCTGCGCGCGGCTTCCTTGTCCATTTCAATCAAGGGGTTGGGGCAGGGGTTTTTTTCGGTGTAAAGGTCTTCAAAATAGGACCTGTGAAGAAAGTACTGGTTATACATAAGAGTCTGATTCATTTCCCTGCGGTCGAGCAGAAGCGCCATTGCCTTGCGCACCCGCACGTCGTCAAACGGCTTGCGCCGCAGATTCATGGCAAACCCCTGGAAGCCGAGCGGCTTCTGGTTATGGACTTTCCTGCGGATTATGTGGTTTTTGAAAAACGAATCACCTGAGGCCTCCTTTACCCAGATCCGGGAGGTGTAGACCGGATACAGATCGATTTTGTCCTTTTTGAAAGCCTCGAACGCGTTTTCCCTTTCCGCGTAAAATCTGAATGTAACAGTGTCAAAATTGTATTTTCCGCGGTTTCGGACACGGTCCTTCTGCCACCAGCCGGTGCGCCTGTTCATCCGGATCAGGCGGCCTTCCTGGATCTCCCCGGGTTTGTAGGGGCCTGATACAACAGGAAATGTGAAGTTGATCTTGTTGAAATCCCTGTCCTTGTATGCGTGTTCTGCCATCACGCTCATGCCCCCCAGGGCCAGCAGATTTTTCCAGTGCACGGATTTTGCCGTAAACCTTATGGTGCGCCTGTCTATGACCTCGGGCTCTTTGAACCGCTCCAGGCTGACCTTGTGAGAGCCCGTCATGTGGGAGGGATCCATGACTGCCTCATATGTCCATGCCACGTCAGAGGCGGTTATCGGCTTACCGTCGCTCCAGCGGGCATCAGGGTCTATATGGAAGGTAAAAGTCTTTTTATCGTCTGAAATGCTCCATTCTTCAGCGATTCCGGGCCTGTAGTCCAGGGTGACCGGGTCAATCGAAAGAAGGCTTTCAAACATGATCCCGAAGATTTCAGAAGACAGGGTGTTGCTGTCTAAAAAATAGTTCATGCTCTTGGGGTACTGGCCTGCAAACACGGATATTTCCCCGCCTTTTTCCGCATCCGAAGATGCCATGGGATCGGGCCTGTCCTGCCATGAATCTTCAGGGTACCGCTGCTCCGCATATATCCTCCCTGCACCCGCGGCGAGCATGAGAGCTGCGGCAAGGACTGCAAGCGCGGTCACATAACGTCTGCAAGGCTTTGGCATGGATCAGGCCCCTTTGAGCACGTCGATCATGGAATAGACCCTGCCGCGCTCTTTTGCGCCGATTTTGCCTGCAAGGAAATTTACTGCGTCAAACGTGCCCTGGGCGTAAATCTCCCTTCCGTTTACATTGTGGGTGAATCTGAATGTAACTGTCCTGTCGGCAGACACCAGGGTATAGGTGTGCCAGCCGTGGCCCCGGAGGTACTGTTCAGGCACTCCCAGGCGGTTTTTCTGCTGCTCCGGGTCTCTTATTTTTATTATGTCTTCCCGGGCAAAATCCACACCCAGCCTGTTGAAGTATTCAACCATTGCCTTTGCAGTACCGCTGGTATCAGCCTTTGTCTGCTGGTGGCTTTCTTCTATGGTAAGTTCGTATCCTGCAAAAAGATCAGGGAAGTTTTCCGCCGCGTATTCCATCATTGCCTGGAAACCCACTATCTGTTTTGCCATGTTGGGCGCAATAACCGCACAGGTATCAGAGTTTTCAATGGTTTGATAAAGCAGGTCCCGGTCTCCTCCTGTGGTGCCCATTACAAACGGGATGCTGTTTTTGCAGTAAAATTCGGCGTTTTCATTAACCGCGCCCGGGTGGGTGAAATCCACTGCCACAAAGCCTCCTTCTTCCTGCAAAATGGAGTCTATGGCCTCCTGTCTTTGCTGCGGCTGTATCAGGCGAAACGATACCCCTTTTGCTGTGTGTTGTTTTTCCGGGATTTCAGGGCCGGTAAGGGACTGCGGTATCACCCTGAAGCGTCCGTCTTTTATCGCCCTGTCTGCCAGCACTGAAGCCACGTTTCCCGGCAGGCCGTTTATCATTATTTTTACCGGTTCCATCACGGGTCCTCCTTTTAAGAAATGATTGTCTGCTTTGAAATTTCGAATAAAACGGGTCGAAAGTCAAGACCGGAGGAGCTTTTCCGCCCTTGAGACAGTGTCTGCAAGGCACGGAAACGAGGGGTCTTCTGTCCGGGCAAGCAGGGCCGAGAGGTTTTTTAAGGCAGGCTTCATGTATCCTGCAAATTGCGGTTTATGTCTGGCCCCTGTCAGATGGCCGAAGGCCCCGAGCGCCTGGAGGTTCCTGGCTATGGCGCAGTAATGATAGCCCCTGTAAAACACAGTTTTGTCGATTCCGCCGGTTCGGTCCTCAAGCCGGTCTGCGGCATATTCGAGAAGGCGCCGGCGCATCGCCGGTTCAAGGTCAACGTAAGCATCTGTTATCAGAGAGGCAAGATCATACTGGACCGGACCGCGGCGGGCTCCCTGGAAGTCTATGAAAAAACAGCCCCGGTCGTTTACCATTATATTTCTTGACTGAAGGTCCCTGTGCATGAACCCTTGTGTGCCGCAGGCCTCTATGACATCTGCAAGGCGCTCGAATTCCCGGTACAAAAGGTTGTTGTCAAAGTCTTTCATAGCCAGGAATCTGTCTATAAATGCTTTTGCAAAATACATCCCTTCTTTTTCGACAATCGTATCCCTGCCGTATGCAGGCTCCTGATAGCACCATGCGGGATCAAATCCCCGGGCTGCCTTAATACTCATGTCCAGTGCGCGATCGATTGCCTGCCTGTAAAGTGTTTCTGCAGCCTCCGGGTCAGCCGTTTTAAGCACTGCGGACTGAAGACTTATATCCCCCAGGTCTTCTATGAATACGAGCCCAGAAAACCTGTCATGCAGATGGATCTCGGGGACTGATATGCCCTGTTTGTGCAGGTGGGAGCCTATTGAGACAAAGGAGTCGAACTCCGAGATCTCCCGGTCTGACTGGATTCCGTGGTCAGCCATGACAAGGCTTTTTCCGCCGGCCTTGAGCCTGAACCATCTCCGGTCTGATCCGTCCCCTGCAAGCTGCTGCCATGACAATTTGGAACCGGGCCTGGTTTTAAAGGCTTTTTCAAATGCAGCCGGAGAGAGGGTGCCTGCAACAGCCCTGCAGTAACGCTCGGGTGTTCCTATGTCATGCCAGTAATGCCCGAAAGACTTCCATGCCATAACCATAAGGCCTCCGCCGATCATGGAGCGGTAAACGTCAATGCTGTCCGCATGCGGACATTTAGGAATATATTTGTAGATAACAGGATCGATAACCTGGATTCCTGTAAATGCCAGGCAGCATTCATCTTTTTCAGGATGGCCGGAAAAATCCTTTATCAGGCCGTTTTTGTCAATTCTTACCTTGTTGAACTCCGGGCAGTCATGAACCACCAGGGTAGCTGCAGGTGCGTTTTCCCTGTGCCGGTCCACAACGCCTTTGATGTCTATATCCGTGAGTATGTCGCTGTTCATGACAACAAAGGGGTCGCGGTTTCCCAGAAAATCGGAAAAATTGGCAATTGCGCCGGCTGTGCCCAGCATTTCGGGTTCGTATCTCGTCACCACGGGCACGGGGTAGCTTTGAGAGCTGATAAATGACTCCACCTGTTGGTGCAGATGATGAGTGTTGACTGCTATGGCGGAGATTCCCTGCTCTATGAGCCTCCAAATAATAATATCTATAACAGGCCTGCCTGCAACAGGGAAAAGGGGTTTGGGCAGCTTACGGGTATGGGGCAGCAGCCGTGTGCCGCGGCCCGCGGAGAGTAAAAGTGCTTTGACCCCTTGATTGTGCATACTTAAAAAATGCTCTTAGTTAGGCAGAAAGCGGCGGTAGAACTGCACATTTTCAATATTTGCGTCAAGTACATCCCTGCCTTTTTCCGGACCTGTTAATCCCTGTTCCGCAAAGCGCTCAACCGCGTTTTTGTAGTTCATTTTTGACAGGGCCTCCTTGCGCAGGATTTCGTTTCTCTTGTACATGCGGTTTCCGAATGCCTGGATTTTTTTGGTGTAGTCCTTTATGTCGTAGATGGATTTACGCGTGTAGCGAGTGTAGAAATTCAGCACCACCCAGTAGGATTCAAAATAAGGAGTCAGAAACCCTGCAAACAGATTGAGCTTTCTGAATCCGGCGGAGGTAAGGTTATAGGTGTCGTAAAGCGTGGGGTGCGGGGCAAGGATGGCCTCGTTTATAAAGGTGTTGAGATTTTCACGGACCACGGCTTCGTCAGGGGCTTCAGGATCAAATATGAATTCCTTGGAGAATAAGTCCTTTAAAAAACTGTAGTGGGGATAAAGGCTGTCTTCCTGGAACTGGAAGGAATCAAGGGCCAGGATTGAAAGTGCGGTATAAGCCGCAGGCGCAAAGAAAATCACGCAGTTGTTTTTGTAGTATTCAAGATTCGGACGCCTGTTTTCATGTATCTTGTATATGGGGTTGGCCGGCGGCCCTTCAGGAGAGCCAGTGGCAGTAGTCTTTTCGAGTATCTTGTTTGATACGAACGTTTCGAGTACTGAATTAAAGGCGTTCTGCCGGTCAACGTAAAGTGTGTCAGCCAGCTTGACATCTTTTGTAAGCAGATAGTTCATATAGGTTTCAGCATTGGCTGTCAGCTGTTTGTAATAAATGCGTTTCTGCGAACAATTCAGTATGGCCGCTGCAATCACTGCATGCGGGGTTACCACTGATATGTCGTTTATGGCGCTGATCATCTTTTCGCCGAAAGCATAAAGCTGCTTTTTCTGCTCCTGTCTGTCTTCTGCAGCGTAATCGCTTTGCTGTCTGCCGAAATACTCATTCATGGAAAACGGCTCGTGGAAGTTTATGTATATTTTGCCGTATCTTTTCTTTAAAAACTTTCTGGCCTTTAAAACATTGCCGAAGGTCTCGGGTTTTTTCTTGCCCCCTTCCATTTCATGAACGTATGCCTTTTCCTCCAGAACCCGGTCATAGCCGATATATATGGGCACAAACTGGATGTCTTCCCAGTCGGTCTGCAGGTAGGCGTCCACCACCAGGGAAAGAACTCCCACCTTGGGTGCCAGCAGCTTGCCTGTACGGCTTCTTCCCCCTTCAGGGAAAAATTCCACGTGAAAGCCTTCTTCGAGAATCTTGTGCAGATAGGCTGCAAACACCTTGGGATAAAGCGGGTCGCCCTTGAATGTACGCCTTATGAAAAAAGCGCCCCCGCCGCGGAAAAGAGGGCCGATCGGCCAGAAGGAAAGGTTTTTGCCTGCAGCGATGTGAGGGCAGGGCAGGTTGTTGTGGAAAAACACAAAGGATATTATAAGGTAGTCAAGGTGGCTTTTGTGACACGGCACCAAAACAAGCGGGCCTTTTTTTGAAGCCTGTCTGATGCGGTTTAACCCTTCGTAGTCCACCACCATTCCGTCGAACATGGCCCGAATTATCCAGCGCAGCGAGATGTCGAAAAGTCTTATTATACGAAGGTTGTAATTGGAGGCGATTTCGTCGAGCAGTTTGGCGGCCTCCTTTTGGGCCCGATGGTTGGAAAGATCGTGTTCATTTGCATACTCTGTTATGTGTTTCTGCATCTGAGGGCTCGTAAGGATTTCTTCCATTATTTCCAGGCGGGATTTCAGGATCGGTCCTGTAATAGAGTTTCGGTGGCGGTTGATCTGGTCGACAAGGTAGCGGCGCAGATAAATTGCCTGGTTTTTCATGGAAAGCTCTGCCACCTCGGGCCTTTCTGCAAAATCCTTTATGCAGACAGGTTCCGAGGCCTCTATAAATACCCTTCCCGGACGCACTATCATCATGAACAGCCTGCGCAGCCTTCCGGGTTTTTCGCGGGTTCCGAAGATTATGTCTGTCAAGGAAAGCCTGGCGGTCTGGGGCGCCCTGTCATAGAGTATAAGCTGCGGGATGAGGTAGATGGGCTGATCCACTGTTTCCTGCATCTCTATAAGGTGCTCAAGGGGGTCTGTCCTGGATTCCACCTGCCTGTGGTAAAATCCTTTTTCCTCGATCAGCGAGACCATGGCGCTGTGGCCTTCGATTAGCTTGCTGCGGTAGTAGTTGCTTTCATATGGGTCAGGCAGCCTGAAATGCCTTAAAAAGTGGCTCATGTAAAAAACAGCGGCGTGATAAATCCGTTTTGCCGGCTGCCAGAAAATCGTCCGGTAATCAAACCCCAGGGCGGGATAAGGCAGTCCCTCCCTTTGGAACCTGTTATGGCAGAAAAAATATTCAAACTGGCTCCGGTATTTGTTTACAAATACAATAATTGAGTTTTCCGGGAGTTCTTTCAGAGTACGCTGGTATTCGGGCTCAACTCTGGGCCGCTTGAACAGAAGAATCTGTATGAGTTTTGCAAAGATACCAGTGTGGGGCGGAAGATAGCATAAAAATGGCCTGTCATCGCCTCCGCGCAATCCTTCCTTATTTTTTTTAAACCTGTTTTTTCTGGTAAAGCCGCTTTTGAGTGGCATGATTTTAAACCCGTTTTATCTTTTTATGAAAAAACCCGGATTGACTTGCCGGGGGGGAGTGAATCAATTACCAACATTTTTTGAAAATCCATAACAGGTTGCAGTCAGGTTTTCAAGCGCTAAACCTGAAGGGGTCGGCGGTGTTTTTGCTTGCTTTGCAGGATTGTCTGTGGTAGATGAAAGCTGTTTCCTGGCAATATCCTGCCAAACTCGGTAGAATCAATATTGGAATGCGGTCATGAATATCTAAACAAAGGAGGAAGTAGGGTTATGAAGACTTTAATTGGCGGCGCAGTCGCGGCCGTAGTCGGTGTTATCGGTCTGGCAATCTGGTTTGACGCCTTTCTGCAGCTTCTTGCAGGTGCTATACCGGTGATGCTGCTCCTGGGCGGCTGCCTTGCACTCTACCTGGGATTTGACGAACTCAAGGATACCTGGCAGAAGGATACCGGGGTGGAGCCGGGCGCTGCGTCTTCTTCGGCATCTGAAAGCGAGGCTGAAAAGTACCGCAGGGAAAATGAAGAACTGAAAAAGGAACTCGAAGAGCTGAAGGCTGAAAAATAGTCTTTTTCAGACGCAGTAAAAAGCGCTGTTTAACCCCGCAGGCCGTGCCTTTGCGGGGTTTTATTTATTCTGAGTCCCTGTTTTTTCTGATCGCGGAGGTGGCAAGCAAGTCCGCCTGCTCGTTGTCTGCAACCCCGTTGTGCCCGCGTACCTTGATTATCCTTATGTCTTTGAACCGATTTACAAGCTGCCGGATTTCCTCGACCAGTTCCTGATTCTTTTTTGCCTTCCAGCCCAGCACGAGCAGTCCGTGTACGTAGCTGCTGTCCGTGTAAAGCCTGACCGGCAGCTCCGTGTTTTTAAGTGCCTTGAGTGCCGCGCGGACTGCCTTTAATTCCGCTATGTTGTTGGTGGAGTCTCCTATGAACTCGGATATCTCCTTTTTTCTGTCCCCGTAGCGCAGCACCGCACCTATGCCCGAAGGCCCCGGGTTGCCTGAGGATGCGCCGTCCGTGTAAATTATCACGGCATTTTTTTCTTTATCAGACATTAAGCTTTTCCGTCCGTTTTTTTACTGATTTCAGTCAACACTTGATAGTTTCGGCAAAAAGATTTTTTTATATCCCGGGCGGTTATTCGTACAAATAAAACCGCCGCGTACGGCCCAGATATTGTTCTACCTGCGGACGCCATTGTTTTTCAAGTTCCAGGGGATCGCCCCCTGCTTCAATGTGCCTGCGTATGCCGGGGTCTCCGGTGATTAAGTCAAAGGGAAGTTTTTCATATTCGTATTCGTACGGGGGCTGCTTCCAGGCGAAATCATCTTTGAAAAGCTGCATTATCACGGACAGAAGCTTAAGCGAGGTGCGATAGGGCCTAAACCCGTGCCTGTCGGTTACATGGATCTGAAAGCCGCTGCACGGTGTTTGAGCCCATTTCCCTGAGGTGGGTTCAAACACCGCCGGCCGAAGAACCGCTCCTTCCGGAAAAGATTTTCCGAGTTTTTCTGTAACTGCCTCTGTCATTATAAAAGGAGCCCCGAAGATTTCAAAGGGAAGGGTGGTGCCCCGGCCCTCAGATATATTGGTGCCTTCCCATATCACCTGCCCGGGATATACCACTGTGGATGATACTGCCGGCAGGTTGGGCGAGGGTGCAACCCAGGAAAGTCCTGTTTCGTCAAAATACATGCTGCGCTTCCACCCGGACATGGGCACTATCTCTAGATTGCAGCCGATGCCGAACGAGTGGTTTATATATCCGGCAAATTCCGCGATGGTCAGGCCGTGACGCATTGGAACAGGGTAGCGGCCCACGAAAGATGCGTATTCCGGGTCAAGGCAGTTTCCCTCCACCTGCAGCCCTCCTGCCGGATTGGGCCGGTCCAGGATGAGAACTTTCGTGCCCGTTTCAGCCGCTTTTTCCATGCAGCAGGAAAGTGTTGTGAAAAATGTATAAACCCTGGTTCCTGCGTCCTGCAGGTCCACAAGGAGCACATCTATTGCTTCCATCATTGACCGGTCGGGGATTCTTGTTTTCCCGTACAGGCTGAATACCGGTATGGAAAGCCGGCTGTCTGTAAAATCTCCGGATTCGACCATGTTGTCCTGTTTTTCCGCAAAAAATCCGTGCTGCGGGGAGAAAATGGCTTTTAATGCGCCCGGGAACAATTTTTCAATAATGTCTCTTGCATGGTTAAAGCTGCTGTCCACAGAGGCCTGGTTGCAAAGCAGTCCCAGCCGCTTTCTGCCCAGGCCTGCAGGCGGGTGCCTGACAAGGTTTTCCAGGCCGGTTGCAATTTTTGTCATCCGATTTGTCCTTTTCTTGCCTCCAAAACAGGAATATTCCTTTGTTTGTGGTTATAACAAATTGATATTGCAGTCAAATTTTTTAAGTTCCGGGACTGCATAGAAATACTGTTTGCCCACGAAAAAAAACAAAATTTAAAGAAAATGAAAGCTTGATAAAAACCGTTACCAGTGCCGGTTTATGCCGGAAACTCAAAAGGTCCCTATCAATGTTGCAAATCTGTGACGGAAAAATTTCTCCGGTGTTTCTGGCAGTTGCATTTATACAGATTGATTGCGTTAGGATTTAGGGAGATATAAACTTGTTCATAACGCATTGCCCCGGTGATTTAAAAACGCCAAAACCGTTTCTCATCGTACTTGATTCAAGAGCCTCGCTGTATTATACAGGCATTCAGGCTGAAGGGGCCGGCCCCTCATTCCAATTTTCCCGACGAAAATTTGTTTATTGTTCACCTGCCGTAATTTGTTGTCGTATGACACGGTTTCGAC
This sequence comes from Desulfosalsimonas sp., assembly GCA_041685965.1. Classification (GTDB taxonomy): domain Bacteria; phylum Desulfobacterota; class Desulfobacteria; order Desulfobacterales; family Desulfosalsimonadaceae; genus Desulfosalsimonas. The sequence goes on from JAWLEU010000001.1 coordinate 37,609, forward strand.
GATTTAAACTATTATGCAAAATCATATGCATTTCCATTGTTTACGGTGCTTGTTTTTTATTGTTGTTCATCCTGTTATTTGAGAATGGAGACTGCCCCATATGGAAACCGTTTGGAAAAACGCCAAGACCGCTATCAGGGACCAGATTTCGCCTAGCGTCTACAGGCTCTGGATAGAGCCGATCCGTTATGTAAAAGCCACTGATGACGACACCCTGGTGCTGGGCTGCCCGAATTTTTTTATCAAGAAAAGAATTATGGCAAATTATCTCGGGCTTATCAACAGCGAACTGACCCGGCAGGCGGGAAGGGAAATGGCTTTTACAATCCATGTACAGGGCAATCCCGAATCCAGGGACTCCGGTTCCCCCAAACCCCGCAAAAAGGAACCTGCGGGCTGCCAGCTCCCTCTGCCCGGGCTATCCGCCCGGCCGGTAAACGGAAGGGTTCTGAGGCGGGACTACACCTTTGATAGTTTCGTGGTCGGAGACAACAGCAACCTGGCCTACCAGGCAGCCTTCACGCTTGCATCAGACAGTAAATCGGATTTCAACTCCGTGTTTCTGCTTTCAGGCACGGGCATGGGCAAAAGCCATCTCTCCCAGGCCGTGGGCCACAGGATCCTTTCCGCATGTCCTCAGGAGCGGGTGTTTTACATAAGCGCTGAGGACTTTACAAACGAGCTGGTGCATTCCATAAAAAGCAACAGCCTGGACACCTTCAAGAAGCGCTACAGGGAAAACTGCGACGTGCTTTTGCTCGAAGAAGTCCACGTGCTGTCCGGGCGCAGCCGCACACAGACCGAATTGGCCATGATGCTTGATCATCTTTACGAATCAGGCAAAAAACTCATATTTTCAAGCTGCGCATCCCCCAACGAGATACCGAAAATGAGCGATCACCTGGCCTCGCGGCTTGGACAGAGCATGATGACATTAATCGAGCCCCCGGATTTTAAGACAAGGGTCCGCATACTAAGGCGCAAGGCACAGTCAAGGGGCGTGGAACTGCCCGGAGAGGTGGCGGAATACATGGCAGGCGAGCTGGTTGACAATGTCCGGCAGCTGGAAAACGGTCTGATCGGTGTTGCTTCGCGATCCTGCCTGATGGGAGAGCCCGTTGATCTGAACCTGGCCGGGCAGGTGGTAAAAAACATCGTTTCCAGGAAAAAAACCATCACGGTTGACTCCATCACCAGGCTGGTGGGCCGGGAGTTCGGCGTGCCTGTAAAGGACATGGTTTCCAAGTCCAGGAAAAAATCAGTCGTGCGTCCGCGTCAGGTGGCGATTTTTCTGGCTCGCAGGCATACGGGCGAACCGCTTCAGGCAATAGGAAGGAAATTCAACCGGATGCATGCCACAGTGATTCATTCAATAAATTCCGTGGAAAAGGAGCTGAAGTTAAAAGGCGAGCTCCACAAGCAGGTGGAAATTATAGAGAAAAAACTGGAGCAGGGCTCTGATTAAAAAGATTTCTTCGGATACAGAAAAACAGCTCATAGGGATAGTCGGCAAGCAGAATTATTCCAGCCGGAAAGAAGAGCGGGTCTGCTACGCCTATGATTCCACCCGCAGGTTTTGCCTGCCCGAGGCTGTGGTTTTTCCGGAAAATGCGGACCAGGTGGCCCGTATCCTGGAACTGGCAACACGGTACGGCTTCGGCGTCACTCCGAGAGGCGCAGGATCCGGCATGAGCGGAGGGTCGATTGCAGTGCAGGGCGGCCTGGTAATGGCCATGAACCGTTTTAACCGCATCCTGTCGATCGATACTGACAACTTCGTTGCAATCGCAGAGCCCGGAGTGGTTACAGGTACGCTTCAGAGGGCCGTTGCGGAGCGCGGCCTTTTTTATCCCCCTGATCCGTCAAGTGCTGATTTTTCAACCCTCGGGGGAAATCTTGCTGAATGCGCGGGCGGTGCAAAGGCGGTGAAGTACGGCGTGACACGCGATTACGTGCTGGGTCTGGAAGTTGTGCTGCCAACCGGGGAAATCGTGCGCACAGGGGTAAAGACTGCAAAGGGGGTTGTGGGCTACGATCTCACCCGTCTCATAGTGGGCTCCGAGGGCACCCTGGGAGTGATAACCGAAATGGCCCTTCGTCTTCTGCCGCTTCCCGGGACCGTCAGGACCCTGTCTGCAGTGTTTACCGACATGCGGCAGGCTGCAGGGTGTGTGGTGGAAATAATGCGAAGCGGAATCGTGCCCAGGGCGGTTGAATACATGGACAGAAACGCCATTTCCTGCGTAAAGGACCATCTTGATGCACAAATTTCCCCGGATGCCGGCGCCATGCTCCTTATCGAAACAGACGGCGCAGCGCATGAGGCTGAAACAGCTGCACAAAAAATCGAAGAAATCCTGATGCAGCAGGGAGCGGCCCACGTGGAGACCGCAAAAAGCCCCGAGGCGGCGGCACGGCTGTGGAAGGCGCGAAAGGCCATTTCCCCGGCTCTTTATACCTATGGGCCGGACAAGATAAATGAGGACATAGTGGTTCCCCGCAGCAGGCTTCCTGAAATGGTGGAACGTATAAGGGCTCTAGGGGAAAAAAGCGGTCTGACAATGGTCAGTTTCGGGCATGCCGGAGACGGCAACATCCATTTCAATATCATGTATGACAAAAGCATGCCGGAACAGTCGGTTGCAGCAGGCCAGGCAGTGGATGAGATCTTTGACTATACGCTTGAACTCGGAGGCACGATTTCAGGTGAACACGGGGTGGGTATTGCAAAGGCGCCCTACATGGACAAGGAAATCGGGCCGGGCGCACTTGCCCTGATGAAAAGGATTAAAGCCGCGTTTGATCCCGCCGGGATTTTAAATCCCGGCAAGATGCATATGTAGCGCAAAATGTTATTGTATGTTGGTTGTTACCTCATAGGAGCTCATAAGGTCTTCGAGCTGCTCTATTCGCATCTGCTCTGACTGTTCAATGGCGCACCTGAGCCTCAATGCGCAGTACTTCCGGCAAATCCGGGATCTTATATCAAATCTTGCGAAACATTCCACAACGTCTTCGTTTTGGTTGTCCAGATAGATTTCGTTCATTTTGCCTCTTTTCTATAATTTCAGGATTGAATTGAGCTCTTGATGGATATGGCCGTTTGTGACCAGGATTTCCTTTTTGTACGGGTCGTAGGGATCGCCTGAAAAATCCGTAACCGTGCCGCCGGCTTCCCTGGCGATAAGGGTTCCTGCGGCTGTGTCCCACGGCTTGAGGTTCTGCTCCCAGAACCCTTCAAACCTTCCGCAGGCAACAAAGCACAGGTCAAGCGCGGCGGATCCCAGCCGCCGTATTCCGATTGCCGCCTTCAGGCAGTTTTCAAAACGCTTCATGTAAGGGCCTGTCTCTTCTTTTACATCATAGGGGAAACCCGTTACCAGAAGACTTTCAGACACCTGTGCGCAGTCTGAAACCGAAATGGCCCTGCCGTTTAAAGCCGCTCCCCGGCCGGCCGTGGCAGTGAAAAGCTCGCCGGTGAGAGGATTTAAAACCACTCCCACGCGCAGTTCACCGTCTTTTGCAAATGCTATTGAAACAGAGAAAATCGGCAGCTGGTGGGCGAAATTCGTGGTTCCGTCCAGGGGGTCTATGATCCACAGGCATCCTGTGCTGCCTGCTGCGCTGTTGCCGCTTTCCTCTGCAAGAACCTCGTGATCGGGGAATTTTTCGTGCAGGGTTCCAAGAATATGGGCTTCTGATGCTGTGTCCGCGGACGTGACAAGGTCTTCCGGACCCTTCTTTTCAATTTTCTCAAGATTGCCAAGATGGCTGAGAAGGATTTTTCCGGCACCGTAAGCAGCGCCCGTGGCCGCATTTTTAATATAATTGTAATCCATAGAGATATTTATTTATATCAGGTCTGACGAATCCGTCAACAAGTGATTTGCATCATTGTGAAAATCTTTGCATTCCTGCTCACGATCCACCAGGACTCCGCTGCCTGAAACCGCCTGCTCCATTTTTTCAATAAGAGGATGCAGGGTTTCGGAGTCCTTTGCACAAACCGGGATTCCCCCGGTTTCGCATACAAGCTGTTCAAGTGTCTGGCTGTCTATGAGGTCGCTCTTGTTGATCACGTTTATCACCGGGATGTGGCTCAGGTTGAGCTCGTCTATGATACCTTTCACTGACGTGATCTGTTCGTCACAGGCATCGTTTGAACCATCAATTACATGCAGCAGCATGTCTGCGCCTTCGAGTTCCTCCAGGGTTGCCCTGAAGGCCACGCGCAGTTCATTGGGCAGATCCCTTATAAAACCCACCGTGTCTGTTATGATCACGTCCGTATCCCTGGGAAACTTAAGCCTTCTGCTCGAAGGATCAAGGGTTGCAAACAGTCTGCTTTCAGCAAGTACTGAACTGTTGGTAAGCGTGTTTAAAAGCGTTGATTTGCCGGCATTCGTATATCCTATAATCGATATCACAGGCAGGTCTTTTTTCCGGCGCCTGGCTTTCTGCTGGCTGCGCTGTTTTCTTACCTTTTTAAGCGATTTTTCAAGCCTTGTGATCCTGTCGCGGACCCGCCGCCGGTTTATCTCCAGCTTGGTCTCGCCCGGGCCTCTACCGCCTATGCCTCCTGTAAGTCTTGACATTGCGGTGTTTTTGGTTGCAAGCCTGGGCAGCATGTATTTGAGCTGGGCGAGTTCCACCTGTATCTTTCCCTCCCTGGACTGTGCCCGCTGGGCAAATATGTCCAGGATAAGCTGGGTGCGGTCCAGTACACGGAACTCCACCTGGTCTGTTATGGACTGCATCTGGGAGGGGTTTAACTCCTGGTCGAAAATCACCAGGGTGGCGCCGATCTGCATTGCTTGTATGGTGAGTTCCTCGAGCTTTCCTGTACCGATTAGAAACCTGGGGTTGATTTTTTTTCTTTGCTGCACGATTGTGTCGAGCACTTCAATTCCGCTGGAACGGGCCAGCTCAGCCAGCTCTTCAAGAGATGCCATTGCCTTTTTTTTCGGGGCTGCTGTTACGCTGACAAGCACTGCGCTTTCCCTGCCGCTTTGCACCTCGCGAAGGGCCTGATAATCAGACAGCTCGTCTTCAATCGCCCTTATCAGCTCGATGCAGTTGATCTGAGGATCCCCTGGATCGGCTGCGGGCATGAACTGGTGCTGGCCTTTTTCAGAAGGCGAGGGCATTATATGTGCAACATGCATCTTTTCCGCACCGCCGTCGCCGCCAGCTGTTATGGCTGCCATGAGATCCAGGCGCAAAAGGGAAAGGTCGGTTAAATCATCGCGGGTCAGGGTCTCGTCGTTTAAGTGGGTGTGGATGCAGCGCAGTCCCTTCAGCCTGCCCGGAGGAGTTTTGTAATCGCTGGTATCAGGCAGCATGATTTTCTGGTTATCACCTACTATCACGCTGACGATCCTGCCGGAGCGATCAACCAGCAGACCTATCTGTCTTTTGATCCAGACGCTTAAAGTGCATATTTCATCAGCTAAACCGGGGGTGATGATGGATTCCGGAGGTATGCGGTGATGGTGGAGATTTTCAATCCGCCGGACCTGTGTGGCCTTGAGTCCGGAGATGTTTCCTGAAATTCTTTTCATTCGGGTATTAAGGAATTCTCCTTGAACCTTTTAAATTTTTGCCTACATCTTTTACGCCCCTTCCAGCTCCGGGGTGTATTCGCCGTATGCAAGGTTTTCAAACCTGGTGTATTCGCCCTTGAATACCAGCGAACATGTTCCGGTGGGGCCGTTTCTCTGTTTTGCCAGATGAATTTCCGCAATGTTTTTGTTGGGATTGTTTTCATCCTCATTGTAGACTTCATCTCTGTATATAAATATAACCAGATCTGCGTCCTGTTCAAGGGCCCCTGATTCTCTTAAGTCTGATAATTGCGGGCGCTTGTCGCTTCTGTCCTCAAGCCTGCGGTTTAACTGGGAAAGTGCAATAACCGGGATGTCAAGCTCCTTGGCAAGGCCTTTCATCGTCCTTGACATGTCTGATATTTCAAGTTCGCGGCGTTCGTATGTCTTGCGGGGGCGAACGAGCTGCAGATAGTCCACTATTATCATGCCCACGCCCTTTTCTCGCTTAAGGCGCCTGGTCTTGGTCTTGATGTCAAGGGATGTAAGTTCAGGAGAGTCGTCTATGTATATGGGTGCAGACGAAAGCACCCCTGCTGCATTGGTAAGGCTGTACCAGTCGTCTTCGTTGAAAAAGCCGTCGCGCACCCTGGCGGAGTCTATTCTGGCCTCGGAGCACAGCAGACGCAGGGAAAGCTGTTCTTTTGACATTTCCAGAGAAAACAGCGCAACCGGAGTGTCTGACTCCACCGCAGCATTGCGGGCAATATTTAAGGCAAGTGCTGTTTTTCCCATTCCCGGCCTGGCTGCCATTATTATCAGGTCAGAGGACTGGAAGCCTGAGGTAAGCTGGTCAAGCTTTTTAAATCCGGAGGGAACGCCGCTTATAAGAGACTTGTTTCCCTGCCTTGCCTCCAGTGCGTCAATGTTTGATTCAATTATTCTGCTGATGGGATAGAAGTTTTGTTTCTGCTTCTGATCCGCAATATCAAACAGGGCGCCCTCTGCAAAATCCACCATATCGTCTGTGCTGCCTGACTCGTCATAGCATTTCTGCACAATATCGTTTGCAGTTGAGATCAGGCGTCTTAGCACCGCCTTGTCGCGTATGATCCTGGCATAATGAGCCGCGTTTGCCGGCACCGGAGCAGTGTCCACGATTTTTGCCAGGTAGACCGCCCCGCCTGCAGACTCGAGCTGGTTTTTGCTTTTTAGCCTCTCTGTAAGGGTTACCAGGTCCACCGGCTCATCATTTGCAAACAGCTCTGTTATTGAGGCGAATATTTTCTGGTGCGCGGACTTGTAGAAGGCCTCGGGCGTGAGGATATCGAGTATATCCAAAAGGACGTTATTGTCCAGAAGGGCTGCGCTGATAATGGACTCCTCTGCTTCGAGGCTCTGCGGAGGTAGTTTTTGAAGAGAAGGGTCATTGCTCATGGCTGCAGCTGTTTCCTCGTCAATTGTTTATGTAGAAAATGTATCAGGCCTATTTCTGCTGGTCCGGGACCACCTCCACGGTTATCTCGGGTTCAATGTCTTTGTAGATCCGCACAGGCACCTGGTAGGAACCCAGGTTTTTTATTGCGTTGGGCAGCAGTATGGAGCGCCTCTGAACCTCGATGCCCTGTTTTTCAAGAGCATTGGCAATCTCCTTGACGCCCACCGAGCCGTAGAGCCTGTCTTCGTCCGCCACCTTGGCGGGTATCTGGATGGACAGCCCCTTGACGCGGGAGGCCATTTCCTCGGCCCTTTCCCGTTCCTTGGCCATCTGCAGCTCAATTTTGGCCCGCTCCTGCTCCATTCTTTTTCTGTTTTCCTCGGTTGCGGGCACCGCCTTGCCCTGGGGGATAAGGAAGTTTCTGGCATAGCCGTTTTTAACATCCACTTCCGAGCCCACAATACCCAGAGCGTCTATGGTTTCATTTAATATTACTTTCATCTTCAACCTCCGATGATTGGGTGATTTCGTGTTGTCAGTCAGGAAGAACCGCCGCTGTCGCCGTTTTCAGCGCTCAGCCGCCTGAAGTCCGCCCATGTATCAAAAAATCCAACTCCGACTATCAAAAGCGCGAACAGCTGCTGAATGGCAAAAAAAGCATATATCAGCAGCCGAAGAAACACCGGCACCTGTTTGCTCTCGAAATAAAATGACATCACCGCCAGGCCCTGGAAAAGATAAATCAGCATCAGCAGGATCAACCCGTTTGTTCCCACAAAAGAAAGCGGTTCCCCTGCTGCAGCCACGAGCAGACTGCAGCCGATTACTCCCCATACAAGCATGTCAGGCGCCTTCCAGCGGTTTAACCTGCCGAAATCCGGATGCATGATACCCCGGGCCAGCAGGATTGTCCTTGCAAGCAGCAGGTTCGCCCAGGCGGCAAATACCAGTCCTGATAACGCCACTGCCGGCATGATACGCATAAGCACATAATGGATCCTGTCCAGCGATCCGGTCAGCATCTCTATGCTTCTGTTTCCAGAATCCATGTTTTCGTATGCCGCAGCGGTCATTTCCAGGTTTTTGCGGACATAATCCGATGTCATTTCCCACGGGCCGGACTCGGAGATGTTGCCTATGAAGATCAGGGCGGCAATTGCCCCTGCCAGCACTGCTGCACAGGGATAGGCAATTGTCTTTTCTATCGTAAGATCTTTTTCCAGGCTGTCTCCGAGAGCAAAGCCCAGGCCCAGCATGCATGCAATCAGCCACAGGTCTATGGTATGCCTTCCACCCAGTGCCCATATCACTGCTATCGCCGCAGTCGCCATCATGCCGCTCGGGTTTCTGCCGAGTTTCACCCGGTAGAAAATCACCGGCAGAGGCATCAAGAAAAAGCATATGAAGCCGAGTACCGGGAAGTAGAGGGTTAGCGCACCTAATAAAACCAGAAGGCCTGTACCGGTGAGAAAATCCCTCGGGTTTGCCGCTGTAGTCTGTGTGGGCACAGGATTTTGCCCCCATGAGCCAGAATGCTTTAGCCCGTCTTCCGCCGGGACAAATCTACATGTCCGAGGTCCCCACGTACGGCAGCAGGGCGATTTTGCGCGCACGCTTGATTGCCACGGCAAGGCGGCGCTGATGCCTTGCGCATGTGCCTGAAATGCGCCTGGGAATGATTTTTCCGCGTTCGGTTATAAAATATTTAAGCATGCCAGGGTCTTTGTAATCGATCACCAGGTTGCTGTCCGTGCAGAACCGGCAGACTTTGCGCCGGTGGAAAAAGCGTCGTTTGTTCATCACTGCCATTTTACTGCTCCTTTTGCTGGCTTGCAGGGGTTGATTCTTCTGTTTCCTCTGTTGTTTCAGCGGACTGAGTCCCGGAGGTGACGGTCCCGGCTTCCGGCGTCTGCGTTTCAGGCCCGGCTTCTGCCTGATCACCCTTTTCGCCCTTTTCCCGTCTTGCCTTTATGTCATCGGGATCCACGTTTTGCTCCAGCACCACGGTCATAAAGCGCAGCACCCGCTGGTCATGAGTCAGCATGCGCTCGATTCCGTCTACTGTTTCGCCGTTTCCGCAGAAATCGGTACGCACATACTGCCCCTGCTTTTTTTTGCGGATTTCGTAAGCCAGTTTCCGCATGCCCCAATCGTCAAACTCGATAAGGGCCCCGTTCCTTTTGGATATCTGCGATTCAATGCGCTCCAATAGAGCCTTTTTGTCATCCTCGCCGACATCCGCATCAATGATGGTGATGTTTTCGTACCTGTTCATGCCTCCTCCTTTCGGCTGATAAAGCCCCGGCCACCCGGACCGGAGCAAGGATAAAAGGGTTATATAAATCCTTTAATTAAACGGATTTTGCCGGCTGTTGTCAAGCATAATCTGATGGGAATTTCAGCCTCGATTTTTTCCGGGGGAACCTGTAAACTGTTGCCGGTTTCCGGTTAAATGATGTCCTGCTATTGCATATGAAAGCAGTTTTGTCAACGCGTGGTTGAGGCCGGAGGCAATCCACCGGCAGGAAAAAACAGACATGAAAAAGCTGGTTGATAAAAAAGGAAGAGTTCGGTTCGGGATTTTTGACGAGCCGGTGGAGACGGTCAATTACCTTGATTATCCTCTCAGGACACCCATGGGATATAAATTCCCTTCGTGGATGCGGCGCATCAGGGCAAACCAGTTCTGCTTTGTCGGGATTCCGGGACGTGACTTCACCGTCGGCCTGGCGGTGGTTGATCTGCACACTGTTGCCTCGGGTTTCTTCTACGTCTGCGAACGCGCTTCAGGGCGTATTGTGGAGACCTCCGCTCTTTGCCTGCCGAAAAAAAATATTTTTATCGATCCGCGTCCGGATCGGGTAAAGGCCCGGTTTCGAAGCAGAAAACTTAGCATGGAGCTTGATTCGGGCATTATAAGCGCCAGGGGCAGGGGGATTTCACTTAATGCCCGGATGGGCCTTGATGATATCAATCCGCTCCGGATCTGTACGCGTACGGATTACCGCGGCTGGGCCTACGTGCAAAAGACCAATCCAGTAAAAATAAGCGGAAAACTCGGCTTTGAGGGAAAAACCCTCCCTGTTTCCCAGCACGAGTACATGGCCTCGATTGACTGGACTGCAGGGTATATGAGAAGAAAAACATGGTGGAACTGGCTGTCGGCGTCAGGGACACTTCCCGGCGGCAGGGCTTTTGGAATAAACCTGTCCTGCGGTGTAAACGAGACCAGCTTCACTGAAAACTTCTTTGTCATAGACCGGCAAATGACAAAGGTGGACACCGTGTATTTCGACTTTGACTCCGATGATCTTTTTAAGCCCTGGCGTATATGCTCATTTGACGGAAAGGTGGATCTTCGGTTCTTGCCTGAGGCTTACCGCGGGGAAAAGCTCAGCGCCATTGTGCTGGCCTCGCGTTTTTCCCAGCTTGCAGGAACCTGTGAGGGAATGCTTAAGACCGATTCAGGCGAGGAGGTGGCAGTAGAAGATGTTGCCGGCCTGGCCGAAGACCACTACGCAAAGTGGTAGATATATACTCAAAGAGCCATTCATCCCGGAAATTGAATAACCGGGAATTCTGGCTGATTTCTCTTAAATTCTCCCCCTATGATGTAGGACCCGGAAAGGTCTGAAGGGGGGTGTTTATTCATACATCAGGAAGACCGCCGGCTGAATTCCCAGCTCTGAGGGGTGGTGGGTGCTTTCAATAGTGTATGTATATTGTCCTGTATCAGCATCCTTTTGGTTCAGATCAATTGTTCCGTCTTTTACGTATTGCTCCCCCTGCTGTTTGAGGACAAAAACCCGCGGCATGCGGTTTTCCCTGAAATCGCCCCCGCTGCAGACCAGGCCGAAACTTCCGGTGTTCAGTTTTACAAGGGTTCCCAAAGGCATTACCCCGTGCATGTTCATAAACCATTTAAGCAATATTGGATCAAAATCCCTGCCTGATTTGGTCAGCATCAGGCCGAGCGCCCGGTCCGGGCTCAGCGGGTGCTGCCGGTAGATCCGCGAGGATGTCAGGGCATCGTATACATCGCAGATCTCCAGGATCCTCCCGAACAGGCTCAGCGGCCTGGACCATTCTGTCTCCGGGTAACCTGACAGATCATATCTCAGGTGATGTTCAAACGGCGGCAGAATGATTCTTGCCTTGAGCTCGGAGTCTGCTTCCAGTTTTGTTATCCTTCGCACTCCGTTTAACGGGTGGTGCCGGACCTCTTTGAACTCCGCAGAATCAAGCGGTCCGGGCTTGTTTAGAATCTCGTGCGGTATTTCTATTTTGCCCAGATCGTGGAAAAGCGCCGAGATGCCGAGACGCAGAAGGCTGTTGCGCGACAGCCCGATCCGATGCCCCAGGCAAATGGATTGAATCGCCACGTTGACCGAGTGCGTAAAAGTGTAGTCATCATAATCCCGGATGGTTGAAATCCCCATCAGTACCGAGGTGTCTACAAAGGCCAGGTCTGTGATGTCCTGGACCACACGCAGGGGCTTTCGGATGCCCGAGGACTTTTCTTTAACGATTTTGTAGGTTACTGACTTGAGGGTATTATAGGCATAGGAGTAAAGCTTGTGAGCCATTTCCGCTCTTTCGGATTCTGAAGCTCCGGTTCCGCTCTCCGGGCCGGCTATTGTATCCACCCAGAAAAAACGGTCCTGCTCAAGGCTTTTGTCAAGCCAATCTGCAGGGTCGCTTTGATGCTGGGATTTTAATATTTCCCGGACGAATTCATAAGCCATCTCCGGTGTAACACTGTCTAACCCGGCATTAAACCGCAGGCCGTAGAGCCCCAGCCGCTCGAACCAGCCCAGCAGGGAAAAGACAAGGACTGCGCTTTTTTTCCGCAGCAGCAGCTTTTCCCCCTGGATGAAAAAACGGCCGTGACATGCTTCGATGGTGAGTTCGTCATCGTTTTCTCCCAGAAGCCTTCGTGCTGTGTGGATGAACTGATTGGCTGCATCCACGGTCAGCCGGTTGCCGGATCCGTGGATCCTGGACAGCTGTAGAAGCCTCGTGAAGTGGCATATAAAGGACTCGCCCAGCTCATATGTCTCCGGATCCGGGTTTACTGCGCCGGGATTGGCTGCATCAGGCTTCATTGTCTGCCTCCTTTGCCCTTCTTACAGCCCGGCGGATAGTTGGCCACAAACTTTTTGAGGCTTTAAGCAGCATATCGCCTGCTTCAGGCTCCTGCAGGCGGCCCAGTGCCATTGCGGCCCCTGCGCGGTGCATCGCCCGCAGTTTCCCGATACGCAGGGGGCGGGAAAATAACCGGGATTGTAAAAAATCAAATGCCATGCTGCCTCCGCAGTTGCCCAAAGCCCGGTAAAGCGCCTTTAATAATGCCGTATCCTTTCTGTTGAAATCAGAGCGGCTGAGCCTTTCCATAAGGGCTGCCTCGGCGGCTGGGCTGCGACTGCGGGAAAAAAACTTAAACACCGTTTTCCTTATTCCTGGGTTTGGATCCGAAAAAAAAGCCGCCAGGTGAGTGTAAACATCTGCATCCTCCTGTCTTGTAAGGGCAGAAACCCCGGTTTTCCTAACGTTGGCCTCATCCGAGCGGCTTGCTTCAAAAAGTACCGGCAGCGCCTCTTTTTTTCTGGATTCGGATAGATCCCCAAGGGTTTCGGATAAAAGCATTATCGCTTCTGCAGCCACTGCCGAGCTGGAGTGTCTGGCAAGATAAATCAGCGGCCGCAGGTCTGCCCGGGCCAGCCCGGAAAGCGCGGACAATGCTGCCCTGCGGGCGCTGCTGGACTTGACTTTGGGCAGCACCGGTGTAAGGCTGAAAATGCATTCTTCGGAAAGCAGGCCTATCATTTCTTCCAACTCTTCAAACTGCTGATTATCCTCTGCTGTTGTTTTCTCGAGATAATCATTAAGAGTAGACAACGCATCCGGCCCGGAAATCATGCGCAGGAAATCGTCCAGGTATGACAGGGCCCAATGGTTGTCTGCGCTGTAAGAATCGCGGGTCGAGTGGAAGTTTTTCAAAAACCTGCTGATACGGGAGAAATTTCTTGCGGCAAGTTCATTTTGAAAGCATTCATATATTATTTCAAGAATTTGAGCATAGTCTCTGTGGTCGCGCTGCTCATTCAGGATGACAAGCAGGACATCGAAGACATCCTGGTTGAAATTTCTGGATTCCTCCAGGGCCACCATCCTGTTGGTTTCTTCGATTTCCTGTTCTGAAAGTTCCCATAGCTGTATGTCGGATCCCGGGGTACTCCCGGCTGAATCCGGTGCGGCCTGTGCTGCTGGCTCCTCGCCGGGGTCGGCATCCGGTGGAACCGGCCTGAGTCGGGAAAGATCGAGCAGCGGTTCGTTTTGCCAGATCCGCTCATTGGTGCGGTACTCGATGTTAAACAAGCCTGCTTCCCACATGTCAGTTACTATGTCACCCTGGTTTTCATCCTCTATTACCTGGTGCGCGTTAATTATCTTTAAAAATTCCTCCAGTTCTGAAAATGTAACACCACTGCTAAAAATCAGCTTCTGGATCCCGTCTCTGTAGCAAAGATAAGCCAGGTTCTGATGTGCGCTGTTTTCCGCCAGCAGCTTGTTTTCCTGGTATTCAGTGTGGGTCTTGGATACTTCCAGGCTAAATTCACCGTATTTGTTTATGAATGAAGTGAG
>JAWLEU010000002.1:0-3073 GCA_041685965.1 Desulfosalsimonas sp.
ATTTTTCACAGCGCCGCACCAATTGCCGGATTCGCAAAGGCCGGATACAGGCGTATCCTGGATGCAGACAGGGCTGTATTATTTCTGCCCCTGGGCATGGTTCTGGGCTTTCTGCCGTGCGGTCCGGTTTATACAGCCATGATAGCTGCAGCCCGCGTGGGCATGGAGGCACAATCCGCATTTGCCGGAATGATGTCCGGGGCGGCGGTGATGGCATGCTTCGGGGTGGGCACCATCCCGGCCCTGCTGCTTGTATCCCAGGTATCGAATGTAAAGTGGCTCAAACACAGAGACCTTATTTACAGGTTTGCAGGCATCCTGATGATTGTGACAGGGGTTTACTTCACGTGGAAAGCCGTGGGATATTAGCCTCATGATAATCATAGATTTTGAGGCCTCCAGCCTCCGCAAAAACTCACACCCCATAGAAGTGGCCTGGGGCAGCCACCCTGACAGAATCGAGTCCTACCTGTTAAACCCGGATTTAATGGAGGGATGGACCGACTGGAATCCAAAAAGTTTCGAATATCACGGAATCAGCATAGAAGAGCTGCGAAGCTTCGGCCATGATCCGAGAAAAATTGCCGCAAGGATGATAGAGGCGCTTTCGGGAAAGCAGGTGTATTCAGATGAACCCCATTATGATATCCGGTGGAAAAACCGCCTGCTTTCGGATTCAGGGCATGACCCGTCACTTGTCAGGATACTGGATTTAAAAACCTGGCTTAAACGCCATATGCAGAATACTGCCTGCGCCAGGACCCTGAACGATATGATATGCACGTTTGAATGCAGCAGTCCGGGCAGGCACCGGGCTGCTGCAGACGTTTTGTGGATGCTTGAATTCGTGGCGCACGTAAAACAAAATACCGGATCAGCCTGAAGTTTTTGCCCGTTTCAGCCAAGATCCAGCTCAACCCTGGCTGAGCTGAATTCTTTGGATTCAGAAAAAGACAGTGATCCGGCCTTGCTGAAAAAAACAAGGATCCTTCTGATTGGAATGGCAAATGTCATTACTTCGACTCCACCGGAAAATCCGCCTCACGCCATTGCTGCCAGCCGCCTTTGATCACGTAAACATCTTCAAATCCATGGTCCTTCATTTTTTCCGCCACACTGACGGAAGATTGCGCGGCCGGTCATTCGCAGTAAATCATGTAGGTCCTGTCCGCTTCGTAATCACCTAACCATTGCTCGGTTTTTTCCGGATCCGCCCGCACCGCTCCCTTGATTTTAAACCGGCTTGACTGCCAGTCGCCTGCCAGCCTTGCATCGAGGAAGATCACCCCGGAGTCATCCAGTTTTTCCCTTGCCTCCTCCTTTGAAATTCCGGGAATCTCGTCTTCCGCGCAAACATTTGACGCAATTGCAGAAAATCCCGCAATAAATATCAAAACAATCATTAGAACCTTTATTTTTCGGTAAACCATGTTTTTCTCCTTTTCCCGGAATTTTTAAATTTACCTGCCAAAATACCCTTTGCCGCAAAAAAGCGCCGTGTGCCTTGATTAAGACGGGTTCATCTATCTGCTCTTACGATTTGTTCACCGGAGCAATTGTCTAATAATAGTTGTTCCTGAACTGAGTGATGTCAAATGCAGGCGGGACCATGGACGCGCAAACGCGTCATCAGGACTTTTAAAGCGGTAATTGCACTTGATGTTAAAGACGGGTAAACGGTGGGGGAAGATGTGTGCTAAGGCTTTTCAGCCCGGAATAACGCCCCCCGGGTTTTAGAAGAGCTGTTAAAGCCGGTTTCTCCAACCAGTTCGGAATTTTTAAATCCGGAATTGTTTAAAAGAGCCAGGAAATCCTTTCCCGGTATTGCTCCGCCTTCTCAATGAAACCAGCTTTCTATTCTGTCATTCAGGTCTTTCGGCAGCTCGCCCGAAAGAACCTGGTCGGCTGCCATGAACCGGCCGCCTGATTTTAAAACACGCGCGGCCTCTTTCACAGCTTTGTACTTGTCAGGAACAAGGTTGATGGCACCGTTGGAGATAATCACATCAAAACTGTTGTTTTCAAACGGCAGTTTCTCACCGGATGCCTTATAAAAGGCAACATTTTCCAAATCCATTAGCTTGAGACCGGCTTTTGCTTTCTGCAGCATCTCTTCGACTATATCCACGCCCGCTGATTTTCCGGAGGGACCAGTGATCATTGCGGCAATTATGGTGTCAACCCCTGTGCCGCAGCCGATATCCAGGACCGCGTCTGCCTTGTTGAGCGGGCCGAGCGAAAACGGATTGCCCACACCGCAGTATGAATCAATCAGGATTTCAGGGAGCTTCTCAATCAGGACGGGGTCATAGCCCAAAGCCTCAAGACCGCTGCGGCCCACGGGGTAATCGAAATGTCCCTGCGCTCCGGCTGCAACTTTTGCATATTTGTCCCTGATGCCGGTTTCAATCCTGTGCCTGTCTTTTCGGGATAGGCTGTTTTCCATGTCTTTATCTTTCCTGGCAAGAAGCAATTTTCAGCGCGCGGGTGTCAAAGGTTTAAAATACCGCATACCGGCGCCTCCCATTCAAGCAGGCGGTCCTGTTCGAGCCGGGCGTCTATTGCCTCTGCGAGAAAGCAAGGAAACGGCGTGGAGCGACGCTGCTTGAGATCCGCATGCGTGCCCAGGGATTCAAAAGCGGAGGCAACATGCGCTGTGGATTCGTTAATAAGAAAATGCATGAAATGAAAGCGTTTGTCAGTGCGTCCTATTACCCGGGTTCGCACCGCGACCGTCTGGCCCGCGTGGATTTCACTGAAATAGTTTATAAAATGCCTCAGGGCAAAAGCACCGGCATGATAATTTTTAACATAATCCTCAGTCATGCCTATGCTGTCGAAAAAATGCCACGTGGCCCGATCATATAGAGCCATGTACCAGCGCACGTTCATATGCCCCATGGCATCCAGATAATCGCCCGGGATGGTTTCCCGGTGATGCAGGGCAAGCGCCTCAAGCTGCTGCAGGGTAACCCTGCAGCCGTTTTGCGGCTCCCTGATACCGCAGTTGTTGTCTGTATGAGCTGACACTGAAAAATCCCCCCTTGCTCCCCGAAAGGTTGATTGTTCTTAT
>JAWLEU010000002.1:3173-50940 GCA_041685965.1 Desulfosalsimonas sp.
CTGCAGCCGTTTTGCGGCTCCCTGATACCGCAGTTGTTGTCTGTATGAGCTGACACTGAAAAATCCCCCCTTGCTCCCCGAAAGGTTGATTGTTCTTATATGCCATTTAAGGTTTTAAATATTTCACCATAAAAAATCTGTCCATAGCTTCGGGAAATTGCTTTAACCCGGGGTTCCCTTGAGCCCGATTTCTTCTGCAACCGGTTTCATGCCCGTGATTGTCTCGCCGATTACATCGGAGAGCTCCATTTCAAGCCACCCGCAGCCGGTTTCAATCACCTCCCTGTTTACCCCGGCGGCGAACCGCTTGTCATTCCATTTCTTCTTTACTGACTTCGGTTTTAAATCAATAATACTTTTGGACGGACGGACAAGGGCTGCGGCAGCCACTAACCCGGTCAATTCATCAACTGTATACAGGGTTTTCTCAAGAAGCGACTCAGGTTTAACATCTGTTACAATGCCGTATCCGTGACTTACCACCGCCCGGACATATTCTTCAGGCCAGTTTTCAGAACGAAGTATCTCGGCGGTTTTCTGACAGTGTTGATCAGGGAACTGTTCATAATCAAGATCATGAATCAAGCCTATTACACCCCATTTATCAGGTTCCTCGCCGAATTTTTGTGCGAAATGCCGCATTACTGCCTCAACAGCAATGGCATGGGTAATTAAGTTATTGCTCTTGTTGTATTTGTTCAGCAGTTCCCATGCCTGGTCTCTTGTCGGCTGAGCTGAATTCATCTGCACCCTCCGTTATTGTTTTTACCTGTAAGTGCACCATAATCCTGTTTCGCAGCAAAATCAAACTGTAACCCACGGAAACCGCCATTGCCGGCAAAAAAAGGAGAAGACAAAGTACCTGATTCCTTCACTTAATCCGGAACAGGTTTCTTTCCCCCATGGAATTGGGCTGCAAGCATTCCGCCAAGCATAAGCGCACAACCCATCCACCCCCTTGCCGAAAGGGCTTCGCCAAGGATTAATATTCCTGTCATTACTGCAAAAACCGTTTCCAGGCTCAGAATTATGGCCGCGTGGGTGGGTGGTGCTTTTCTCTGGGCCACCACCTGGAGTGTAAAGCCTATACCTACTGAAAGCAGCCCTCCATAGAGTATGGGAACAGCAGCGGCAGATATGGCAGACCAGCTATATGCCTCCACGAAAAACCCTGCCAAAAGGCTTATCCCGGAACAAACCCAGAACTGTATCACCGAAAGCTTCAAAACGTCCACCCTGGGGGCGAACCAGCCTATTACCAGCACGTGCAGAGCATACATAAAGGCGCATAGAATAACGAGGCTGTCTCCGATACAAAGGGAAAAGCCCTTTTGTACTGTCAGCAGGTAAAGGCCTGTTACAGCCATGACAGCACCCGCCCATCCGCCCGCTCCGGGGCGAATTCCCCATATCAGGCCCAGCAGCGGAACTATGACCACGTAGAGGCCGGTTATGAAGCCCGCCTTGCCGGCGGTGGTATAGACTATTCCTATCTGCTGAAGAATACTGCCGCCGAACAAAAATACTCCCGCAAGAAGACCGGCAAGAAGCAGCGACGGAGTATTTTCCTGTTTCTTGATCACCAGGAGCCGGTAGCGGCTGAACAAAATCATTATCGGGGTAAGAAACAAAGCACCCAGGGCGAACCTGATGCCGGTGTACATGAAGGGACCTATGTGGTCCATTCCCACTTTCTGGGCAACAAATGCCGAACCCCAGATCATTGCAGTGAGAAGCAGCAGCAGGTCTCCTTTGAGATGAGGGCGGGGAGTCATTGGTTAGGCGTTCTGGGCATGGAGAAAGGCGTTTAGACGGTTTTCAATGCGCCGGAAGACCCACAGCACACCGTAGACAATAACTATGTAGAGGGCGGCGGCAAAAAGATAAATTTCATAAAATGCAAAACTTCGCGTGGCGATTTCCCCTGCCACCCCTGTGATATCCATAACCGTTATAATGGATACCAGCGAAGAGGCCTGAAGCAGAAAAATAACTTCGTTGGTGTAGGAAGGCCAGGCAATTCGAAGCGCCCTGGGGATAATAATCCGGCGGTAAAGCAGCGTTCCTGACATGCCGCAGGCCCTTGCAGCCTCGATTTCGCCTGCAGGCACCCCCTGTATGCCGCCGCGAAAAATTTCCGTGGAATAAGCAGCGGTATTAAGCGTCAGTGATAAAACCGCGCAGAACCAAGGGCTTTGAAAAAGGTTCCACAGGCCAATTGCATACAGCTGCTCCTGGAACTGCCCGGATCCGTAGTAAATGAGAAAAATCTGAACCAGCAGGGGAGTTCCCCGGAAATAAAAAGTAAATAAGTATACGGGCCAGGAAAAGATCCAGCGGGCGCAAACCCTTACAACAGACAGAGGAATGGCCATGCAGAAGCCTATGAGCACGCTGATCGCAGTGATCTGTATGGTGACCCAAACTGCGTTTAAAAACCTGGGAAGATTGTCGATTATTATTTCCATGCTGAGTTCAGGCCTTCCGTATGCCCCTGCCGGCCCGTTTTTCGGCCCATTGCTGGAGAATATTCGAGATGATGGTAATTCCCAGATAAATCAGGGATGCTGCTAAAAAGAAGGTAAACGGCTTTTTCGTGTTTCTGGATGCGATATCCGCGCTGCGCATCAGCTCCGGAAGCTGAATCACCGAAATCAGTGCCGTGGCCTTTATAAGGACCATCCAGACATTGCCCAGGCCGGGAATAGCAAACCGCATCATCTGGGGCAGCAAAATCCTGCGAAAGGTCAGGGCGGTGCTCATGCCACAGGCCCTTGCGGCCTCGACCTGTCCTTTCGGCACGGCCAGATAGGCACCACGGAAAACCTCTGTTGAAAAGGCCCCGTAAATAAATCCAATGGTGAGCACACCGGACACAAACGGATTAAGAGATATATATACAGGGTGCCCGAGCAGAAGCGAGATATCCTGGATCAGCGTGGGGGCCCCGTAATAGACCAGAAGAATCAGGACGAGTTCCGGAACACCCCTGATAACTGTTGTATAGGTGTTTACCAGAAAACGCACCACAGGAGATGCGGAAATTTTGCCCAGCATCCCGATCAGCCCAAGCACAATGGCAATGGCCATGGATAAGACGCCTACATAGACCGTTAGCTTTGCACCGTAAAGCAAAAGCGGACCATATCCTTCCAGATCGAACAACGCCGTCCCTTTTCTTGTAATTGCCGGCCCGTTTCATTACTGTCCGTGCGGGCGGGGGAAAAAGTGAAACGGCGGACCGCCCGAACTTTACAGAAGCGGCCCGCCGCGTTTTTTTCTACTGACTTTGATATGCCGGTTTATCTGTCTCCGTAGACGTCAAAGTCAAAGTACTTGTCGTTTATTTCCTCGTATGTGCCGTCCTCGCGGATCTGGTCTATGGCCTTGTTAAAAGCCTTGCGCAAATCGTCGTCTCCTTTCCGGACGGCAATTCCGATTCCTTCACCGAACCACTCTTCGTCAGTGTAGCCCGGCCCCACGAATTCATAGTCCTCACCGGCTTCGGTTTCAAGAAATCCGTCCTGGAGAACCACTGCGTCGGCAAACAGCAGATCAAGCCTGCCGGAAGTCATGTCCATATTGGCTTCTTCCTGGGTTGCATAGGAGCGAATCTTTAAAACATCGTCGAAATTATCGTTGATAAAATTTGCCGAGACGGTGGCCCGCTGAACACCGACTGTCTTTCCCTCCAGCTCCTCTTCGGAAATCTCTATGTCATCGTCCTTGTGTTTCACAAACCTGGCAGGGGTCTGGTAGTATTTGTCAGTGAAATCCACACGCTCTTTGCGTTCTTCGGTGATGCTCATGGAAGCGATGATGGCATCGTATTTCTTGGCAAGAAGTGCCGGGATCATGCCGTCCCAGCTCTGGGTAACAAATTTGCATTCCATTCCGGCAGCTTCGCAGAGAGCTTCGGCTATCTCGATATCAAAGCCCTTCAGGTTGCCGTCCTTGTCGGTGTAGTTAAAAGGGGGATAGGCGCCTTCCGTGCCGATCCGAACAGTTTCGTCAGCAGCGGCTGATGCGCCCGAAAAAACAAGGCCAAAAATCAGGAGTATTGCAATGTGTAAAAATCGTTTCATCTTTCCTCCAAAGCTTCGGGTTGGATGGATGGCATATTGCCGTTTTCGTATCAAAAAAACCGGGACAGGAACCCGCGGCAGCGTTCCGATGCCGGTTGCTGGAAAATATAGCCCGGAGGCCCTTCATCCTCGATTACCCCGCCATGCAGGAAAATAACATGGCTTGATACCTCCCTGGCAAAACCCATTTCATGGGTGGCCATTATCATGGTCCGCCCTTCACCGGCAAGATCCTGCATAACCCTGAGCACTTCGCCGACCAGCTCCGGATCAAGAGCGGAGGTCGGCTCATCGAATAGCAGAACATCGGGTTCTATGGCAAGAGCGCGCGCAATGGCGGCACGCTGTTTCTGCCCGCCGGAAAGATTGGCAGGATAATAATTAGCCCGGTCGGCAATTCCGACTTTTTCCAGGTAGGCCATTGCCTTTTCCCTGGATTCCTTTTTCGGATGTTTCAGAACATGCACCGGAGCCTCAATAACGTTTTCGACCACTGTCATGTGAGACCAGAGGTTGAAATGCTGGAAAACCATCCCCAGCTTCGTGCGGATTCGATCCACCTGCCTGCGGTCGGCCGGCACCGTCTCCTTTTTCCGGTTCCTGGTGAGGCGGATATGTTCGTCGGCCACATGTATTTTCCCGGAGGTGGGTACCTCAAGCAGGTTTATGCATCGCAGAAGCGTGCTTTTGCCTGATCCGGATGAGCCGATCAGCGTGATCACATCACCCTTGCGGGCTGTCAGCGATACACCTTTGAGCACTTGCAGCGGCCCGAAATCCTTGTACAGGTCCTCCACCCACACTGCAATCGGGGGGGATTCGGCTTCGATGGCATTGTTCACTGTTATGGGCTCCTTACTGCTTTCCCCTGGTGTGCAATATCCGGAAAAGACAGTCCAGTGCTTATAAATTTTAAAAAAACGCAGAATGTTGTTTTCAAAGCGTAAGTATACAGCTATAGCGGGCTCTTAAACTATAAAAAGGGACTTATGGTGTCAAGAAGAAAACCGGGATGACCGGAATCACACAAGCAGTTTTGCGCACAGGGTTTCAAAATCCCCGGCCTCGACATCAAATTCGGTTTTCTCAGGCTCGCCGAAGCCTTCTGACATGCTGTCTTTTTCAGGCACCTTTACATGGGCCGTATGCATGCCTGCGCTCCGGGCTGCAGCCAGGTCGCCCTCGTGTGCCGCAACCATCATGGATTGTTCCGGTTTGAAGCCCAGCAGGGCGGTGCCTTTGAGGTAGGCCTGCAAAGAAGGCTTGTAATAGCCCAGAAACTCGCATGAAAGAATTCCGTCCCACTGCACGCCTGCTGCCTTGGAGCTGCTTACTATGCTCTGCCAGCTCAGGATGGTCAGCACCACAACCGTATATCCGCCGCGCAGGCGGTTGATTGCCTCAGGGGCCCCGGCAAACACTTTAAGATTATGCCAGGTGGATTTGACAAGAGACATGCGATCAATTTCACCGAGGAGCGGATATTTGTCCGCCAGCCTTTCCAATGCCCGCAGATGCATGTCATCCGAGTTTATCCAGGGCAGGTTCCCATGCCTTACCTGCGTGTGTATTTTAAACATTTCACTTCGCCAGTCATCAGCAAAGGATTCGCTATCCACTGTCAGGCCCTTTTCATCAGCCAGTTGCTCTATGTTTTGCCGGGCCGTGTTTTTCCAGTCAAACACGGTTCCGCCCACGTCGAAAAACAATCCCCTGACCTTGTCCATATGCCCTCCGGTTTTTTTGGTTTTCACTTAGAGTTTAATAATAATACGGCAAAGCTCTTGGGGCAAAATGGTCCTTGCCTGACCTGCAGGTATCAATAAAAATAAATTCGAAGCACGAATACGCTCACAGCTTTCCGGGTCCTGCATCATGGGCCAAGGAGTTTAATCTCAGTTAAATCAAGCCGGAGGGGTGCTGCTGTTTTTTTTAAAAAGACAGAAACAGCCCGGGCTTTTTCGAAATAACAAGCCAGGTCAGTGCGAAAAATTTCCGCCTGACCCCGCGGATTTCTTTTCTTATGAGCGCGGTATCATCGCAGAAGCTCACAAGGCATACCTCCGGCCTTACATTGGAGGGGAAAATACACGGCCCTGTTCCGTTTTCCAGAAAAATACAGTCTGCCGGAAAAAAAAGATTTTCTTCTTTCAGGCACCTGAGTATATTTTCCTTGAAATCAGGGCACGACACCAGGATAAACAAAAAATCCCAGCGGGTGACAATCGAGTCTACCTCAAGGTTGCGGCAGCAAGCGCCCCTGCACTGCTCAACGCACCTGCGCATTAACCTGCCTGATTTTTCATGGAGTTCAAGCTCGGCAGCCCGGATCTCCCGGCAGACCTTTTCCAGCTCTTTTTTGTCTGCAGGCGCAAGTGTCGAAAGAATCCTTTCCGCCTGTCTGAACTTGTGGCCAAGCGACATAATAACCTTGTATTTGCAGGTAAAAATCCATTGCACGCGTCAGAAGCCTCTCTGCTGCGGCTTCGCTGAATTATCAGACTAAAAGAGACAAGCCCTGTTTTCAATCTCTTTATCAGCCCCCTCCGGTTTTTCTGGACAATGCCGGATAATATTATTATCTGGGAGGTATAAGCTGAAACACGAATCAATAATCTTCAGGCGGGCTAAAATGCAAAGTCAACACTATTCAATACGGTATGAATTTCTGTTCCCGGGCGGGGATAGAAAGGAATTTGAACTGGTATTCGATGAAGACACCATGTCACTGGTCAATTTCAACGGAAAGGAAAAACCGGAATGGACCAGGCTTGCCCATGAACAATGCAGCTGCTGCCCGCTTAGTGAAGACAAACACCCTTACTGCCCTGTTGCCGTAAATATCTCTGAGCTGGTGGAAAACTTCAAGGACCGTCTCTCCACGGAAGAATGCACTGTAAAGTGCATCACAACTGCACGCACCTGCATGAAGGAAACCAGGATTCACCAGGGCCTTTATTCGATTCTCGGCATTGTTATGGCCACAAGCGACTGTCCGGTCATGGACATCTACAAACCCATGGCCAGGTTCCACCTGCCCTTTTCAACCACAAAGGAAACGCTTTTCCGCTCAGCCGCTGTTTATCTGCTCCAGCAGTATTTTGAATACAAACGCGGCGGCCATCCGGATCTTGAGATGAAGCATCTGGGCAGCAGGCTGCAGATGGTACAGGAGGTCAACACCGGCATCATAGCCAGGATCAGAAACCTGAGCATCAAGGATGCAGACGCCAACGCAGTTATTATACTCGACTCCTTCTCCAAAATCCTGGAGATGGACCTTGACGACAGGCTTTCGTCCCTGGAGTACCTGTTTCCCCCGAAACGCTGACAAACTGCCGCCTGCAGAAGCAAAGCCCCGGCAGTGGATGTCGCCTCATATTGAAGTTACCGCTCTATGTCCTGCAAACGATCCGCCACGTCCTGCAGCCTGTCTATGGCCTCACGGAGTCCTTCGCGCACCGCATCCAGCCCCTCGGCCGGAACGCTTGGCCCGCTCTCTTCTGCTTTCTTTTCATCGAGTTCCTCTTCGCTTTCAACAGCAGGGGCAACGGTTTCCTTTTTGCCGACAAGCGCATCCACCGAGTCCTCCAGCCCGGGGTGCATGACCACACGCCTGCTGTCTGCAAGTATGATACGCCTGAGTTCCGGAAACTCAAGAGACTCCGGTTTTAAAAACACGGGCTCCGCATACAGCAGGCTGCTTCCCAGGGGTATGACCAGGATATCGCCCCGCATGACCTCTGAGCCCACCTGTCCCCAGAGAGTAAACTGCTCCGAGATGACAGCATCATTGTCGATCCTGGCCTCAACCTGCCTCGGCCCGTCCACGTGCCGGCCGGACGGAAAGTGGTAAAGGATTTTTTCCCCGTAGTTTTCCCCGTCCATCCTGGCTGCCATCCACCCGACAAGGTTGTGCCGCTTGTCAGGAGTAAACGGCTGTATCAAAAGGAACTCTTCTTTTTCCTCGCCCGGCAGCCGGGCAACTATATAATAGGGCCTCAGGGTGTCTGCACTTCCGGAGGCCGCATGCTGGGGCACCGACCACTGGTCCTCCTTGTTGTAAAACACCACGGGATCAGTCATGTGATACTGCAGCAGCATCGTGGTCTGGACGCTGAAAAGATCCATGGGATATCTTACATGGTCCTGCAGGTAGCCGGGCATTTGTTCGGCAGGCTTGAAAAGATCCGGAAATATTTTCATATAGGTCTGTATAATCGGGCATGAATCGTCATATACGTAGTAGTCAATGCTGCCGTTATACATGTCCACAACCGCCTTGACGCTGTTTCTGATGTAGTTGAAACTTTCCTGCCACGCGGTTGAATAAGGATACCTGGTGGTTGTGGTGTAGGCGTCCTGGATGAAAAACTGCCTGCCGTCCGCAACCACCGTGTAGGCTTCACCGTCTCGTTTTAAAAACGGCGAAACCTTGTTGAAGCGCTCTCCCACGGTCCTTTTGTACTGGATACGACTGTCGTTTTTAATCTCGCCTGAAATCAGGATATTTAAATCCTTGAACTGCCAGGCATATAAAAAGCGCCTCAAAAAGGAGTTCAGCTCAACCCCGCCTTCTCCCTTGTAATGGGTATAGACCGGACCCTCCTGGTCCGGGTAGTTAAATTCCTTCATGTCGCTGTTGACAATTGCAAACGGCAGGCTCTTTAACCCGTAATAAATCTCAGGGCGCTCAAGTTCAATCTTGCCCTTGGGAGGCAGGTCGCGGAGGAAAAATTCGGGGCGTCCGCCTTCTGCCACCTCGGTTACCGGGCTCATGGCCACGCCGTAGCCGTGTGTGAACTGAAGATGCCGGTTGACCCAGCGCTGTGCCTCTGACGGCAGCTTCTCGGAAGACAGCTCCCGGGTTGAAAGCATTACCTGGCGAAGATCGCCGTCAACCATGTAGCGATCGGTCTGAACGCTTAAAAAATCATAATAAAGGCGGAAAAACTGGATCTGATTATAGCTCTGAAGAAGCGGCCCCTCATCCCAGAATCTCAGATTCTGTATGGTCCCCTGGTTTTCATCAACCGTTTCAGAACGGACTTCTCCGAGGGCCGGATGGCTTTTGGTTACCATGTCCTCCAGACCGTAAGCCTCGCGGGTATACTCGATGTTTCTGGCAAGATACTGTCTTTCGCGGGCCAGCTCGCTTGGTTCCACCTGCAGCCGCTGTACCAGGCCGGGCAGTGCGGTTGTGCCCAAAAGGCTCAAAACAATCCAAATGCCGATGCCTGCACCAATCATGCGGTATCCGCTCGAACGTACGGCAGCCAGAAGTATTGCGCCGGCTGCCAGAGCAACAAAGGTCAGCACAGTGAGCGCGGGCAGAATAACGTGCTTGTCTGTGTAGCCGACTCCGAAAACTGTGCCGGTCCTTGAAAAAAGCAGTTCGTATCTTGCCAGCCAGTGTCCTGCTGCAATCAGAACGAAAATCAGGGAGGCCAGTACCAGCATGTGTGTTCTGAGCCTGCCCTCAAATAAAAACGGCTCTCCTTTCAACCTGGCCGAGACGTAATAAAAACCCGCGGTAAAAAGCACTACCACCACCAGCATGCCCAGAAGCCAGTTGCGCAGGAAATCGAGAACCGGAAGGGTGAAAACATAAAAGGAAATATCGCGTCCGAATACAGGGTCTGCCTCATTGAAGGCGACACCGTTGAAAAAGCGCAGAAAAGACTCCCACCTGGCTGCCGGATAGCCGGCCAGTAAAGCAGCCAGGATCACCAGGGCCAGTATTGCCAGCCAGAACAAAAGCCCCCGGGCGTCCTGGAAACCGGACCGGGAAAGCTCATTTCCAGGCTGCCACTGATAATGGCCCGTGTTTCTGTAGACAGCATAAAAATTGGGCACAGCAACAACGGCAAACACTAAAATGGCAAGCAGGTAAAGCCATACCTGTGCGGTTATCCTGACAAACAGCACCTGCTCGTGGCCCAGGCCTGAAAACCACAGCCAGTCAGTGTAAAACCCCCGTGCCCAGTTAAGGCCGATAAGTATGCCCACGACAATCAAGCCCAGAAGCACCAGCCTGACTATCCGTGTCAGCCTGGAAAAATTCAGATCCTCCAGCCCAAGGGGCTGCCTGGGCGGTCCGCCTCCGGCACCGGAGTTTTCATAGTAATTTGTCATAAAAAATCTCCTGCTGTCAGGTTGTTTTTCTGATTACACTCGCGGGGTATCCGGCCCTCGGGCATTGTTTTTTAAAACAATTATTCCGGCTTTTTTTCACGGCAGATACATTCATGCTCGCCGCATTCATCGCAGACATAGGTGGCTTCAACCTGATCCGCCTCCATTATACCGGCCTTATTGCGCCTGAACAGAAAAAAGCCTGCCGCTGCTGCCAGCAGAACCAAAATTATTACGTATTCCATAAAAGCCCTTTCTGATATCCGGTTTTCAAAGCTTCCTTGAATAATATTTTAAGAATTTCAAAATCAGAAAGCAAATTCCGACGGTTCTTTGCAGGGCCGCTTCTCTAATGATGCAGCCCGTTTTTCAATTTTTTCTGCCGCAGGCCCGGGAATCTATGCCGGTTTTTTACCTGTGTGGATGGCCGCAATACCGTTTGTAAGACGCTTGAATGAGACATTTTCAAACCCGGCTTCCCTAAACATTTCAGCAAGTTCCTCTGCTGTTGCAAACATGCGGATGGTTTCTGAAAGGCATGAATAAGACCGGGCCGAGCCTGCCAGGATCCTGCCTGCAAGGGGCATTGCGTAAAACGAGTACAGGTCGTATACCTGCCTGAACACAGGGTTGACAGGTTTTGAAAATTCAAGGCACATGACCCGGCCGCCCGGCTTTATAACCCTGTACATCTCTGCAAGCCCGCGCTTTATACTTGTGAGATTGCGTATTCCGAATCCCACCATGGCAGCATCAAAAGAGTCATCAGGCAGGGCCATGTATTCGGCGTCCCCGCGGACGCAAAAAATTCTGTCCCTGTATTTCCTGTTCTGCGGACGATTAAGACCTGCGCGCATCATTTCGTGGTTCATGTCAAAGACTATCACTTTTCCCTGCTTTCCGACCCGGCCTGCTGAATACACTGCCAGGTCACCAGTGCCTCCGCATACGTCGAGCACAGCATCACCGGGCTTTAAATTCATCATGTCAACGGCCCTTCTCTTCCAGGCATAATGAATCCCGAAGCTGAGCACCGTGTTCATGAAGTCATACCTGTCAGCCACC
The DNA here is from genome assembly GCA_041685965.1 of Desulfosalsimonas sp. GTDB lineage: Bacteria > Desulfobacterota > Desulfobacteria > Desulfobacterales > Desulfosalsimonadaceae > Desulfosalsimonas. The sequence goes on from JAWLEU010000002.1 coordinate 14,459, forward strand.
CGGGTAAAATGCTCAAGCACTGCGTATTTTTTCTGCCCTGCCGGCAGCCTGCTTAGCCCGAAATAAGTAAAACCGGATTTTTCAGGGTCAGCGACTTTTTTACGTACACGCTTTTCAAACCATCCCGGAGGCCCGGTCAGTTTCATCTTAGTCAGCCCTTGTAAAATGCATTATATAGTTCATTTTCATGCTCCGGGTAAGCCAGGCCCTTCGAACAAATGGCATATACATGATACCGGAACTGCCCGCCGGATGCAGGCCGCAGTTTTTTGCCCATTGAGCAAGCTCGCCCGGCCTTATGAACCTTTTATAGTCGTGGGTACCTTTTTCCGCAACTCCCAGCACACGCTCTGCAGCCAGTATCACCAGAAGGTATGCGATCCATGTCCTGCTGATTGTGGAGAAAAACAGGTGCCCGCCCGGCTTTGCAAGCGCAGCGCAGTCATTCACGATCAACTCAGGGCGGGGAACGTGCTCAAGCAGTTCCATGCATACAACCAGATCAAACTGTGCCGGGTTTCTTTCCGCAAGCTCCTCTGCTGAAATCCGCCGGTAGTCTATGTCAAGCCTGGAAACGCGGGCATGCTCCTGTGCAGCCTCAAGGACTTTTTGTGAAAGGTCAATGCCCGTGACCCGTGCGCCGCCTGCTGCCAGGGCCTCGGACAAAATCCCGCCGCCGCATCCTACATCGAGTATCTGCCTGCCGGAAATGCCGGTTTTCTGCCTGATATAGGCCAGCCTCAGCGGATTTATATCGTGTAAGGCCTTCATGGGGCCCTTTTTGTCCCACCACCGGGCTGCCCGGGCTGAAAAAAGGCCCAGTTCGCGCTCGTCTGTATTTTTCCGGTCCAGCCCAGTCATGCGACATGCAGCCCGGCGCCTGCAAACAGAGGCCTGAGGCACTCCTGGCTCTTGATGCCCGCCTGCTCGGGTGCGTTTACATAGGGGTATAGTTCAAGGGAAATGTCGCCTTCGTATCCAAGGCTCTTCATGGCACCAAGGATTTCCATGAAATCAATCGCCCCGTCGCCCGGCACTATATGCTGGTGAATACGGCTTTGCCCTATGTCTTCTATATGCACGTGACCCACCCACTCAAACAGGTTCTCAAACGCGGATGCAGGGTTTTCACCGGCGCAGTAAAAATGGCCGATGTCAAAATTAATCCCCACCATGGGCGAATCAACGCGCCGGATAAAATCAAGGAACTCAGGGGTGCGCTCTATCATCAGGTCAGGTTCGGGCTCCACAAGCACACGTACGTTTAATTCTTCGGCCAGGGGCACGACTTCTTCTATGCCCTTGTGAAACAGCATCATGGACTCGTTTCTCGAGGCACCGTCTAAAGGCCCGCCCGGGGGAACAGATATGTTTTTCGCTCCGAGAAACGAAGCGATTTTAATGCACTGTCTTGTATGCTCAACGCGGATTTTCCGCCGGTCCGGGTCATGCTCTATCCAGGAGGGCAGATAGGTGTCTCCAACGGCAAAAAGGGTGAAGCTGTTGAGGTTGGTTACATGCAGATTGTGGCGGTCAAGCAGGGCCTTTAGCTCTGCAAGCCTGTCTTCATTATAGTCCGGCGGGTACAGGTGCGGCCTGTCGCACATGATTTCCACTCCGAAAAACCCCAGCTCCGCTATTTTATCTATTGCCTGTTCAAGGCTGTAACCGGTAAACGCGTTTGTGCTGTAGCCTAGTATCACTGAATTACTCTCCGGGTTCTGTTTTGTGTCCGACAGTGACGTCGCAAACATTTTCGAGTTCTTCCATGGCAGCGATCTGGTTTTCAAAACTCACCGGAGCCCCGCTGCCTGCAGGCTTTTTAAAGAAAAAGGCAAGCTCGGGCACCGGCCCCGATCTTTTCGCAAGACTCAGGGCGGCCATCCACCGGGCAAGGTCAATTACCATGGGTGCGGCCAGCACCGAGTCCCTGCCCTGAAGATTTATGCGCATGCTCATGGGAAGACCGAATATTCCCTCGAAATCCACCACGTCCCAGGCCTCCTTGGCATCCCCCCTGGGCGGGTAGTAATCTATATACACCCTGTGGGCGGATCTGCCATAGGGCTTTTCGCCCGGGCAATACCCGAGAACCTCTTCGAGCACTCCGGTCTTGTTGTCCAGCTTGCAGGCTGCATTCGCCGGATCCATGAGGTTTTCCCCGTCTGCATTTCCAAGGATGTTTAAGCTGTACCAGCCGTTGACCAGGAGTTTTCTGGCGCGAAACGCCGAGGCCAGCACCACCTTGAAATAGGTCTGGCCGGTCTTGCCGTCTTTTCCGCACACGGGGACCCCGCGCTCTTTGGCTTCATTGAGCAGTGCAGGTATTTCTATGTCATTGGGCGTGAAATTGACAACTGCAATCCCCGCCTCTATGGCTGCGGCGGCATAGGCGATATCAGCAGGCGCCTGCCCCGCGTTTTCATATATCTGCCGAATAGATGAAAACTTATGCAGCTCATGGCAGATCCCCGCGGGCAGGAGGTTTACAAAAACCGGCACGTAACCAGGGTTGCGGGTTTTCAGGTCCTCCATGTCCGCCTTTAACTGCATGACCTGCTGTTTTAGATCAAGATCTTTAACCGGCGCCGGCCTGACGTCAATCCCTTCGAGAAAATCCGCGCACGGTTCCCAAAGATCCTTTTCCAGGACCCCGCAGCGGGAAACTGCCTGCGTAAAAGAGCACTGCTCAGTGTCCCAGCCGGCAATCCTTAACTGATCGGGTTTGCCGAGATAGGCAAATTTTCCCCCGGTTATAAGATACGGCACCACGGCATCAGGCTGCTGCCTGAGCATCCCTGCAGCAGCCGCAACCGTGGAGCCTATGGCCCCTTTCACCCCTGCTGCCAGCAGGAGAACGCCTTTTTTTGAATTGTCCTCGCCTGTCATATAATCCTGTCCGCCGTCCAGCCCCTTCGTATGAGCAGCATGGTGTTGCCTGTAACGCTCAGGCTGCTGAGCATCATGGCCCCCACCGCCACCAGGGGATTTAACAGCCCGCTCATTGCCACCGGAATGGCAACTGCATTGTAAATAAATGTAAACCAGAGATTCTGCCGTACCGTCCTTGTCACCCTGCCGGAAAGACCCTGGAAATCAAGGATTGACTTCGGGTCCCTGCCCATAAACGTTACCGACGGAGCTTTTCTGCCGATACTGTTGCCGCTGTGCACAGCAATTCCTATATCCGCCGCTGCCAGGGCGGGGGCGTCGTTTATGCCGTCTCCCACCATGGCTGTAAAATACTGCTCATCTTTTAAGCTTTTCACAAAATCCGCCTTCTGCGCGGGGGTCATGCCGCCGCGGCAGCACTCAATGCCAAGAGCCCTGCCCACGGCATCAACCGTTTGAGAACTGTCGCCCGAAACCATGGCAACCTTTATTCCCTGCTGCTTCAGGTCCCTTACCAGTCCTGCGCCGGAGTCCGCGGGCAGGTCGCCGAAGCTGAATACTGCGGCAACCCTGCCGTCAACAGACATATACACATAGGACAGATAAGGGGTGTCAGTCAACTCAATGTTGCCGGGCGGTCTGCCGGACAGCCCTGTTTCATCTGACACAAATTTCTCCGAGCCCATCCTGACAGGGGTTTGCCCCAAAAATCCGCAAATCCCGTTTTCTTCCTCAACCACGCCGGTAACGCAGGCGGGAGCAATCCCGCGCTTGTCTGCAGCCTCGCAGATCGCCCTTGCGGCCCTGTGATCTGATTCTGACTCAAGTCCTGCTGCAACTGAAAGAAGGTAATCAGTGTCATAACCGTCTTCGGCCAGCAGATCAGCCAGTTTCCAGGTGCCAAGCGTCAGGGTGCCGGTTTTGTCAAACACTGCGGCGTTTACCCTTCCCATGCGTTCAAATGCGCCAAAGTCATGGATCAGTATACCCTTTTCACCTGCAAGACTTATTCCCGCCACGCGCGCAAGCGGAATTGCCACCCCCAGGGCGCAGGGACAGGAGATTACGAGAACTGTAACCGCCCGGATCAAGGACTCCCCGAAACCAAGGCCTGCTGCATACCATGCCGCGCCCGTGGCTGCTGCCAGAATCACCACTGCGGGCACGAAAAATTTCAGAACCCTGTCTGAGGCGTCCTCCACCCCGGTCTTTTTTGCCAGGGCGTCTTGCATTACGGATATAAGCTGGCCTGCAGTGGATTCTTCGCCCACCCGAGATGTCCGCACCCTCAGGTCTCCGTCAATCAGGCGGGTGCCGCTGCTAACCGGATCACCTGGTTTTTTGGACACCGGCCGGGCCTCTCCTGTCAGGGAACTTTCATCCACCCTTGCCGTGCCTGAGTCCACAAAACCGTCTGCTGCAATTGCCTCATCAGCCAGGACCCTGAAAATATCCCCCTTGGCCAGCATACCGGCGTCGGCAAACCTGCCGCGCGGATTGGAGCCGGTGCAGATCCTTACCTTTTGCGGAAGCAGATCGAAAAACCCGCTGATCCGGGAATTTATCCTGTCCCTCGTCCACTGCTCAGCAGCCTTCCCCACAAGCACCAGGGTAATGAGCATGGCAACTGTATCAAAATAAAGGTGAATGCTATTATGATAAAAATTATACAGGCTGTAGGCAAATGCAGAAGTGGCGCCTATGCTTATAAGAGCCTCCATGCCCGGGGCCCCCGCGGCCACCCCTGCGATGGCTTTCCTGTGTATCTGCGAGCCCCCGTAAAAATATACAACAGCAGTCAGCACCATGATGGGCCATGAAATACGGGCTGCAGCACCTGCCGAAAGTTCTGTGAAAAAACCGGAATAAAGGGCGAAAGACAGCATCATAACGTTCATGGTCAGAAATGCCGAAATTCCCAGGCGAAAATATGCTCCTGCAGACGCCCCGCCGTCTTCTTCCCCGGCAGGAGCCGCATGGTAGCCGAGTTTTCCCACGGCCTGCATGATACGATGGGGCGCGCTTTTCACAGGGTCGTAGACGACTCTTGCCCGGTCAGTTACAAACGTGCAGTCCGCGCTCAGGACCCCTGACTGTTTGCGCAGGGTTTCCTCGATCACCCAGGCGCATGCGGGGCACCACATGCCGTTTAACCTCAGATCCAGGCTCAGGGATCTGTCCTGCCCGGTATCATCCTGTTTTTCTCCGGCGGTGCTTTCCTCGCGGCGCTCCTGCTCATGGCCTTCTGTATGAGGCGACTCAGCGCGCCTTTCAAGGTCATCCTGTGAGGCAGGGATAATTCCGGCTTCCACACAGCGCCGGTAAATCTCTGTCTGCCGGAAATGTGCCGGGTCAGGGCTGTCCGAGGCCTCCATGAGCATACGGAAAACCTGCCTGCAGCCTGAACAGCAAAACACATGCTTTTGTCCCTCTGTCGTTTCTGAAACAGCCCCGCGGCGGATTGACAGCCCGCAAAGGTCACAGGTCCGGGCCGATTCATTTGCTGATGTTTTACTGCTGCTGTTTTCAGGCAAGTCTTTATTCATCCAGGGATTTTACGAATGCCGTGACATGCCAGCGGTCCTCGGCGGTCATGGTGGCATGCAGGGGAGGCTGGCGCCCGTTTTCCGTGCCGTAGCTTATGGAGTGAAACATTTGACCTGAAGGCATGTTCTGGACTTCCTTGCTTGTCAGGTCCGTTGGCAGCGGTGAAAAACTCTGCCCCACGGTACCGTTGCCGTCATAACTTTTTCCGTGGCAGTGCACGCAATACCTGGAATAAGCTGTCCTGCCGGATTCCAGGATTTGCTCGTCAACTCTTTGCCAGGGCGGCTCCATTTTATCTGCAGGGGCTGCACGCAGCTGAGCCTCGCCGCCGGAAAAAGGAACCACCCCTTCATCCATTGTTGCAACCGGCTCTTCGTGCGGCCTTACAGCAGGTGTCTCCCACATGCGTCCGGCGGACATGGTCCGGTCATAAAAGGTAACAACCGCGTAAACCACCGCCAGCACCACTGCTGCAAAAACCCCGAGTATAAGGAGTCTTTTGATCATTCTCCCCGGACTCCCCTGACATGCTGCGGATGAGGCAGCAGATCATATTCGCTGTAAGGAGAGGAGGCGGGCACGTCCTGCACCGTGCCGTAGCTCCAGCCCGGCTGGCCCCTGTCTCCCACAACCGCGAACGCAAAAAGCCCCTTGGCCAGTATAAGCAAAACCAGCAGGCAGACAACCACCCACGAGTTAAACACGGTTTCGTTTTTGTGACCCTCTTGCATTTCATCCCCTTAAAATCAAAATCATCTGATATTCTTTTTACGGCGCCATCTAAAAATTTGCTTTTTACGATTCTGTCTTAACTCAAACTTCGCAAAAACACCGCTTTTACGGCATCCGTTTTCCGTTGCATATCCTTTATTTTCCAGTTTCCAGTATCCTTATTTCTAGTTTCCAGTATCTAGTTTCTAGTCTCTAGATCTTCCCTATGTACAGTATATAAAAAAACACCCACACCACTGTTGCAATTATAATCACGGTCATGGCAAGCGGAAAGGGCGCATTGCGGCTTTCAAGCCCCTCGGGATAACGGCGCACCACTTCCTCCATCCGCCTTTTGTCTCCTTCAGACCTGAAATGCGAATAACCCAGAGCCAGGCCGAAAACCACTATGAATGCCAGGGCAGGAAACAGGTAAATGAAAATATGAATATTGTTTAAAAGTTCAAAAAACCTCATGAATCCGCCTTTTTTTAAAAAGATGCCAGGGCGAAAACAAGAACAGCCGCGCTGGCTGCAAGCCCTGCACAGGCAAGAAACCCTATGGCAAGTATTTCAAGCCTTCCCATGCGCGATGTCTTTATTTCGCCTGTCTCAGGTTCCTCGTAGAGCGGCAGAAACCTCGCGCGCTGCTGATCGGAAAACTGCCCTTTTTTAAGTGACCAAACAAACAGGGCAACAGCAAGCGTTATCCCCACAATCATGTATGTCGCAAAATAGGGAAAATACATTTCCCTGCCTCCTACGGCTCAAGAGATGCGTCAATGCCGCCGTCGTCCGCACCCGCATCGCTGTCGTTGATAAAATACACCGCCACGTAGTTTCCCACTTCCCATATTTTTTCAGACTCCAGGTGCTTTTTGAAATAAGGCATGGCAGTGCCTGTAATTCCGTTCATAATCTGGTAATAAAGTATCCCGCCGGAGATTCCGCGGTCCTTTAAAACCGTGAAATTAAGCGGCGGAGGATACAAATACGGCTGTGCCGGGCCCATGCCGTCGCCTATGGGACCGTGGCAGCCCATGCAGAAATCCTGGTAAATCTTATGACCTCTTGCAAGCCCGGCTTCGCTGGTCGGGTAGGGATTCGGCAGATCCCGCCACGGCTCCGGCACGTTATCGTGCAGCCATTGGACGTTTTTTTCCGGCCCGCTTTCATAGGCCTCTATTGCCTTTTCTTTCCATTTCTCCTGGCGGGCGGTTCGCCTGTCCGCGTCTTTCATCCCCAGGCTCTGCACGTATGCCGTAAGCTTATCAAGCCTGTCTTCGCCCAAAAACTCAAAAGCCGGCATTATTGACAAGGGGCTGGTGTACCTGGGATTTACAAAATGAGCCATGTGCCAGTCATCAGGGTGCTCTCCGCCCTGCTGGGAAAGGTCGGGGCCGGTGCGCTGTGAGCCGAGAAGGACGGGACGATCCTGAAGGTAATCGCCGGCCTGCGCTATTCGCTCCGCGCCCAGGCCCCAGTCAATGGTCCGGATGGACTGGCTGTGACAGTAAACACAGCCGTTTTCAATATATATCTGACGACCCTCGACCTCTGCCTGTTTTCTCTGCCTGAAAATCTCGGAAGGTTTTGTCTGGCTTGTATGAAAAAACGGAAGCACCACAACCACCGCAACCACAGTGGCCAGGATCACCACGCTTCCGGCAAATATCACAGCAGGGGTCATTTTCATCCTGTTCATCTTCATCACCGTCCTCCCGCAGGGGTAAAAACGGTTCTGACAATATTATAAAACCCGAGCACTGCTGAGACAAATATGAGCACCCCCAGTGATGCGCGGATTACGTAATAGAGATGTATCTCCGGCAAGACCCTGTAGACGGTCTCGCCGTTTAACCATGCATTTCCCTGGATGAGCCCGGCAATGGTTAAAATAACCGTAAAACCCACCACTCCGATCAGGATCAGCCAGTACTGGAAATCCGCCAGGAACCGTGAAAAAAGCGGCCTGCCGGTCATGCGGGGCAAAACGAAATAAAGCCCGCCAAGTGCGATCATGCCGGAAAAGCCAAGCACCCCGATATGTGCATGCCCGACCACCCAGTTATTAAAATGCGTGACCCTCTGGACCTGCGGCAGAGACATCATTGAACCCTGGATGCTTACAAAGAAATACATTATCGTTCCCGTAAAAACGAACTTTGCGCCTATGTCCGCGTGAATCGCCCCCAGCTTCCCCTTTGCCGTGTACCAGATGTTTATTAAAAAAGCAGCCACCGGGATCACCATTGCGATGCTGTCGACAATGGCAACCACCTTAAGCCAGGTGGGCACGGGCACCTGCAGCAGGTGATGGGTCCCGATATGGGTGTAGACAACTATAAGGGCCCAGAAACCCAGTAAAGACAGGGTGTGGCTGTAGAGAGGAGCCCTGATGGCCTTTGGAACCACGTAATAGGCCACGCCTATGGACAGCGGAGTCAAAAGGAGGCCGAAAATATTGTGCCCGTAAAACCACAGCAAAATGGCATCAGGCATGCCTGACAGCGCACCGCCGTCAGGCCTCCAGATCACGTTGCCCAGTGAATAGGTCAGCATGGTAAGCACTGCAGCAGCACAGGCGTACCAGACAGAGACGTATATAAGCGGCTCTGTTCGCTGGCGCAGGGTCATGAAAAAATTAAACACCACAAGGGCAAAGGCCAGCACCACCAGGATGTCCACGGGCCAGACCAGCTCTGCGTATTCCCTGCCCTGGGTCCTGCCTGAAAGCAGGGTTAAAACCGTTGCCGCAAGCATGATATTCCAGGCGATAACCGTAAAAATACCCAGCCTTTCGCTGTAAAGCCTTGTCTGCAGCACCCTGGGGAAAAAATAAAAAGTCGCCCCCAGAAGCCCCGGCGTGGCAAACCCGAACAATACAAGGTTTACGTGGGTGGGTCTCACCCTGCCAAAACCCAGCCAGCCGATGTTTTCAGTCACGTCAGGGGCAATCAGCTCGGTTGCCCCCAAAAGCCCCATAAAAGTTGCAACCATCAGCCAGAATCCCGAAGTCAGGCAAAACCCCTTGGCAGTGGCATAATCGGATAGTTTTATGGTTTCAGATACTGTCACTTTGCTTCCTTTGACCCCATAGCAGAAAAAATGTACTGATTAACGACATGTTCTGATTATCCTGTGACGGTTTTGTAAAAAGCTTCTCACATAGCCCCATGTTTTTGCGGGAAGGAAGCCCTGCGGTCGGGATCAGTTTTTTCGCTCCTGACCGTGAACGCTCAATGTCGCTTCAAAAACCGATCCCGACCTTGGACTTCCCTGAGAATCGATTTTGCCTGAACATGAAACCCTGTTCGGCCGTCAGTTATGACACGCAAGCCAGCAATCAACAGTGGCGCCTTCCTTCCTGTGGCATTGCAGGCAGAATCCCATTTTAAAGTTCTCTCCTGACAATCGGTCCCTGGCCTCCACCCTGCCATGGCATGACGCGCATTCAACGTCTTTTCTTATGTGTCTCTGGTGGTTGAACATCACGTGCTCGGGCAGGTAATTCACCTTCCGCCATGGAGTGGGTGTATCGGTGTCGAAATACATGTGCTCCTTTTTGATTTCCGGGTGCTCTGCAATTATATAATCATGGCAGAACAGGCACTTTTGTGTTTCAGGAAGCCCGGGCTGACTGGATCTTTCCACGTAGGGATGACAAAACCTGCAGTCTATATCCTTGACCCCTGCATGCACCCTGTGAGAAAAGGCTATGGGCTGGGCCGGCCCCATGCCTGAAGACGGATACACGTACACCATGTACGCAAAAACCGCGGCCAGGACTACAAGCAGGAGCATAAAAAACACGGGCCTCAGGTTTGCAGCAAAAACACCCGCGATTTTTCTCACAGCTTCAAAAGGTCTCATGAGTCAATATCCCCGCCCGCGCTCTTTTGCTCACCTGAGACAGCCGCCTTTACAACAGCGGGAAACTGCCCGAGGTATACAGCCACCGAGGCCGTGAGCAGTCCCGCAAACCCGAGAAACATCAACACGTCTGCAGCAGACAGCAGCGTGGCGGTATCACCGGGGTTGCCCAGCGCCGGGCCGAGCAGCAGATAGTGCTCCAGCCACATGCCGACAAGCACCACGGCGCACAGAACGGTCATAAACCATGGCACGGTCTTTATCTTCCTGTTTATAAGTATCAGAAAAGGCACGATAAAGCATATTATAAAAACCGCCCATGCAATGCGGTTCCAAGGGGCCAGCATTGTTCTGGTGATAATATATGCGGTTTCCTCAGATATATTTCCATACCATATAACCACGAGCTGGCAGTAGAAAAAATCCGCCCATGCCAGGCAAAATGCGAAAAAGAGTTTCCCCATGTCCAGGAACTCCGGGGGGCTGAGCAGAAAATCATTTGTGCGGCTTGCATGCAGGCACGCAGCAAGTATGATCAGGCCGCCGAAGCCCACGTAAATGGCCTTGATAAAAGTGTACGCACCGAACAGGGTTGAATACCAGTGCGGTTCTGCAGCCATGACCAGATCAAAGCCGATAAGAGAAAGCACGATTGCAAATGCCAGAAGGTAGAGCACCCCAAAGACATACCTGCGGTGTTCGTACTTCTGCGGGTCGGCGCTGCGGCCCTCCCAGAAACGCGCCAGCCTGCCCTGGAGTCCGGCGGAGCTGTCGCCGGCAGCCAGCCTGAACCAGAGGCTGTAGTAAAGATATGCAAAACCCAGACCGTAGAGCACCAGCAGCCCGGCAATGTCGCGGGAAAACAGAAAACCGGTGTTTAACCATACTTCCTTGCCGTGCAGATCCTGTCCCATCCAGGGAAACACGTACTCGCGTCCGAAAAAAAGCCCCAGAAACAGGACAAAAGAAACCGGGAAAAAAGCTGCAAACGACTCTGCCAGGGCAGACAGGCGACTGCTCCACCTTGCCTGCACCGTGTTCATCATTGCGGAAAATACAAGCCCGCCCTGGGCGACTGCCGAAAACAAAAGAAAATTGACCAGGTATGCCCGCCAGGCTGCCTCGGGGCTGCCGAAAAACAGATTTGCCCCGAAAGCTGCCAGCCCGAGCACCGCCAGTGCCGCAGCCGCGCCAAAGACCCTGTTTTGCCTGCTATCCATTGCCCTGGATGCCTGTTTCACGACTCTGTTTCCCTATCTGATGATTCGGGCACTTCAGCGCCCAGATTAGTCAAAAACCTGCGGGCTTCGTCTTTATCGGAGTCGCCGAAGTCAACCACCACGCCGAACCGGTCAGCCGAGCATGCCGGGGCAATATGGGGCAGATCCCGGTATGCCGGAAGCCGGATGAGCAGGATCAGGCCCAGGACATTTCCCAGCACAGCAAACAGGATGGTGAATTCAAAGCCCACGATAAAAAACGGAATATATGAAAGCACCGGCTTTCCGCTCACCATCAGCCCCCAGCGTGCGGCTGTAAAAACTGCAAGAAAATAGCCCAGGAAAAATCCTATCACTCCGCCGCAGAGTGTAAACCAGCCCACCCCGCTTTTTTTAATTCCCAGGGCCCCGGAAATTTCGTGGCTGGGAATGGGGCCGTGTACGTCTGAAATACGCCATCCCGCGTTTTTTATGGCCCTGATGGCCTCGGCCGCCAGGCTGTCGTCCTCAAAAAGGGCTGTGATCCGGGTATTTTCGCTATTCATGAGTCATCCCCTGATGCTGCAGCTCCTTCATCTCGGTCATTGAGATTGCGGGCAGATGCTTGACAAACAAGAAGAACAGAAAGAAAAACAGGGAAAAGCTGCCAAGCATTATGCCGTACTCGATGGCAGTTGGTGCGTATTGACCCCAGGCATTGGGCAGAAAGTCATGGGCCACGCTGCTGATTATTATCACGAATCTTTCAAACCACATGCCTATATTGACCAGGATGGAAATACCGAACAGCCAGACAATGCTGGTCCTGATGCGCCTGAAGAAAAACAGCAGGGGCACCATGGAGTTGCATACAACCATTATCCAGTATGACAGGGTGAAATCGCCTGCGGACCTGAATGTAAACACCTCCATTTCAACGCTGTTTCTGCTGTACCAGGCTATGAAATACTCGGTGCCGTAGGCGAATCCCACGATAAGGCCCGTAAAAACTATTGTCTTTGCAACACTTTCCAGCACGTGCATGGTTATGATACGCTGTGCCCCGAAAATCCGCCGCATGGGGATCATCAGTGTAAGCACCATTGCCAGGCCGGAATGAATGGCTCCTGCCACGAAATACGGGGCGAAAATGGTCGTGTGCCAGCCCGGTATCACTCCCAGGGCAAAATCCCAGGAAACCACGCTGTGAACCGATATCACCAGGGGAGTGGCAAGTGCGGCAAACAGCAGATATCCCCTGGAATAATGCCTCCACTGCTCGAACCTGCCGGTCCATCCGAGAGAAAGCACGGAAAACACCTTTTTCCGGGTGCCCGAAGCCCTGTCCCGGATTGCGGCCAGATCCGGCAGCATGCCTGTATACCAGAAAAGCACGCTTACTATCAGGTAGGTGCCTATTGCCACCACGTCAAACATAAGGGGTGACTGGAAGTTGGGCCACAGGGTTCGATCATTGGGTATGGGCAGCATGTAGTAGACCATCCATACCCTTCCCAGGTGGATAAACGGAAAAAGCCCTGCGGTGCAAACCGCAAACACTGTCATGGTTTCAGCTGCCCGGGCTATGGGGTTTCGCCATTCGGCGCGCAGCAGGTAAAGAATTGCTGAAATCAGGGTCCCGGAATGCGCGATTCCCACCCAAAAAACGAAATTGATGAGATAGGTGCCCCAGTTGACCGGGCTGTTTTGCCCGCCCGCGCCTATGCCGACCATTATCTGCCAGGCCCAGCAGAAAGCCCCCACCAGGATTCCGCAAAAAAGCAGACCAATCACGGTCCAGTAAAAGCGGCCCGGAGGATCCAGGGTGGCTGCTACAGTGTTGTCTATTTCCTTAAAAGAAAGTTTTTCCATTTTTTATCCGGCCGTTGCTTTGCGGTCAAACAGCGTGGACAACTTTTTTTAAATAAATCACTGCAGGCTTTGTGTTGAGATACCCCATCACCTGGTATGCCCTGCGGTCTTTTACCATCTGCGACACCCGGCTTGCAGAATCCATAAGGCTTCCGAAAACCAGCGCGTCAGTGGGACAGGTCTGCACGCATGCAGGCGTGACCTCCCCGTCTTCTATCTTTCTGTCTTCATTTTTTGCCCTGCCGTGGGCTTGTTTTATGCGCTGGACGCAAAAAGAGCATTTCTCCATGACACCCTTGCTGCGTACCGTGACATCCGGATTCAGCTGAAGATTTAAAGGCTCCGGCCATTTCCAGTCAAACCAGTTGAATCTTCTGACCTTGTAGGGGCAGTTCTGGGCACAGAACCGCGTACCTATGCACCTGTTATAGATCTGGTTGTTGAGCCCTTCCTTGCTGTGATGGGGCGCATACACCGGGCATACGGATTCGCAGGGCGCATTGTCGCAGTGCTGGCACAGCATTGGCAGAAAAACCGATTTGCCCGGATCTTCAATCTGCCAGTAACGCTCTATGTGCAGCCAGGACATCTCTCTTCCGTTTATAATCTGTTCTTCTCCGGCCACTGCAAGGTTGTTTTCAGCATAACAGGCAGCGGCGCAGGCGCTGCAGCCGATGCACCTGTCCAGGTCCACAGCCATGGCCCAGCGGTAGTCCTCGTGATCATGAGGCGGATAAAAATCCCTTTGCTCATCATAGCCCTCCGGCAGCGGCAGGGTCAGGGGAAAATCATGCATGGCAAGGCCGTGTTTTTTTTCACCCTCGGGCTCCAGGAGTTCATCCACTGAAACTGTCAGGGCTATTTTCCTGCCGTGGGGATCCAGGCTGCCTGCAGTTGAGGCAAGTTTTTGCTGCATGCCTGCGGCTTCAACCTGCAGGTCCCGTGTTTCATAGAGCGCTGTGCCTGACAAAGGGCTGGATTTCACTGAAAAAAGCGCAAAAGGGTTTGCCCCCTGCCCTTTTGCATACCTGCCGTATTCTGTGTGTCCCTGCCCGGCCTGCAATCCAAGCACACCCGGATGAATGTCAGAGCTTTTGTAGGCCGGGGCGCTTATTTCTCCGTTACTGCTGGTGATGCTCACCATATCACCGTCTTCGATGCCCATATCCCGGGCCGTAGCCGGGTGGACCAGCACCGGGCTCTGCCAGGCCACCTGGGTCACCGGGTCAGGAATTTCGCAAACCCAGGGAAGATTGGCACTGCGGCCGTCAAAAAACCGTACCGACGGCAGGACTGAAATTTGAGGGCTTTCTTCGGTCCCGGAAATCTCAAAATCGCTGAAACTGTCTTTAAAACCGTCTTGCAGCCCGGGGTTTTCCGCCCCGGACTCCCGCCGGGAGGCTTTGTCAAACAGCCCGCCCCGGCTGAGGGCATCAAGCCAGGTCTTTTCATCATCAATCCCGTGGTTTTGCTGCACCTGAAAAATCAGTTCCTCCCTTGCTGTTTCGCGGTTTTCTGCGGCTTTCGGCGCGATCCGAAGAAAAACCTCCGTGACAGAGGGCGCCCCGTTAAGCGGCTTCATGGCCGGCTGGCACAAAGACAGCAGGCCCGGATAAGCTCCGTATTCATCCCAGGATTCAAGGGCAAGGCTTACGGGAAAAACAAGGTCTGCACATTGCGCGGTTTCGTCCATGAAATTTGAAAAACAGGCCACAAACGACCCGCTTTGCTCAAGTGGCTCCTTTATGCCCTTCTGCCCGGCAAACGCGTAGACAGGGTTGACATTGTTTAAAAACACCACGTCTGCGGGATCGGATTCAAGATCACGGAAAAATGAAAGTATCTCAGCGTGCGTGGCTGCTTTTTCCGCCCTGTGCCTGCGGGTAAAATCAATTTTTCCCAGGTCCGGATCAAGCAGGTAATTGAGCAGGTTCACCGCGGCATTGGCCTGCAAAGCATGTAAATCGCGCCCGGGGGCGGCTGTGCCTATTACCAGGGGTTTTTTTGCCTGCAGCAGGCTTTCTGAAAGCAGATCATAAAGGTCCGGCTCGATTCCCGAAATTTCGATCACCTTTTCACGATCAAACGGCTCCGCGATTTTCCGGATCTGCCGCCCGGCCTGCTCAGGGATATTACCTGCGCGGTTTTCCTTTAAAATCCTTTTGATAAGTCCCAGGCATATAACTGACTCGGTGTCCGGGGCGCACGAAATCCAGGCATCAGAATTGGCGCCCGTGATTCCCCGCCAGGGGCTTACATGGAAAAACCGCCCCTTGCCGCCTTCTGCAAACGCATGCATCTGCTTGAATTTTCTGGAGTATTCAACCGGGGAAAGCCAGGTCTCGCAGAAATCAGCTCCAAAGCCCGCCAGGACATCCGAGTCTTCAATCCGGTAGGAAGGAATGCCGTTTACGCCGAAGACCGACTGGTTTGCCGCCCTGAGGTTTTCGTGGGAAAAGGGTTCGAAAACAGTCGGCGCCCGGCTGCCCCATGAATCAAGGCTTCTTTGGAAAAGATTCAACCTGACGTCGCCTTCAATTCCAGTGAGCATCCTGACGCGGTTTTGTCCCCGGGCTGCCGCTTTTCTTGTTTTTTGCGCAAGCAGGGAAACCGCCTCATCGTAGTCCATGGTTTTCCAGGTGTTGTTTTGCCTGATAAGAGGCTTTTGGAGCCGGTCCGGGTGGTAGACTTCCTGGACGGCCGCCTGGCCGCGGATACAGAGTTTCCCCTTATTTACCGGGTGCAGGGGATTGCCCTCGAGCTTGATAACCCGGCCTTCGCGGTTTTTGGCAATCACCCCGCAGCCTGCGGGACACTGCCTGCAGGTGGAGGCATACCAGGCAGCCTCGCCCGAAACCATGTCATCCTGGATGCGGACAAGTGAGTAGAGGTTTTTTTCATTTTCCAGGGTGCATGCGGAAGCAAACGCCAAGCTTCCCATGCCCGCAAGCTTCAAAAATGTGCGGCGGTCCATCAGGCGATCAGGCTCCGGGAAAAAGTTTTTTTAAATCAACAATAAACCGTTTGACTGCATACCCTTTTTCCGAAAAAGGTAACAGGGTTCCGGAAAAAGTCAAACTGTAGTTATCACTCCCGTGTAAACTGCGAGGTCTCGGTGGAATCTGCCATGGATCCGGTGGAAGCCTTTCCCCCGGTGATTGTAGTCATTACCCGGTCGAAGTAACCGGTGCCCACGAACTTCTGGTGGGTTGTTGCCATGTAACCGTCATCCTTTTCATGCCGGAATTCCTCCTGCTGAAAGCGTGAATACGCAGCCATTCCCTCGTCGCGGTAACTTCTGGCAAGTTCGAACATGCCCAGATTAAGAGTATGGAACCCCGCAAGTGTTACGAACTGGAACCTGTAGCCCATTGCGCCCAGCTCCCTCTGGAACCTGGCAAGCGCGGCGTCATCGAGATTGGCCTGCCAGTTAAAAGAAGGCGAGCAGTTGTAGCACAAAAGCTTGTCCGGGTACTGGGAATGTATGCCTTCCGCGAATTGCCGGGCCTGGTCGAGGTCCGGCACAGAGGTTTCGCACCAGATCATGTCGGCATAGGGCGCATAGGAAAGTCCGCGGGCTATGGCGGACTCTACCCCGGGCCGGACCCAGTGATAACCTTCATCAGAGCGTTCTTTACTTATGATAAACGGCCGGTCTCGCTCATCAATATCGCTTGTAAGCAGTTTTGCGGCATCAGCGTCAGTGCGGGCGATCAGCACGGAGGGGACCCCGCAGATATCTGCCGAAAGGCGGGCTGAAATCAGCTTGGTTATAAACTCCCTGGTCGGGACCAGGACCTTGCCGCCCAGGTGGCCGCATTTTTTGGCTGACGCCAGCTGATCTTCAAAATGCACGCCCGCGGCGCCTGCCTCGATCATGAATTTCATTAGCTCAAACGCGTTTAAAGGACCACCGAAACCTGCCTCTGCATCCGCCACAATCGGCGCATACCAGTAAGGACCGTCCTGCCGGCAGTCAAGCAGGTGGATCTGGTCGGCCCGCTTTAACGCGTTATTGATTCTTCTGACCACGCCGGGAACGCTGTCTGCGGGATACAGGCTTTGGTCCGGATACATCTCGCCTGCCGTGTTGTTGTCTGCAGCCACCTGCCATCCGCTCACGTAAATGGCCTTCAGACCGGCCTCAACCTGCTGGACAGCCTGGTTGCCCGTCAGGGCGCCCAGGGCGGGGACAAACTCCTCAGAGCTCAAAAGCCGCCACAATCTCTTGGCCCCTGCGTCCGCGTAGGAATACTGAACCGGCAGGGTACCTCTGAGGCGCATCACGTCATCTCCGCTATAAGGCCGGGAGATGCCCTTCCATCGAGGGTCTGACTGCCAGGATTTCTCTATGGCCGCTGCTTCGGCCTCATCCACAAGATGACACGAAATCTTTCCCTCCAGTTCAACCGCCTGCTCGTTTATTGTCTTGATCATAGCGCACCCTTTTTTTCTTAATTTTATACCTGCCGGCTCCGGCTGTTTTAAATAACTGGCAGCAGCGGCAGAAAAGGTAAAAAACACCGGTTAAAGTTACTGCAGATGCTTCAGTTATAAACGCCTGTCTGCAACTGTCTAGTGCAATAATAATCCTGCCCGGAGGATTTGACACATGATTTTCCGTTTTCCGGCAAGACAAAAAAACAACTGGCATTCATCCTTAAAACAAATTATAAATCAGGTATAACTTTAAGGCATAAAAAAAGGATACGCCCTTGGGAGAAAAAGATCGAATCTTTTTGTCCGTGGAAGAGGCTGTTTCAGCGATACGCATCGACTTCAACCTGTACCCTCCCCAGACCCGCCTCTTTGTGGAGCTCTGCGGCCTTATACCCGCGCCCGGCTTCAGAATCGCAGACGACCCCCGGCACGACGGCCTGTGGATTTTTACCCCGGGCCGCGGACACATAAGCAGGATGAAAAAAATCACGCCGGGAGAACTGGGCCTTATGCTGCTGAAAAAAATTGCAGCCTTTCCCCCGTCAGCGGAAGTAATGGCTGAAATCTGCAAAAAGGTGTTTCTTGCGGACACCGGCCCGGCAGACAAGTGTACAAAGGGAAAAACGGGCATCTGGATTGATCCGGGCATGGAAAATTTCAGATGCAGGCAGTGCGGGCGCTGCTGCCGAGTGCTTGATTACCGCCACGAAATATCGGAAACAGACTACCTGCTCTGGAAGGACAAGAAAAGACACGACATCATAGAAAGAGTTGCAACCATTTCACAGGGGGGAAAAATAACCTCCTATGCAGTCTGGGCGGAGCCCGGGACAAGAAAATTTTCAGACGTATGCCCCTGGCTTGCCCCTGCAGACCCGAAAGACAAATCCGGCAGGCAGATCTGCCGGATACACGATGTCAAGCCTGAAATCTGCCGGCAGTATCCCGGCTCCCGCAAGCATGCGGAAATGACCGGATGCATAGGGTTTGCCCGTTAATTCCCGTGCCGGGAAAAAAGCTCGCACAAAACCTTCTCATACCAGGCGCAAAGCCGGTAATTCTCAATAAACCCGTTGTGACCGCCGTAGGGCTGTATCAAAAGCTCGGTGAGAGGGTTTAAACTAAGACCGTAAAAATCGTCCACAGGAATTATGGGGTCGTCTCTGGAAGTAATTATGGTGGTGGCAATGTTAACGGGCAAAAGTGCCTCACCAACAAGGGTATAATCCCGGAAATACTGATAGGGATCCGTATAAGGGCTGTATTTCGGCAAAAGGGCAGCGGTGAGCCCCATTATTTTATTGCATGACAACACGTCTGAAAAATCGTAGAGATCCGGATACAACTGCTGCTTGCGCAAAAGGGAACGCTTCCATTTTTTTAAAAAATAAAGCCTGTACAGCAAGGTCCGGTCCACAACCTCGGTTGCGCGGGCCGGGTTCAGTGCAGGGCTTACCGCAACAACGCGGCGAAGGGCGGATACCCGCCTCCATGCGGTTTCACGGGCAATTCGCAGGGCATAATTGCCGCCAAGGGAAAACCCTGCAACAAAAAACAGCCCGCCTTCAGACATCTGCCCCACCTGGTCTGCTGCCTCGAAAACCTCGTCAAAAAGAGTGCCGAAAAACAGGCCCTGGTTTAAATGGTGCGAATCGCCGTGATCCCGCAGGTTCAGGCGAAAGACCGAATACCCCTGGTCATGTAGAAACCTTGCCGTGGTGCGGACATAAGTCGACTGCGCACTGCCCTCCCATCCGTGGAGCAGCAGCACCAATCCTTTTTCGGCGGGATTCCGGGAATAAAAACCCTGAAGCCTTACACCCCGGCTTGTTTCTATGATCTTCTCAACCGTGTTTTCAAACACCTGATGGGCGCCATGATCCCGGAAGCGCGCGCTTGCAAGAACTGATTGTATGTTGGGGCCTCTTAACCCCGGCGGCGGGGAAAACTCCTTTTGCAGGGTCATCTGGAAATCCTTTTTTGAAATCTGTTCTGCCGGAAACCTATGCTTTATATGACCCGGGGTTTTAGCCTTTTTTTATAACTGTTTCAAGAAGGCAATTCAGCAGGCAGAAATGATTTGACATTATTTTTGCGAAGCATTAATTTGTTCAAACTTTTTGGCATATGCCCACATCTAAAGCGTTTCAGACAAAAACGCCGTAAAAATTTGAAAGGAAACACAAAATGGAAACAATGATCGCAATCCCCTCTGCTTCGCCGGGCGGACTTGAAGCACCGGTTGAATCACATTTCGGCCACTGTGAAATCTACACGCTGGTATCAGTGGAAAACAGCGAAATCAAGAACGTAAAAACAGTTCCAAACATACCTCACGAGCAGGGAGGCTGCATGGCGCCCGTGCAGTACCTTGCGGAAAACCGGGTGCAAAAACTGATTGCCGGCGGAATGGGCATGAGGCCGCTCATGGGTTTCAACCAGGTAGGAATAGAGGTTTATTACGGAGGGCAGATGCCCACTGTAGAATCCGCTGTACAGGCACTGATAAACGGAGAACTCAGCCAGTTTACCATGGAACGTACCTGCGGGGGCGGGGCAGGCGGCTGCCATTAAACATGTTGTGCCGGGTCGTCACTGGTCCTCGTTGCTTCCGCTGCCTGTCCTGGGCTCATATCTGTGATGCCATGCCCAGTTCTCATAGTACTCCCAGCTGGCGATCCGGTTTAATTCCTTTATTTCCTTGTCTTTTTCCAAAAGACTGGAACGCAGTACATCGCCAATGGAAAGCAGGCCGATATAAGTTTGCTTATCCTTTATCAGAATGTGCCGGATAAAAAGCCCCAGAAACATCTCCTCAAGCCTGTAAACGGGGGTGTCAGAGCCTGCCTCGATCAAGGAGGTCTGCATATAGTCGCCCGCAATGGCGGTCTTTGGATCAAAGCCAGGTTCGAGCATGTTATTTAGAAAATCGCGCTCGGTCCATATGCCTGAGATCTCCCCCAGGTTGCGTATCAAAACCGCGCCTATCCTTTCATCGGCCATCACCCTGACAGCGTCCATGACCACGGTGTCATAAGGCACCGTAACCAGACGCGAGGTCCTTTTTTCCCTCAAAACATCTGCTGCTGTTCTCATTGGCTTTTTTACCTCCCTTGCCTGATTTAAAATAATGGCTTGACCCGCGTTTGCAAACAAAGGGAATGCGGGAGGGAAAAAATTGATTTATATTTGCTATTCAGAACGTTTTTTTCTATGATTCCGCCAGAATTCCCGGATATTTAAAAAAGCTGCCTTTCCATCAGGGGGATGGATGAAGTACCAGAAATTTTTCTATTTTCTACAAAACGTCGGCAAAGACCCATCCGCACTGATATACGAAGACGAACTCACGGGTCTGTATAACCGGCGCTACCTTCTCCAGTACTTCAAAAACCGGGTCAGCTGGGATGCTCTCGACAACAACCCCCTGTGCATCCTTATGATAGACGCGGATTATTTAAAGAAAATAAACGATCAGTACGGGCAGAACACGGGGGATGAGGCTCTTGTAATAATTTCAGAGGCCATAGGAAAAGCAGCCCCTGAAAATTCCATATCCGTGCGGTATGCAGGAGACAACTTCCTGCTTCTGCTCCCGGGCTGTACAAGGGCCGGGGCCAGGCAGGCCGCGGAAAAAATTCTTCAGCTCACCCGCAGATCCGATTTTACCATAGAAAGATCCGGCACAAGCATACCCCTGACGGTAAGCATCGGCATCGCTGCCGCCCCCGAGGACGCATCTGAGGGCAAGGCACTTATACACAGGGCTGATACCGCCATGTATCAGGCAAAGCAGTCAGGCAGAGACCGGCTTGCTGATGCAGCAGAGCTAGGGGGTGCGGAACTTCTGCCGGAAACATTGCTCCGGCACCTGGACTCAGCCGGCATTGCCGGTCGCAGGCAACAGCTTGCCGAAGTGGGAAGAGCACTTAAAAAAGTCGCTGAAGGTTACACCCGTTTTCTGATTGCAGATGGCGCCCCCGGAATGGGAAAAACCAGCTTCCTGGCGGCAATACAGAAAAACCTGGAAAAAACGAGACTCAGGCCGGTACGGGTTAACGGCTCTGTCCAGGAAGCCTTCAGGCCCTATTACCTGGTTTCTTACGCGGCCATGGGTCTGATGAACCAGCTGCCTGACAAGGGGTTTAATACGCTGGACAGCATGGAGGAAAAAGAAATCCACAGGCTGTCGCATATAATCCCTCAGCTCAAAGGCGGGCCTCCGCCGCTTCCTGAAAATGAACCCGCGGAAAGAGAAGCAATCTTTGCCGCCTTCGCCCGTTTGTTGAAACGGCTGGCAGGAAGACGCCCGCTTGTTTTGCTCGTGGATGATTTCCACTACTGTGATCCTGCGTCGCTGCATCTTTTGCGAAAACTGATGAAGGAAGAGGGTCTGCTGATATTCATCTGCGCCACGGCTTCGGTTGAAAAACAACTGTCAGGACAATCCGTTGCCCTGGATCTGTTCAGAAACGCCCATTCAGAGGAGCTCGGAATTGAGACAATAACCCTGCCCCCGCTTGGAGAGGCTGACATAGAACAATACCTCGGAACCATATTCGGCGGCATCAGGCTGCCGGATAGCCTGTGCCGGGAAATAGCCGGGGTCACCCAGGGAAATCCCCTGTTCATCGTTGAAATCATTCGAAAAATGATAGACGATGACAGGATATACTACGACGGGGAAAAATGGAACGTAACCGCACCGGAAAATGATTACTTTCCGAAATCCCTGGACGAAATAGTGCGCACCAAAATGCATAGACTTGACGAGGAAAGCCGCAGATTCCTGGACCGGGCCTCTGCTTTCGGCGAATCGGGTTTTCTCAGCATGCTGGCGGGCATAAGCCGGGACCAGGGGGACAGGATATACGATATCATCAACAATGCCGAGCAGCAGGGCATCGTTCGCACCGATTTTGAAGAAAATGATGAAAGCATAAGGTTTTCCAGCAAACAGGTTCGCGACATTATCTACGACGGCATCTCCCCTGATGAAAGAAAGCTGCTGCATCAGCAGATAGGAGCTTACCAGGAAAAGCTCTACCAGCAGGATCTTTTGCCTTCTGCATCATTTCTTGCCCATCATTTCAGACGCTCAGCAGAAGACAAAAAGGCCCGGTCCTACGAAGAGCAGCTCGAGACATCCAGCCGGCTCATATTCGACGAAAACGAAACAGAGCTCTACACAGGAGATGCACCGGAGTCGGCTGAAAAAGAGGAAGCCGGCCCCGAAGGCGCTGCCGAAGGACTCGGCGACATCAGGCTGAGCCGCGAAAGCATGAAACTTGTGCCGCACCTGCTGCGTGCTCTGCTTGTGGCAGTGCGCAACACAAGGCTTTATCCCCCGGAAAGCAAATCAGTGACAAGCGCCCTCAGTGAGGTGCTCAAACTCCTGGAAAGAATATTTCGAAACGATGCCTCTGTCTCGGTCACAGCAGATCAGAAAAGAATATGGGTAAACGGTGAGGAACTCGCGGATCCCGGCCTGAGGTGGGTTCTGGGCAGGATTGTCGAACTGTGGGACAGACTGGAAATAAGGAGCCTTATCTTTAAAAAGGGGGTGGATGAAACCCAGCTCAGGTCCATGATAGAAGAACTCGCCAGTCCGGAGGGAAAAACCATTTCTCCCGGCTACTGGGAATCATATATGCGCGCCCGGAGACTGACAGATATTGCGGTACGCCAGGTGAGCTATACCAAAAAGTCTGCGGATGATGAACAATTACACCCCCCGGAGCCAGAAAACGAAGAAGACGAGGCTGAACAGACCTCCGTGACTGCACCTGATGATGCTGCTGCCGGTGTAAACCGGGACAGTATCCACAGCATCAAAAGAATAATAAGCACCCTGCTGGGAACTTACGGCCAGCTGCGGCTTTATCCCTCGGGCGGACCGGTCGCCAAAAAGGCTGTTTCCAGGCTGGTAAAAACCCTGCAGGAGTCTATTTCCGAGGACCGGGCATTGACCATTTCAAGGGTGGAAGGCTCGCTTCTGATA
Organism: Desulfosalsimonas sp.; assembly: GCA_041685965.1. Taxonomy (GTDB): domain Bacteria; phylum Desulfobacterota; class Desulfobacteria; order Desulfobacterales; family Desulfosalsimonadaceae; genus Desulfosalsimonas. The sequence goes on from JAWLEU010000002.1 coordinate 37,994, forward strand.
AACGGGGTAAAGGTGGACTCCTCGGGTTACGAGGCCCTGTTCGGCGGCATGGTTAAACTGCTTGCCGGCGCGGGACTAAACAGCCTGACTTTTTCAAGCCAGATATCCGAATCAGACCTGGAAGCTTTCTTCGAGGCTCTTTTCTTTACCCCGCAGAAGAATCTAAACAGCGAATTCTGGCGGGGATTTGCCCGCAGCAGGCAACTGTCCGGACTCTTTTTCGAGCAAAGTGTATATGACATCCGCCGCCTGCGTCCCCTGGCACAGGACCGGGAGCCCGAAGAAAACGGCGCCGGTGAAAAAGAGGGTTTTGCTGATACCGAAAACCTGGCAGCACGGCTGTCAGGGGAAAAGGATATGGCCTCTCTGCTGCGTGATCTTTTCCTGTCAGGGGAAACGGAAAAAGTTTCAGCAATCCTTGCCGGCTCGGCAAAAAGATACATAGACTCAGAATCTGCTGCACGAACCCATTTGCTGGAAAAATTCAGCAATGTCGGGGATCCGTCGGACTGGCAGCCTGCTGCCTCATACATAAAAATGGTTGCTGACCTGCTGATGATCCCTGTTTTCGAGGCGGAAACAGACCCTGAAAAAGTTCAGAAAGCAGCAGACATACTGCATGACGCGGCGGCAAACCTGATTTTATACGGAGAATACCCCGCGGCTGCCAGGATTTTCACCCGGATAGGCCGGCACAGGCAGCTTGCAGAAAACATCGGGCTCGAAACCTGGGACCGGGCCCATGCATTCGGCAGACAGCTGGACCCGAGGATATCAGACGCACTTTCGGCAGACCTTAAATCAGCAGACCAGAAACGGCGCCAGCAGGCCTGCCAGCTTATAAGCACCATGGGAAAAGGCATGGCGCCCATGCTCATAGAACTGATAAAAAACGAGGAAGACATCCGCATAAGGCGCATGGCAGCCGAACTGCTCGGCCGCATGGACAAACAGGCAGTCGAACAGGTAAGGCAGTCCATGATCACTGAAAGCCGTGCAGAGGAAAAATCGCGAATACTGGAGATCATGGATTCCGTAACATCTGATCTGACAACCGAGCTGAGATATACCCTTACCGACCCTTACCAGCAGGTCAGGCGGGCGGCCTTCCGCCTGGCAAGACGCCTTGAGAGCACGGAAACAGACGCCCTGCTTGCCGAACTGGCCCGCAGCAAAGACACCGAACTGGCTGTTGAAGCGGTAAACACGATAGGCAGGCGCAACTCTGCGGGCGCATCTGATGTCCTCCTTGGCATTCTGGCCGAAGAAAAAAACCCGGATGTTCTCACAGAGGTCTGCCGGGCAATGGGCAGGATCGGCAGCAGCGACTTCATACAGCCTCTTGCAAGGATCATTATGTCGAAGCGAAGGTGGCTAAGACGCATGAAGTATCCTCCCCGGGTACGAATTGCAGCTGTTTACGCGGTCTGCAGGATACCCGGCGAGCACATCGAAATAATGATGCCAGCGCTAAAGCGCGATCCTGATGCAGGGGTAAGGGAAGCCGCATCAGTGCTGGGCTCTCACAATGATTCTTCTTCCGGATAAACCGGCCTTCAGCCGACTACTTGATCACCCGCAGCTGCCCTGTTTCCCTTAGCCGCTGCCATAGCCTTCCGGTTATTATCTCTGCAGCCTCTGCTGCATTAATTTCGCTTTTGACCGAAATCCTGGAGCATGCCTCCATCAGGTCCCTGTTTTCAGACTCAAGTCCAAACCGCTCAATAATGTATTGAACCAGACCCTTTTCGAAACCGGAAATTTCCTTGCCTGAGCGTCCGGCTATTCGGGATTTGGTCTTTTCCGCAAGCTCTGCGACCAGGACTTCCACGGCATGTTCCACACTCCGGGGCATCGCTGACTCATCATCAGACAAAAGACTGCCGGAAGCCTTTGCATGTTCGGCCGCCTCCGGCATGGCCCCTGTTATGGCATCAATATGGAGCACGGTTTCCAGGATGTTGCGGGTGACCTCATAGATGCCCCCATCCTTGCTGGCCCTGGGACCGGCAACGTTTAAAACCTCTATTCCGTGGGCCACGAGCCACTCGTATATGTCAATGGCTGCATCAAAAACTATGATACGTCCCAGGTTGACATGAAGGCACGGCTTTGCGTGCTTTTCAGCCATCTCCCTGGTAAGCAGGGATCCGCCGGTGAGCTCTTTGCGGCTTATAATCAGGGTGCCGTCAGAGTCCTCAACATTTTTCTCTGTCCGCGCCGGATAATCCCCGCCGGCAAGTTCCCTTACCATATATTTCGAAGGTACTGTGCCGTCTTCAGCCAGGCGGCCATCAGGGACCCACCCGCCGTGATCTATGCCGTAGTCGATTGCAAAGTCGAGTGCAGCCCGGTCCGCGCCGGTCTGGGCACCTGAAACGATTTTTTTTATCTGCATGTCTGTATCATCAACTCGCTTGTATTTTCAGGATTCACGGGAATCACACTTATTACACCCGGCGGCCTGCCGGGGGGTTTCACCTCGATGTCCACGGGCCTGTCCCGGGGCGCCTTGCTGTAGCCCGCACAAATTCCGGCAGCCTGCTCCACTATCGCCGTGGCCCCGGAGTTGGGAATAACCCCCACCGGTCCTGCCACGGTCCGCAACCTTATCCTGGTGTCAGCCCCTGGATCGAAAAACGTCAGGATCTTTTCGTTTTCCAGCTTGTTGCGGCCAACAATCAGCTTGACGTCCGGAGACAACCGCATGTGGCGGCCGTATTTCAAAAGCTCCAGCTCCCTTGGCTCCGGGCTGCCTCTGTGGCTGAAAAGATCAGACAGGCGCCCTGAGAAGCCCGGATCAGCCAGCAGGCAACCGCCGGCGGGAGCAGGATAGTCATTGACTCCCAGGGATTCGGCAAGGGCCATCTGGGGTTTTCTCGAACGGCCCGAAAAATCGAAAAGTCTGTCGCGATCCACCAGCCCCTGACTTTCCATAAATGTCTCGGGCAGCTTTTTCGCAGAAAGCGGGCGCAGGATATACCCGTCAAAACCGGAGCGCTTTTCCACATAGCGCAGCGAGGCTCTGACCTGGGACATGGGGCGCTGGCCCAGGACCTCGCCGGAAAAAAGAAAGTCCGCGCCGGTTTCGGCCATCATCTCGCCTGCAATCCTGAACATGAGGGCATGGCAGTCCATGCAAGGGTTCATGTTCTGGCCGAAACCCGCCGGAGGATCTTGAAGCATTGGAAGATAGCGCTCAGTGATATCTCTTACCAGCAGGGGAATCCCGGTAATTTCAGATGCAGCCCTTGCCTTGGATGCATTGAAAAACGGGGTTTCAAAACTCACCCACAAAACATCAACCCCCTGCCTTCGAAGAACCAGCCCGGCCAGAATGCTGTCCAACCCGCCCGAGCAAAGCCCCAGGGCTTTTGGTTTTCTTTGCCCGTGATTCATTATCGCGCAAGCCTTGATCTTAAACTTTTTACGGCGCCATCTAAAAACTTACTTTTTACGATTCTGTCAATGATTGACGGTTTCGTAAAAAGATTGATGTTTAAAAGTCTGTTGTTTATATAACCCTAAAATAAGGATTTCAGCATCAAGGGCAACCGGTTGAACTTCCAGCGGCTATAATAAATATAATAAACAAGACAACAGGTTTATTTATGAAAAAACAGCAACAAAGAATACGCGAAATTCGAAAGATCTTAAAGGCCCGCTACCCTCATGTCAAGACTCAGCTAAGACACAGGTCTGCCTTCCAGCTTCTTATTGCCACCATACTTTCCGCACAGTGCACTGATAGACAGGTAAACGCAGTGACTGAAAAACTTTTTCAGCACTTAAAAACACCCCGTGATTTTGCGGAAGCAGACCTTGAAACAATAGAAAACATGATCAGGTCCACTGGTTTTTACAAAAACAAGGCAAAGAATATAAAAAACTGCGCCGCGCAGATATTGGAGCGTTTTGACGGACAGGTTCCGGGCAGCATGGAGGAACTTGTAACCCTTTCCGGAGTGGGCAGAAAGACCGCCAATGTTGTACTCGGGGCTGCTTTCGGCATTCCCGGCATGGTGGTTGACACGCACGTGGCCCGAATTTCAAGGCGCCTGGATCTGACGGAAAACAGGGATCCTGAAAAAATAGAAAAGGACCTGATGAAAATCATCCCGCAGGATGAATGGAACGATTTTTCCCTGCGCCTTGTGTTTTTCGGCAGACAGGTCTGCATGGCCAGAAAGCCTGATTGCCCGAACTGCTTTCTGGCACACTTGTGTTACTCAAAAGACAAGAGGATACAGTGACAGAGGGCGGAATACGGAAGACAGAAGACGGAAGGCTGAAGACGGAGGGTGGAAGGAGTTTGTTATTTTTTGTTTCCTGTAAGTGTTTCGTATGCCTCCTGGATTTCGACGAACTTTCTTGAGGCAAGCTCCTGGAATTCCTTTCCCAGGTGAGAGACCTTGTCAGGGTGGTACTGCTGGGCAAGCTTTCTGTAGGCCTCGTGTATCTCTTTGTTGGAGGCGCCCGGAGAAAGCCCCAACACTGCATACGGATCCCTGCCCGCCTCATGGTTCCGTCCGGGATCTGAACCGCTGCTGCCCTGCTTTCCCGTCTGCGATCGTGTGCCCCCCCGTTTTGCACCGCCGGAAAACCAGCCCATAATCCTCGATACGAACCCGGGCACACGGCCGGTTTTCAAATAATAGATCAGGACGGCAACAAGCCCTATATCATCTATTCTTCCGAGAAGGGGCATGAGATCGGGTATCAGATCATAGGGGCTGACCACGTATATAAGCACCAGCCCCACTATCAGTATCACCCATAAAGGATTCATCAGCTTCTCAGCGTGGCTTTAAGACGAAGGGGGTTTGACAAAAGCTCCAGGGCGGAAAGAATCGACGGGCAGACCACGTCCGCGGCATTCAGGGCCCCGGTTGCAGCGCCTTCCTCCAGGAGCACGCAGATACCTAGCCTTGCTGCATCAAGCATGAACCTGTCGTTTCTTCCGTTGCCTATTGCTGCGGTATTATCCGCCCCCAGGCGTATCACGCAGTCACGCTTTGCCACTGCCTGATCGCCCGGCGGCAGCACCGTCAGGCCGCATGGCATCCGCCTTAATTCAGCTTCCGCCCTTCCGAAGGTGTCTGCTGTTAGCACATGGAGCTCCAGGCTGCCGGAGAGTCTTTCAAGGGCGCTGTCAACTCCCTTCACGGGGGCCCCGTCCACGGCAAGGGTCCCGTTGTAGTCCATTACAAGGTGATTCAGGCTCAGGGTCCCGTATCCCGGGATCTCGATTTCCACAATCAGCTCCTTTCAAATCTTTTCTGTATTTCTCAGATTACCAATACAGAATGCACATGTTTTGTCAAGAGGGACTGAATTGCCTTGAAAATACAAGGACATTCTGCTAATGATCCAGTGATTCGGCATTAAAAACAAAAATCACGGAAAAAAGGTGTAAAAATGGCAAACCAATTCACAAGGGAAGAATACAAGGGCCTGCTCGATATTGCAATGATAGCAAACTGGGTCCTTCACGTGTTCGAAACAGAGGAAAACCCGGAAACCCTGGAATACGACAAGGTAATCCAGAAAATATACGCCGGGGCAAAGGAACAGGGCCTGGGAGATCTGGTGGCGTATGACGAGGAAATAAACGGGTATTTTCCCACGCCCGACTACGAGGAGGAATCCGAGGTCATGGACCTGCTCGAGGATTTCGAGGATAACCTGTTCTGGTTCGGCCTGGCCCAGCGGATGGCTCTTAAAACCCTGGTGGACCAGGAAGGCATAGAAACCTATGACGAGCTTTTTGACGAAACAAACGCCGCAAAGTTAAAAACCCTGGAAGCCAGGTTTGCAGAGGAATTTTACGAAAACGGCTTAAACAACATCAAAGCCGAAATAAACACTGACGTATCTGATATAACCGGATCAGAGGAATAACGCCGGCATGAAAAACAGAAACACGGAAGCTGACGCGGGCAGAATGCTACGGCTCATGGAAACTGCCCTGGGCCGGGAGCCCGCGGATCTTGCTGTAATAAATGCAAGGATTTTCAACGTTTTTACAAAAGAACTCCTCCCACAACAGGGAGTGTGCGTCAAAGAGGGGAAAATCGCCTATGCCGGCCCGGAGGCCCAGAAACTAGCAGGCGACAATACCCGCATCATAGATGCCGACGGCATGACCTTAATTCCCGGCTTCATAGACGGCCATACCCATGTGGCGGGCGGATACCTGCCAGAGGAATTTCTTAAACACGCCATCTCCGGCGGGACAACCACGATTGTAACAGAGGTGTTTGAGGCCTATTTTGCAGCCGGCCTTCAGGGGGTCCTCGAATACCTGGAGGCAATCCGGCACCAGCCTGTAAAAATATTTGCCGCGGCCCCTGCCATGGTTTCCATAAGCGGGCTTTCAGCCGGCATAGATTTACAGGACCTGGAGAAAATTCTTGAGCAGCCTGAAATTGTCTGCATGGGAGAATCCTACTGGCAGGGGGTGCTCCAGCAGCCGGATCGATACCTGCCGGCATTCGCAGCGGTCCGCAAGTCCGGCCTGCCACTGGAAGGTCACACCGCCGGGGCGGGAGAGCAAAAGCTTGCAGCCTACCTGGCTCCCGGGATTTCCTCCTGCCACGAGCCGATCACCGCAGATGAAGCCCTGTCCAGGCTTCGCCAGGGACTGTGCGTCATGATCAGGGAAGGAAGCGTGAGAAAAGACCTTGAAGCAGTCTCCGAAATACGCAAACACGGAGCCGACCTTAGGCGTGCGGCCCTGGTTTCGGACGGCATAACCCCGGAGGCCCTCGCTGAGGGCGGGTACATGGAAGCAATCGTACAAAAGGCAATAAACCTGGGGTTCGACCCGCGGGAGGCTGTTTGCATGGCCACGCTAAACGTGGCGGAGCACTTCGGCTTAGAAGGTCAGATAGGCTCGGTTGCCGCAGGCAGGGATGCTGATTTTCTTCTCATACCCGATCTCGGCAATATCCGGGCGGAATGCGTGGTTTCAGGCGGCAGTGTAATAGCCGAAAACGGAAAACTCCTGGCTTCACCCAGGCCACATGAATTTTCCGCTGCATCCAGAAACACCATATCCCTGCCCCGGGCAATGAAGCCCTCGGATTTTGAGGTAAAAGCGCCAGACGGCCTCCACGCGGCAAACATCCGTGCCATTGAGATGGTCACGGATCTTGTCACCAGGGAAAAAATCATTGAAATGCCTGTTTCAAACGGCATGGTACGGGCGGACCCGCAAAACGATATTGTAAAACTCGCCGCGATAAACCGCCGACAGGCACCGGGCAAATGCTTTACAGGATTTATCAGCGGATTCGGCCTCAGGCGGGGCGCTCTTGCAGCCAGCGGCGCATGGGATGTCTCTGATATCATTGCCGCGGGAGCAGACGAGGAAGACATTGCTGCAGCAGTAAACCGGATACGAGAAACAGGCGGCGGAGTTGTTGCGGCAAGCGGAGGCCGGGTGGTTGCGGAAATGCCCCAGCCTGTATTTGGAGTAATATCCGAACTTCCCATGGACCGGATAATCGAGTGCGGCCGCCAGCTTAAATCAGCTGCAGAAGGTTTCGGCATGGTGTTTCCCGATCCAGTGCTCAGCCTGCTTACTCTCACAGGAGCGGCCATTCCCTTTCTGCGCATATGCGAGCAGGGCCTGGTGGACCTGAAAACAGGCAGAACCGTGGACCTGTTTGTCTGATCAGACCCGGAGTTCGAAATCTGCCATATAAGGAAAATGGTCCGAAGGGTAAAACCCGTTTTCCCGGTATTTTACCACCCGCGCATCCAGGACTGAAAAACGGGGGCCCGAAAGTATCCAGTCAATCCGGTGTCCTTTTGGATGCCCTGTAAATGCGTGGTGGGTGTAACTTTCAGGCCCGTCGCCCCGGCCCAGGGACCTCCAGCTGTCATACAGACCCAGGGCGTGATCGGTCAGAATTCTGTGGACAGGACCGTCAGGCTCCTCGTTGAAATCGCCCATGAGCAAAAGCGGGACGTCAAGCCCGGCGGCCCATTTGGCAATGATTTCCGCCTGGCGGACCCGGGCTTCTTTTCCCACATGATCAAGGTGGGTAACTGCCGCACAAAGCTTGACTCCGCTGTCTTTTACTGGATCAAGGAAGGCATGGCTTATCATTCTGGGAAATGCGCTGTCCCAGTCCTTGCTAAGATATACATCAGGGGTCTTTGACAGCCAGAAATCGTGCCCGCCGGAAATTGCAAGCCTTTGTTTGCGGATAAATAAAGTTGGGCACTGGGCCTTTTTGTCCTCCTGCCTTCCGGGCATGTGCACCGCGTATTCGGGCAGATTGTCACGGAGGTATAAAAGCTGATCCCATTTGCCCTCCTGTGTGCCGATGATGTCGGGGGCATAGCTGCCTATCATCCGTACAATCATTGCCCTGCGGTTCTCCCAGGCATTTTCCCCGTCCCGGTCGTTTTCAAACCTCAGGTTGAAAGTAATAACACGCAGTTTCATAGTCTTATTTATCGCAGATTTTACTGCCGCACTCAACAATAAACCTTGTTTGCAACGGTTTTTGAATTCTGTTATTAACTTTCTTTCCGTTTATGTTCAAATCCCCGCACTGAAACCACAACAAGGATATGATAGCCCCTTGGAAACAAGAGTTTGCCTGAGCACCGGCTCTTAAATTAAAAAACAGGGACTTTAAAAAAACTGAACACTTCAGTTCAAGTCAGGTATTGTCAAACCGGTAGAATATGTTTAGTTTATATTTATGAGATATTTTACAATAACCCCCCTACCTCTGCATCGACATGGAGGAAAAAAATGAATAAATACCGGAAAATACTGCTTGTCTACCCGAAAGTCCCGGACAATACATACTGGAGCTACAAATACGCCCTGAAGTTCGTAAAGAAAAAAAGCGTGATGCCGCCTTTGGGCCTTGCAACAATTGCGGCCCGATTTCCCGGGGAATGCGAGCTCAAGCTGATCGACATGAATGTTTCTCCCCTTGAAGACCAATGGCTCCAGTGGGCGGATGCGGTATTTATTTCAGCCATGATAGTGCAGAAGCAATCAATGCAAGACGTTGTAAGGCGCTGCAGGCAGCACGGTAAGACAGTTGTGGCGGGCGGCCCGTATCCCACAAACAGTTATGACGAGATAAGCGGAGTAGACCATATTCTGCTGGGAGAGGTGGATGAAACGCTCCGTGATTTCCTGGATCAACTCGAGGCCGGCACAGCAGAGCCACTCTACGACATGCCGAAGCACCCGGACATATCCCAAAACCCGGTGCCCAGGTTCGACCTGCTGGACATGGATCTGTACGGCTCCATGGCTATCCAGTATTCGAGGGGATGTCCCTTTCACTGCGAATTCTGCGATATCTGGACCGTCTACGGCAACAGGCCCCGGCTCAAATCCGCGGACACCCTGCTGGCAGAGCTTGACACCCTGTACGAACTTGGCTGGCAAGGAGCAGTATTTCTGGTGGACGACAATTTCATAGGCAACAAGGGCCGGGTCAAAAGGGAACTGCTGCCGGCACTGAAAAAATGGCAGCAGGACCGGGACTACCCGTATCACTTTTTCACCGAAGCCAGCATAAACATGGCAGATGATGAACAACTCATGGCAGGCATGCGCGAGGCAGGCTTTAACTCGGTTTTCATAGGAATTGAAACCCCCAGCCCTGAGGGTCTGGCAGAAACCGGCAAGACCCAGAATTTAAAATCGGACATGGAGGTGTCTGTAAGAAAAATCCAGAAAAGCGGAATAGAAGTGCTGGCCGGATTCATTCTTGGATTTGACAACGATACTGCAGACATCTTTGACAAGCAGATCGAGTTCATCCAGAAAAACGCCATCCCCCAGGCCATGATAGGACTCTTAAACGCCCTTCCCGGCACCCGCCTATACGAAAGGCTTGAAGCGGAAGGCCGGATTCTCGGACAGTCATGCGGAAACAACACCCACAGCATGCAGACCAACTTCACAACAAAAATGGACCCCAAGGTGCTGCGGCAGGGATACCGCAAAATCCTGGCCCGCCTTTACGACGTGAGGCTGAAAAACTACTTTGCAAGATGCAGCCACCTGCTCGACAGAATTGAGAACCGCCAGTTCTACCAGCGGAAAATACGGGCAGAAGAGGTAAAGGTCTTTTTCCGCTCCCTTCTGCGGCAACCGTTTACCCCTTACGGTTTAAATTACCTTAAATACCTGGTGCGCAACCTTTTCATAAACAGGGACCTTTTCGGGGAGGCGGTTACACTTTCCATCTACGGGCATCATTACCACGCCATTACCCGGCAGACGCTCAAAAAGGAAAAAACAGCCGATATTCTGGATAAAAAATACCGCAAGTTTACGCAACTGGTAAACAGATACTCCGCCGCGGCCATGTCAGGCCCCCAGCTGCAGATAAACAACATGAAAAAGCTCTGGAATATGCGGATGAAATATCTCAATCAGATGCAGCACAAGATCAACAAGCTCCACTATGATTCCAGGGCCGAGCTGAGCCGCAAGTACCTTGAGATGGCAGCCCAGATGCGTGATATGCTGACAAGCCTGGAAAGCCGCACCCTCATGACCCGGCAGGGAAAGGACCCGTCAGGCTCCAGGTAATCCCGGCTTTTTTAAGGCTGCCGTAAAATCCCTTGACTTGTAAGATATCATTTCTTAATTTTTTATCCATCATTTGCTGGAAACAATTATTTGGCAAAAAGGAGCAGCCATTGGAATTCGCGCTCACCAAGCCGCAGAAGGAAATCCGGAAAGCGGTCAGGGAATTTGCAAGGAGCAAATTTGAGAATGAAACACTCCTTGAACTTGTCCGAACCGGCCAATACCCTGCAGATACGCGGGAAGAGGCAGCTGAACTGGGCTATTGCGCAATTCATTTCCCTGAAGAATTCGAAGGCGGCGGCCTGGGTCTTATGGAATACGTACTGGCTGCAGAAGAAATGTGCAGAACCGACTCTTCAATGGGCCTGGGCCTGCTTCTGGCCTCATTCGGCTCGGAATGCCTGTTCCGCTTCGGCAAAAACTCCACTGCCCCACAATACCTGCCCGGTGTTGCAGCAGGTAAAATGCGCTGCGGAGCCGCTTTTTTTGAAAACCGGGGCGACAGCGATCTTTCCGGCGTGAAAACCTCAGCAGTACAGGAAAACGGCTCTCTCGTGATAAACGGCGCCAAGACCTGCATTGCCAACGGGCAGACCGCGGACTTCTACGTTGTGCTCTGCAAAACAGGGCCGGAACAGGAAGGCCCGGGAAAAAATTTATCCCTTGTGGCTGTTGACGCCCATGCAGACGGGATTTGCCTTTGGCCCTCCGGGCCGACCCTCGGCGGCAGCCTTATAGATTTCGCGGACGCGGCTTTTGAAAATGTCCGCGTACCTGAACAAAACATTCTCGGCAGACCGGGCAAAGGACTTGCCCACGGACTTGACTTTCTCGATGAAGCCAGGATCCAGACCGCTGCCATGGCCCTGGGCACGGCACAGGGAGCGTTTGAAAGAGCTGCGTCTTATGTCAGACAAAGAAAGCAGTTCGGAAGGAAACTCTTTGAATTCCAGGTTATCCGCCACAAGCTCGCAGACATGTACGCCCGCATAGACTCCGCCAGGTGGGGGGTTTACAGCGCGGCAGCCGCATTTGACAAAGGCGGCTGCGACCGCAGGACCGCGGCCGCGGCAAAGCTCAATGCGGCCGCCTCTGCCATGGAGGTGTCAGACGAGGCAGTGCAGCTTCTCGGAGGATACGGATACATGGCGGAATACGAGGTTGAGCATTTCTACAGGGACGCAAAAACCCTTGAGCTTTTCACAGGCCCGCCGCAGGCGTTGAAAGACGCCATAGCAGAAGGCATCACCGGCAAACCCAGGTAAGACCAGGAGAATCCCCGGCAATGCAAATACTCAACTACACCAGCCAGCACCGTGAATTCAGGCACAGGATGCGCGAATTTCTGGAAAAAGAAATTGTACCTTACATCGGGCAATTCGAAGAGCAGCACATCACGCCCAAATGGGCATGGCGGGCCCTGGGAAAAGAAGGGTTTCTGTGCACCGCGGTCCGGCCGGAATACGGAGGCATGGGAGGAGACTTTCTTTACTCGGTTATTGCTTCAGAAGAAATGGCAAAAACCAATCATACCGGGCTTGCCTCATCACTGCACAGCGACATAGTGGTTCCCTATATTGAGGCTTTCGGCACCGAGGCCCAGAAAAAAAAATACCTGCCGTCATGCGTGTCAGGAGACATAATCACCGCGATTGCCATGACAGAGCCGGACGCGGGAAGCGATCTTGCCGGCATGACAGGCACTGCGGAGGAAAAGAACGGCGAGATAGTGCTTAATGCTTCCAAGACCTTTATTTCAAACGGAATCAACGCGGACTTAGTCATTGTCGCAGCAAAGGACGCCGGGGTATCAGACCCTTACAAGGCGGTATCCCTGTTTCTGGTAGAAGACGGCGCACCCGGATTCAAGCGGGGCAGGAAACTGGAAAAGATGGGATTTCACAGCCAGGACACCGCAGAACTTTTTTTCACGAACTGCCGCATACCCGCGGAGAACAGGCTCGGCGAAAAAGGCGCCGGATTCGGGATGCTCATGGAAAAGCTCCAGCAGGAACGCCTGATGACAGCCGTCGGCGCACAGGCCTCGGCAGAGCTGATGCTCGATTACACCACTGATTTCTGCAAGCAGACAAAGGATCACGCAGGCAAACCGATCTCAAAGCATCAGGCCGCGAGCTTTGCTCTCGTTGAGATGAGCACCGAAATAAAGCTCGGCCGCACATTTCTCGACAAGCTTATTGCCGAACATGCGGCGGGAGAGCACGTGGTTGTGGAAACCTCCATGGCAAAGTACTGGATAACGGATCTTGCCAAGCGGACCTCCCAGCGCTGCACCCAGCTTTTCGGAGAATACGGATTTTTCGAAGACTGCCCGGTTGTTCGTGGATTCCGCGACGTTCGGGTC
>JAWLEU010000003.1:0-34524 GCA_041685965.1 Desulfosalsimonas sp.
TAACCCAAACTTCGCTTGAAGCTGACCCATTTTTGTGTTATTGAGCAAGGCACTGCAATATCTTGCTTGCATCATGGGGCTAAAATTTTAAAATACTGGCAATATTGAATTTATAAATGGAAAATCATAAATATCGACTTCTTACCAGAGGTGACCTGGACGGATTGATCTGTGCCGTACTAATGCGGCATCTTGATATGGTCGATGAAATCGTGCTCATAGATCATCCGAGTGACATGCAGGAAGGCCGGGTCAGGGTGACGGGCAGAGACATAAGCACCAACCTGCCTTATGCAGCCGGGGTCAAGCTCGCATTTGATCATCATGTTTCAGAAACCCTTCGCAACAAACAAACCCCAGGTCATATCATTGATCCTGATGCGCCTTCAGCCGCCAGGGTGGTATATGAATATTACGGCGGAAAATCAGCGTTTCCTGAATTTTTCGATGATATAATGCAGGAAGTTGACAAGGCTGATTCAGGCAGTTTCTCACGCGAAGAAATCCTTCACCCCGAAGGATGGCCCCTTCTTAATTTCCTGGTTGACAAACGCACCGGCATCGAGGACTGGGGTAAGTTTGCAATATCTGAAAACGAATTCAAGCTGCGGTTAATCGAATGGATCGGAAAAATGTCCATACATGAAATCCTGCGGCTTCCTGATGCTGCCCAGCGCGTTGAAGTCTATTTTAAATACGAGGAAGAATACAAAAAGCAGCTTTCATCAAGCGCAATTTTAAAGCGCAATATAGTGGTGCTCGACTGCAGGGGGCAAAAAAGCGTCTATCCCGGCAACAGGTTTATAGTCTATGCCATGTATCCCCAATGCAATATATCAATCCAGATCAAGCATGAGCCTGAAGATGGAAAAACCACTTTTTCAGTGGGAAAATCCATAATCAACAACACGTCGCAGGCCAATATAGGCCAGTTGATGTTAAACTACGGCGGCGGCGGGCACAGGGCGGCAGGCGCCTGCCACGTGCCGGATTCCGAAGCCGGCAGGGTGCTTGCGGAAATAATTGAAGCATTAAGCGACAATTAAAGCTTGATGGCAAAGTAAAAAGTCCAATATCTGCGTTGCGCTGCATTCCTCGGGATTTGCGCACCTTGATCTTGAACTTTTTACTTTGCCATCTCAAAATTGACTTTTTACGAAAGTGTCACGCTTATAAAGGATTATTAAATGACTTCTCCGCTCACCGAAACCATACCCTGGAAAAAACTTGAGGCATCCGCAGAGCGGATTGCCCTTCCGGAAAACCATCTCAGGCATCTGCTGGCCCGCCAAAACAGGTTTGCTGATTTTTCCTGTTCAGGCGGGGGGCTGTTTTTCGATTACTCCCGCCAGCGCGTGGACCATGACGTGATGCGGCAGCTCAGGGAACTTGCACTTGAAAGAAATATTCAGCAGCGGTTTTCAGACATGGTAAACGGAGCCTTGGTAAACCGGACAGAAAACAGGGCTGCCTTGCATACGGCTGCAAGAGATTTCTCGGGACGCCGGGTTACTGTGGACGGAAAAGACATAATGCCGGAACTCCGCCGTGTTCACGGGGAAATACGCGATTTTGCCGAACAGGTATATGCAGGTGAGCTTTCAGGAAGCACAGGCAAGCCTTTCAGGCATGCCGTGATCATAGGGATAGGAGGATCGTATCTGGGCACTGAATTCGTGGCATCCGCTCTTCAGTGCATGGCAGACCGCGGAATCGAGCTGCATTTTCTTTCAAACGTGGATATTGACTGCTTCGGGGCTCTCACTGCGGAAATCGATCCGGAGTCAACCCTGTGGATAGTTATTTCAAAAAGTTATACGACCACCGAAACAAGCGCAAATGAAAATCTGGCAAGAAGTTATCTGCTCAGGCGGGGTCTGAGGCCCGAGGATCACATGGTAGCTGTCACCAGCAGGGGCAGCCCCGGAGATGCTCCTTCCAACCCGGTTCGCCAGGTATTTCACATGTTTGATTTCATCGGCGGCCGTTTCAGCGTGTCCTCTGCGGTCGGAGGTCTTCCGCTTAGCCTGTATCTCGGATTTGACCTTTTTGAAGAGTTTTTAAGAGGGGCCTGGGAAATGGACCGTCATGCCGAGACCGCTCCGGCGGAATCCAACCTTCCTCTTATAAGCGCTCTTATAGGCATATGGAACAACAATTTCCTGGGATATCCTGCATGCGGGATCATCCCCTATTCCACGCCCTTGTCAAGACTGCCGGCCCATATTCAGCAGTTATACATGGAAAGTACCGGCAAGGCGGTGACCCAGGACGGCAACCCAGTGGAAACGGATACAGGGGTGATAATGTTTGGCGAGCCCGGAACAAACGCCCAGCACTCATTTTTTCAGCTCGCACACCAGGGACGTCCGATTCCGATTGATTTCATCGGCACACTCAACCCCCACAACACATACTACAAAAATTTCTCGAAAGGAGTTACCAATCATCAGGAAATATGGGCCAACCTGATCGCCCAGCCCCAGGCCCTTGCCAGGGGAAGCTCGGCAGAAGCACACCCCGCGCGCAGTTTTGAGGGCAACAGGCCATCTTCGGTAATTCTTCTTTCTTCCCTTTCCCCGCAAAACATAGGCAGGCTGCTGGCGTTTTACGAGGCAAAAACAGTGTACGAGGCCTTTATATGGGACATAAACCCGTTTGACCAGTACGGAGTGGAACTCGGCAAGAACCTTGCTTCAGGCATAAGGGAGCAGATGGCTGCCAGAAACACGGATCCCGGCCACAGCTTTAACACCGGGGATCCTGTTTCAGACGCCTATCTCGAAATTCTTTTTTCAGGCAAATGGGAATAGACTGCCCTTGCGCCTTACTTATCCTCAAACCTGTAAACCAGGGCGCCCCAGGTGACACCCGCACCCAGCCCGGCAAACAGAACCGTGCTTGAGGGCCCGATTATCTCTTTTTCCAGGGCCTCGTCAAGGGCGATCGGGATGCTTCCGGCTGTTGTGTTTCCGTAGCGCTGAATGTTGTGATACATCCTGTCTTCGGAAATATTAAGAGCCTTCTGGTAGGCTTGGTTTATCCTTATGTTTGCCTGGTGCGGTATTACAAGGCTGATGTCTTCAATGCTCAGCCCTGCCTTTTCCAGGGTCTTGTAGGTAACTTCCGGCAGACGCGTGAGTGCAAGCTTGTATACGTTTCTGCCGTCCATGACCGGGTAATGCTGCCCCTTGTCCAGCATCTCGTGGGTTAGGCGCGGATTTTCCCGGGAGGCGGGTGCCACGGTGATAAGTGCGTCCGCATAGCTGCCCTGCGAATGCAGGGAGGCTCCCATGATTCCCACGGGTTCCTCTGTATCCACTCCCTCCAGGCAGACCGCTCCTGCGCCGTCTCCGAAGATAACCGCAACGTCCCTGCCCTTGGTTGAAATATCAAGGCCGCTGCTGTGCACCTCCGAGCCCACAAACAGCACTCGGTTTGCATACCCGCTTTTTATATAGGCATCAGCAGTTGCCATGCCGTATAAGAATCCGGTGCACTGCTGGCGGATGTCCAGTGCAGGGGTGGTCTCCAGTCCCAGCTTGTGCTGCAGCAGGCATCCTGAACCTGGAAAGAAAATATCCGGGCTGAGCGTGGCGAAAATGATCAGGTCGATATCTTCTGCTTTCCAGCCCGCCCTGTCAAGGGCTATCTTTGATGCCTCCAGGCCGAGGTCGGCCGATCCAACTCCGCCTTCCTCGGGTACCCAGTGGCGCTGCTCAATTCCGGTGCGCTGCCTGATCCACTCATCAGAAGTGTCCATCCATTGAAGCAGGTCCTGGTTTGTCACCACCCTGGGCGGCAGGTACCTGCCTGTTGATCTTATAAGTGTTTTCATAATATCAGCCTGTCTGCCCTGTTTTTTAAAGGTTTATCCCTGATCTGCCTCAGGCAGGTTTTTCTCCACGTCATACTTTTCTTTGAGAGACTCCAGGTAAGGTTCCAGCTCCTGCATTACTTTTTCGCGCTCCAGGTTTTCGCTGATCGAACCCCTTACATCTTCGAGGGGCTCAACCCCTTCTTCCTTTTTGTCTTCCACCTTTATTAGATGATAGCCGAACCGGGTTTCAACTATGTCGCTGACTTCTCCGGCTTCCATGCCGAAGGCTGCATCGTCGAATCTTTTTACCATCTGGCCCCTGCTGAAATATCCAAGGTCCCCGCCTGACTCAGCGGTCGGCCCCTCGGAATACTCCCTGGCCAGTTCAGAGAATTCCTCTCCTGTTTCCAGTTTTTCGCGGACTTCCTCGAGCTTTTCCTTTGCTTCTTCCTTGCTCTCATCATCGTCATCAGGCCCGGACCTTATAAGAATGTGCCTTGCGTGCACCCTTTCAGGTTCCTCGAACTCAGCCTTGTTTTCTTCATAGTATGATTTGATTTCATCATCGCTGACAGAGATTTCTGATGCAAACTTTTCGTCTATGAGTTTTCTTATGGCAAGGTTCTGCCTTATCTCTTTTTCCAGCGCCTCCTCGGAATAATTCATTTCCGCCATTTGTTTGCGGAAATCCTCCTCGTTTTCAAACTGGTCCATTACCTGGTCAATTTCCTGCTGGATTTCTTCAGGGTCCACCTCGATGCCTTCTTCCTTACTGACCTGATAGAGCATCTCCTGCTCAATAATGTTGTCAAGGATCTTTTGTTTCAGCTGTGCGAGCTGCTCTCCGCTGATTTCAGCTCCGCTGCCTGCATAACGGGCCCTGATCATATCAACTTTTCTTTCAAGATCCTCTGCGGGTATTTTTGTTTTGTTGACCACTGCAACGTAGTCATCGCCGGATGTGGTTTTTTCGCTGTCTTCTGCATGTGCCGCAGTCAGAAAAACCGACATCACTAAGGCGGCTGCGGAAACGATCAGGAAACTCTTAAATCCATGGATTCGCATATGCTCTCCCTGCTTGTAATTGATGAAAATTGTCCGGGGTTGAGGGCTGCCGGTCTGCGGTTCGCTGGCGGAAAAACTATGGTATTTGAAACAGGTAAGTGGTCGGGACGGCTGGATTTGAACCAGCGACCCCAGCGTCCCGAACGCTGTGCTCTTCCAGACTGAGCCACGTCCCGACTTTTGGTTGAATTATTTATGTTACAATAAATCAATTGTCAAATAAAAAATAAAAAGGCTGCACCCGGCACCTGTCCCTTAACCGAAGGGGTTGTTTAACATAATTGTCTCGTCTCTTGCCGGTCCCAGTGATATGATTTCAACCGGTGTACCGGTGAGTTCTTCTATCCTGGCCAGGTATTTGCACGTATTTTCAGGAAGCTCGCCGTAGCTGCGCACGGCTGATATGTCTTCTTTCCATCCCGGCACTGTTTCATATACAGGCTCGCATTGCTCAAGCATGCTAAGGCTGGTGGGGAAATGTGATATCTTTTTTCCCTTGTAAATGTATTCAGTGCAGATTTTGATGCTGTCCAGACCTCCGAGTACATCGAGCTTGGTCAGGGCAAACCCGGTAAGGCTGTTAAGTCTTGCAGCATTTCTCAGCATTACGGTATCTATCCATCCGCACCTGCGCTTTCGCCCTGTGGTGGCGCCGAACTCCGCTCCCCTTGTCTGCATGAAATCGCCGGTATCGTCAAAAAGTTCAGTTGGGAAAGGTCCTTTTCCAACCCTAGTTGTATAAGCCTTGACGATTCCCGTGACCCTGTCGATCTTTTTCGGCCCCATGCCGGAGCCGCAGCAGGCGTTTCCGGCAACCGTGTTAGATGAGGTCACGTAAGGATAGGTTCCGTGATCAATATCCAAATGGGTACCCTGTGCTCCTTCAAACAAAACCCTTTTGTCCTCGCGCAGAACACTGTCAATTAGAATTGAAATATCGCTTACATAGGCCTCCAGTTTTGCCCGGAAATTCCGGCAGTGCTCAATCATTTCATCTATATCCACGGGATCGCAGCCGTAGAAGTTTTCCAGGTAGAAATTTTTTTCCTCTGCAACGGCACGGGCGTTTTCCTCGAAATCCGGATCGAGCAGATCCACAAAGCGAAGGCCGCGTCTTGCGGCCTTGTCTTCATAACATGGACCTATGCCGCGCCCTGTTGTGCCTATTTGCTTTTTTTTGTTTGCCCCCTCCCTGGCGTTGTCCACGGCCTTGTGATAAGGCATTATCAGATGCGCTTTTTCACTGATCTGCAGCTTGTCAGAACTTACATCCACGCCTTTTTTGCCCAGATAGTCTATCTCGCCTATAAGCACCTCGGGATCGACAACCATGCCGTTTCCGATGATGCAGGTTTTTCCCTGGATGATGCCTGACGGCACCAGGTGGCTAATGAACTGTTCTCCGTTTACAACCATTGTATGGCCGGCGTTATTGCCGCCCTGGAATCGGACAACATAATCAGAATACTCTGCCAGTAGGTCGACTATCTTGCCCTTGCCCTCGTCGCCCCACTGGGTGCCCACGATAACGGTATTGGCCAATTGCTGCTCCTTTCAGAAATAGACAAATTGTGCTCTCAGATTTCGCCTTAGCCCCTCAGAGACTTTTTCATCCGTTTTTCGGCAAAAAAATTAACCAAGATCCCGCGGCATTTTTCTTCACGGATACCTGCAACAATTTCCGGATGATGATTCAGCCGGCTGTCTGCGGCAAAATTGTAAATGGAACCCGCGGCTCCCCACGCCGGATCCGCGGCACCAAATACCACGCATGACACACGTGCGTGAATAGCCGCACCCATGCACATTATACAAGGCTCAATCGTAACATACAGGCATGTATTTAACAAGCGGTAGTTTTTGATGTAACTTGCAGCTTCCCGGAGCGCCAGGATCTCTGCATGGGCAGTGGGGTCTGAAAGCCGTATGCTCTGATTATATGCAGAAGCAAGAATCTCTCCGTCCTTACCTGCCACCACCGCGCCCACAGGAACCTCTCCTGCCTTTCCGGCCTTCAGGGCCTGCTCTATTGCTGCATCCATGAACCTGTTGTGATGTGCAGCATCGTATTTTTCTTTGTCCATATTTTTTTAAAATCCCTGCTTTAGCGCTCTGATTCGTAAGTTCGGTGACATATTGTCTTGGTCCTATAAAACCAATGAAGGAGGTTTTGACTTAACAAATCCGAAATTCGAATATCGAAATCCGCGCGCGAGCATCCCGTAAGGGATAAACAAATTGTTTTGTTCTATATTTTTGTCATTCGTGCTTGTTTCGTGCTTCGTGTTTCGAATTTCGGATTTTTCAGCGTCGCTTCAGATCCCGGGAGTGAACCTGCTGTCGGGATTTTAATGTCACTGTATTTATGGCTGCGTGTACTTAGAGGTTACAAATTCAAACGGATCAGCACGCAGACAGTCTTGTCAACTTATCATTGACAATGCCGGCTTTATCGCTTATGAAAGATCGCAGTTAATTTATCCGCGCGCCCGTAGCTCAGCTGGATAGAGTGCCGGACTACGAATCCGTAGGTCGCAGGTTCGAATCCTGCCGGGCGCGCCAATAAAATCAAGGGTTTAGCCGAATCGGCTAAGCCCTTTTTTAGTTTTTTCCACCCTAAAACCAGGTCAGTTCTTCCCGTCTATTCCAGGTGCCTGTAAAGTGTTCTTCTGCTTACCCCCAGGATGGCTGCTGCCCGTCTTTTATTTCCGTCTGTCTTTTCTACCACGTGCTCGATATATCGTTTTTCCAGTTCCTGCAGTGTGGGCAGAATTTCGTTTTCCTGAAGCATCCCGGAAATCATGCTGTCACTCGATTCAGAAGGAGCCTGGAATGAAGCGGAGGCAAACTGCCTGATCCTTGTAGGCAGGTGCTCCACGTCCAGGCGGCTGCCGTGGCAGAAGGTAACAGCCCTTTCTATGATGTTTTGGAGCTCCCTGACATTGCCGGGAAAAGAATACTGATTCAAAAGGTCCAGGGCTTCCGTGGTCAGGCCTTCTATCTCCTTTCCCATCTGGAGGCAGTACCTGTTGAGGAAGTGTGCGGCCAGAAGGGGAATGTCATCTTTTCGTTCCCGCAGAGGGGGCACGGTGATGCTGAAGGTTTCCAGGCGGTAATACAGATCCTGGCGGAAATGGCCTGATGCCATCTTGCCTTCGAGCTCCTGGTTGGTGGCGCAGATTACCCTTACATCAACCTGGTGCTCCTTGCTGCCGCCCACGGGCCTGAATGTGCCGTCCTGGAGCACTCGCAGCAGCTTGGACTGAAGGCTGTACGGCATTTCACCTATTTCGTCGAGCAGCAAAGAGCCCTTGTCGGTGCGCTGGAAAAGCCCCTGCCTTTTTTTCACCGCCCCTGTGAATGCACCTTCCTCATGTCCGAAAAACTCGCTTTCCAGGAGCTCCGCAGGGATGCCGGCGCAGTTTACTGCAAGAAACGGAGCTTTTTGCCTCGGGCTCAGGTCGTGGATCGCCTTTGCCACAAGCTCCTTTCCCACCCCGCTTTCACCAAGGATCAAAACAGGACCCTGGGCTTCGGCGATTTCCCTTAGCTGATCGAACATTACGCGCATTTTACGGCTTCTGCCGATCATTCCCTGAAAACCCTCATTTGCCATGAGTTCCCTGAAACGGCGGACTTCCTTCTGCAGCCTTCGGTTGCGCAGTATACGGTCCACACTGAGACGGAAGTGCTCCAGATCCAGGGGCTTTGCCAGAAAGTCGTCTGCTCCTGACTTCAGCGCCTCCACTGCCTGGGGTATGCTGCCGAAAGCAGTGATAATCAGAAAACCGGGCTGGGCATACAACTGGGAGGTGCGCTGCAGAAGGGCCATACCGTCTTCTCCCGGCAGCCTCAGGTCGCTTACAACCAGGTCCGGCTCCCATGCTTTGAGCAGATCCTCGGCTTCTTCAGCTGAAGAAGCACCCTTTACCAGGTATCCGGCATCCTCGAGTTCTTCGTTTAACAGGCCGGCCAGTCCCTGGTCATCTTCAACAACCAGGATCCGTTCTTTTTCATTTTCCGGGGATTGTTGGGATACAAACCCAGACATTGCAATCTCCTTGATAAACATTATCTTTTTTTATCAAAACAAAAAACAATCCGTAGTGCATGAATCCTGCTGTAAATTTAATTGACAAAATAACACATGTGACATTTTGACACAACAAATTTGCCCCGGCAATCCGGAAAAACATGTCTGGATTTTATAATAAATCAAATTATTATAAATCTAAAGTTTTCAGGCCGCGCTCTGGCATAAAGCATGCACGGTTAGAATCGGTAAAACTGGCCTTAAAAGGCTTTGCCATTAAACCAAAACCAACAGGAGGTATTAAGATGACAGCAAGAATCATGCAAAGAAAAACAATGTGGAAAGTTATTACAATGGCGGCTGCTTTGTGCTTTCTTGCCGCGGCCCCGCTTGCTGCCCAGGAGGGTGACCAGGAACAGCAGGAATACGAGTATCAGCAGCCTGAACAGACCGCGGAAGATTTCAGTGATTCAGATCTTGAAAAATTCGCCCAGGCCCAGACAGAGGTCGACGATATAAGGTCCGAGTATTCTGATGAGCTCAGCGGCGTGGAAGACACTGAAAAGGCAAGGGAACTCCAGGACAAATATGCCGATCAAATGGTCAAGGCCATAGAGGATGCAGGTCTTGATGTTCAGACTTACAACGAAATCAGCATGGCCCTTCAAAATGATCCTGAGCTTCAGGAAAAAATCGACGAGATGGGCAACTAAAGAACTCAGGCTCCTGAAAGAGCAGCCGAAAATAAAGATACATGCGGTCGCTCTTGCGTTAAAATTCTTAGCAGCACAAAAGTTTCCAAAAAAGGAGGGATTCGGCTAAGCCGGTCCCTCTTTTTTTGCTTTATTATCAGGCCTTTTTTAAAATAACACTTTGATTCCGGATTTAAAAAGCCGCAATCCTTAAGGATTGCGGCTTGATCAGGTTTTGATGGTGCCGAAGGGGAGATTCGAACTCCCACGGAGAAGCCCCCACTAGACCCTGAACCTAGCGCGTCTACCAATTCCGCCACTTCGGCACAAAACAATGCATGCAAATACTGTCAAAACAATCATTGATCAAAGATCAATTTTTTTATATAAAGCCATATTACTTTGTTGTCAAGCTTAATCTTTTAACCAGTCAGTGTTTAAAAAACCGCGCATGTTGTTGATATGAAGATAATACACGGAATAGAGGAAATAAGCGGCCCGTTTGAAAACGCAGTGGTTGCCATAGGCAATTTTGACGGCGTGCACCTGGGACATCAGGCAATTTTAAGACAAGTCATTGAAAAGGCGCGGGATATAAACGGAACCGCAGTCGCCATAACCTTTGACCCTCATCCAGTCAAGATCCTGGGCAATAACGGCTCTCCCCCGCTTATAACCGTGCTGGAACAGAAAATCGAACTTATCGGACAAATCGGCATAGACGTGCTTATATGCATTCCGTTTGACCAGTCCTTTGCAGCTGTGACCGCCAGGGAATTCCTGGAAAATATCCTTGTTGCAAAAATCGGAATAAAGGCTGTGGTTATAGGAAGGGACTACACATTTGGCAGAAACCGGAAGGGAAACGTTGAATTTCTCCAGGAGCGGGCCGGAAAATACGGATTCGAGGTAATAGTACCGGACTGGGTTCCGGTTTCGCCTGACGGCAGGGAACGGGTAAGCAGCACCAGAATCCGGGAAATCATCGAGGCCGGAAGAGTCTCTGATGCAAGGCCGCTTCTGGGCCGTTATTACCAGTTGAGAGGCGAGGTGACCTCCGGCCGTGACCGCGGGGGGCGCAAGCTCGGGTTTCCCACCGCAAACATTCAGATACAGGACGAACTCTGCCCGAAGACAGGGGTTTATGCAGTGCTCGCGGAAACCGCAGAGGAAAGTTACAAGGCGGTTGCAAATATAGGATACAGTCCCACATTTGATGATTATATTTTTACTGTGGAGGTCCACATTCTGGATTTCAGCGGTGATCTGTACGGACAGAAAATCCAGGTAAATTTCATCGAACGAATAAGAGATGAAAAAAGGTTCAACAGCATAGAGGAACTGTCAGAACAGATAGGAAAAGACATAGATTCCGCACGAAAGATGCTTTCAGGCATGGATCTGAATCATCAAAAAAGTGATAAAGAGTAATAAACAGGATGAGTAAATTGGAAATTTTAACATACCCTGACCCGCTGCTCAAGCAGCCGGCAAAACCGGTGGAAGACATAGACGATGAACTTCAGCAGCTCATAGACGACATGGCTGAGACCATGTATGAGGCCCCCGGAGTCGGGCTTGCCGCCACTCAGGCGGGAATTGACAGGTGCGTGATCGTTTTCGACCCCGAGGCAGACCCTGAGAGGCGCGATTTTTATGTCCTTATTAATCCTAAAATTATTGAGGCGGAAGGAAAAACTGTATCTGAAAACGAGGGCTGCCTCAGCGTGCCGGAGTTCAGGTGCGACGTGCAGCGCTACGAAAGCGTTGTTGTGGAAGGCACAGACAGGCACGGCAAAAATATGAAATTTGAAGCCACCGGCCTGCTTTCTGTAATTTTGCAGCATGAAATAGATCATTTAAACGGTATTCTTTTTATTGACCGCATAAGCGCGTTAAAGCGGCAGATGTATAAGAGAAAGAGACAAAAGGAGCTCAAAGGCGACTGATGACACAGCTTAACACCATATTCATGGGAACGCCGGATTTCGCTGTGCCGGCTTTGAAAGCACTTCATAAAAGCGGTCATCGGATATCCCTTGTGGTTTCCCAGCCGGACCGGCCCAGGGGCAGAGGCAGGCGGATTACAAAGCCGCCTGTCAAGCAGGCTGCAGAAGATTTGGGATATGCGGTTATGCAGCCGGAATCAGTAAAGACTCAAGATTTCTACAACACCCTCTACGAGCTTCGCCCTGATCTTTTCGTGGTTGTGGCCTTCGGCCACATCCTGCCCAAGCGTCTGCTGGAAATGCCCGCCATGGGAGCCGTCAACCTACATGCCTCGCTTTTGCCAAAGTACCGGGGGGCTGCCCCCATACAGTGGGCCATAATAAACGGGGAAACCCAAACCGGCGTAACCAGCATGCTCATGGACAAGGGTATGGATACCGGCGAAATCCTGCTTTCCAAAACCACGCCTGTTTATGCAGATGATACTGCGGCAAGTCTGCATGACAGGCTTGCCGAAATAGCTGCGGACGTGCTCGCAGAAACTCTTGAAGGCTTTACCCGGGGGAACGTCAGTCCGAAACCGCAGGATCACGCAGCAGCCTCATATGCCCCGATGCTGAAAAAATCAGACGGCCAAATTGACTGGACCCGCAGTGCAGAATATATCGAGCGGTTCATCCGCGGCGTGTCACCCTGGCCAGTGGCCTATACCCATGCAGACGGCAGGCGGCTCAACATTTACAGGGCAGAGGTCCGTCCCGCCGGTCCGGAATACGAACCCGGAACAGTGATTGACGCATTTGACAACGAGCTTCGGGTGGCTGCGGGAAAAGATGCGGTTTCCATAACCCAAATCCAGGCTGAATCAGGCAGGCGGATGAATGTCGAGGAATTTCTCAAGGGCTGGCCCCTGGCCCCCGGAACCGTCTTGAAATGAATTTTACCGATCCCAGGAAGGCCGCGCTTTTTGTTTTAAACGAACTTGCAAGGCGCAATTCCAATCTGGACCGGATCCTGGATGAACAAGCCAACAGGCTTTTTTCACAGATGCCACGGCGTGACAGGGCTCTTGCAAACGCTCTGGTATACGGGGTGCTGCGCTGGCGCGCAAACCTGGACTGGCATATTGCCTCGTTTGCCAGCAGGCCGGTAAACAGAATAAAGCCGGAAATATTAAACATCCTTCGCATTGGCGTCTTTCAGATGATGTTTATGTCCAGGATTCCGCAGTCCGCTGCAGTAAATACCTCAGTGGAGATGGCAAAGGAGTTTGCTCCAGGCCCGGTTGTAAGGTTTGTAAACGGGCTGCTCAGAAACGCTGCGCGAAGCCGGCAGGCTGTTTCAGGGCCCGACCCGGAAAAAGATCCAGTAAAGGCTCTGGCAGTTGATCAGTCATTTCCCCAGTGGCTGGTAAAGCGCTGGAAAAACAGGTTCGGAATCGGGGAAACCAGGCTTTTATGCGAATATTTAAACGAAATCCCGCCTGTGACAATACGGACAAACACCCTGAAGACAACAAGGGACAGCCTTGTTGAAAAACTCTCAGCTTCTGCGGATTCCGCTGAAAAAACAGCCTATTCCCGGCACGGAATAGCCATGCACGGAATAACAAGCCCTGTTGACCAGTTGACGGGGTTTGAAGAGGGCCTGTTCCAGGTTCAGGATGAGGCTGCCCAGCTTGCAGGTCTTGTGCTTGCCCCGCAGCCGGCAGAATCAGTGCTTGACGCATGCGCCGGGCTCGGCGGCAAGACCGGACACCTGGCGCAGTGCATGGAAAATCAGGGCAGGCTGGTGGCCGTAGACTCGGAAAAAGCGAAACTTTGCATCCTTGACTCAGAAATGAAAAGGCTCGGAATCACCATAGTAGAGACCCGCTGCCTTGACATGGAAACACCCGGAAGTGATACGGACCCGGAGGGTTTTGAAAGGATAATGGTTGATGCGCCCTGCTCAGGGCTGGGTGTTATCCGAAGGAATCCTGACATAAAGTGGTCTGCACATAAAAGAGACATGGATCGTCACAGCCTCAGGCAGACACGAATACTGGCCGTGGCTGCCGGGCACCTGAAGCCTGGAGGCACGTTGGTATATGCCGTCTGCAGCATGGAGCCGGAAGAGACCGATTCAGTTGCAGACGGGTTCTGCGAAAAATCGAAGGAATTCGAGATAGACCCAATTGGCAGCCGGCCTGAGGATCCCCGCATTGGTGCGGATGAAAAAGGTTATCTGCGCCTGTTTCCTCACCTGCATGGAACCGACGGTTTTTTTGTTGCAAGATTTAAAAGGAAATAACCCGACAAACGCGAATCGTTTTTATCAAGCCATGGAGAATGACCAATGAACATTATGATTGCACCTTCGATTCTTTCAGCTGATTTTTCAAAGCTCGGCCAGGAGATACGCGATGTTGAAAAAGCAGGTGCTGACTGGATCCATGTGGATGTAATGGACGGGCACTTCGTTCCAAACATAACCCTGGGCCCCATGATAGTCGAGGCGGTTAGCCGCTCTGCATCCCTGCCGCTGGACGTGCATTTGATGATTGAAAACCCTGACAAATTCATTCCCGCATTTGCAGAGGCCGGAGCCGAATTTATTTCGGTCCACACCGAAACATGCCCTCATCTTCACCGGACAGTGGAGCTGATAAAGTCCTCGGGATGCCGACCCGGTGTTGTTGTCAACCCTGCCACCCCGCTTTCAGATCTGGACTGGATTCTGGAAGATATAGATTTTGTACTTCTCATGGGTGTAAACCCGGGTTTCGGCGGACAGTCCTTTATCCGGTCAACCCTTGACAAGGTCCATGCCTTAAAGCAGACCATTGTCAGAAAGGGGCTTTCCACCCTGATACAGCTCGACGGAGGGGTAAACAGGGAAACAATAGCCGAAATTGCAGCTGCGGGAACGGATGTTTTTGTGGCGGGATCCGCTGTTTTCGGCAGCCCTGACTATGCCGAAACCATAGAGTCTCTTAAAAAGGCGGTTGAAAGCAATGCGCAGGGCTCAAGGTAGAATGCGGCTACAAAAACCTGCAGCAAAAGGAGCCGGTAATGGAGAGAAAAAAGATTGCGGTCATACACGGCCCGAACCTGAACATGCTCGGAACAAGAGAGCCTGAGACATACGGATCACAAACCCTTTCAGGCATCAACGAGGAACTCAGACGCAGGGCTGGAAAAAAAAGCCTTGAGGTCCACGTGTTTCAGTCCAACCACGAGGGCGAAATTGTGGAGGCCATCCAGCGGGCCTCGGCGGCATGCAATGCAATGATCATAAATCCGGCAGCCTACACGCACACCAGCGTGGCGCTGCGCGATGCAATTCTTCTGCTCGATATTCCAGTGATAGAAGTCCACATTTCAAACATCTACAGCCGCGAGTCCTTCAGGCACAAGTCCATGATTGCGGATGTGGTCACAGGTCAGATATCAGGGCTTGGCACCCGCGGCTACCAGCTTGCAATGGATGCGCTGCTTGACATGATCGGGGCATGATTCATGAAAAGGCTTGTGTTTCCAGCAGCCGTTTTTGCAGGAGGGCTGGCGCTTTGCCAGGCTCTTTTCACAATACTTGTTTTTGTATCAAACCTTGAACTTCAGATTGAATTAAGCGTCCTCAGGGCCGCGGGCTACCTGGTTATTCCGAACAAAAATGTGATAGACGGCATGGACGGGCTGGTGCCTGCTTTTTGCGGTGCCGTGTTTTTCACTGCAACCGCGGGCGCTCTTTTGTGCCTGGCTGGTTTTTTTGCAGCCTGGCTCAAAAAGCGTATATTTCCGGAAAGCCGGTTTTTCGGAGCATTGATTACAGCCTTATGGCTGGCAGGTGCGGCAGCCTGCAACGTGGAAGGGTGGAACCCGGATTTCACAATTATTTTCATTGCAGTACCTGCGGCGGTATTTGCAGCTTCCATGCGCTGGATGACTATTGCGCAGCCCGGGGACGGATATATTCGCACGGCCCACATCATTGCGGTTATTGCCGCGGCAATAGCCTGGCTGCCGTGTTTGCAGCAGGATGTGTTTCTCGACATACGCGACAGGGTTCTTTTGTCCAATCCAGCGGGCAGGCAGGTAAATGAATTTTACTACACCTATACCCTGTATCCTGCAGAAATTATCAAGCCGCCTGCAGCCAGGCTGTTAAACGCCTGCACCATAGAAAACAAAGGCTCTGAAGCAGTTGCCCGCAATCTTTCAGGAAGGCTGATCGAGTTCGACTTCCTTCCTGTTTCAAATGCACAAGCAGCCAGCATAACCGTCAGGGCGGGGGCTTTAAGTTTTGAATTCGCCAGGGACGGAAAAGTACTTTTTGAAACAAAACGAGATGATTTTTTTTCCAGGCCGGGCACTACCCTGGAAACATTTTCAGACCTGGCAGACAAAAGTGAATTTCTTCGGCTCTTTACACTGGCAGGCCTTGCATCCGGTTTTCCCCTGGGGTTGTATATTTTTGTTCATTGCGGGCTGTGCCTGGCAATCTGGTTTGTGAGATCCATTCCATTGCGCAGCATATCGGCTTCAGGTATCTGCCTGGGTCTTGCAGCTGCATTTCTGGTTCCCTTCTACGCAGAACAAAGACAGCCCGGTGATATTGAATCCATAAGAGCCGCAATCGAATCGGGCCACTGGTATGAGCAGAGAAGCGGGTTAAAGGCAATTGCAGGGCAGGACCGCGATCCGGTGGAGCTGGGAGTAAGCCGGGAACTTGCTGAAAGCCCGCACGTTCCGGTGCGCTACTGGATGGCCCGTGCCCTGCGGAAGTCAGAGAGCCCTGAAGCCATAAGTATGCTCGTGACCATGACACACGATCCATCCCCCAATGTTGCCTGCATGGCGTATGCCGGCCTGGCAGGGACAGGAGACAGTCGTACTGCGGAATTCATCCGCAGTCGAATCAAAGGCATAGAGCACTGGTATGTACAGCAATACGCATACAAAGCCATGAGGCAGCTCGGATGGAAACAGAAACTGCCGTATACGAATTAAAGCCTTTTGCCTTAGTCCTGGCGGCGGTAATCGCAATTGAGATCTGCGCTGCTTCACTGTTTGCGGATCCTCTGGCTGCCGCGGCAATTGCAAGGACGCTTGATGCAGCGGTTATGATGGCAGCGGCATTTTTTCTGCGCAAAAGTGCAGACCTGCCTGGCATAAGCCCTGCTGCAGTATGGCCTGGAGCGGTGCGGGGGATTTTATGGTCCGCAGGGTTTGGATGCGCGGCTGCCGCGGCAGGCGCAGTTCTTTATGCAGCGGGCTTTGATCCTCTCGCAATGATCCGCGTCGACCTGCCCGGCTCCCCGGCAAGGCTGCTTTTATTTGTAGCAGTGGGCGGAATTGTCTCGCCTTTTGCAGAGGAGCTTATCTTCAGAGGGGCTGTTTTCGGGGTACTCCGGCGTTACGGCGCCCTGGCGGCCGTGGCCGGTTCCAGTATCGTTTTTGCCGCTGCTCATCACGGAACCGGCCTGCCTGTAACTCAGACCGTGGGCGGAGTTGTGTTTGCCCTGTCCTATGAAATAGAAAAAAATCTACTGGTACCTGTTGCCATACACATCTCCGGAAACCTGGCGCTGTTTGCACTCGGTTCTCTATAAAATCATCCGGGATATTCCAGGGCTATTTTAAACATCCGCCTGATGGGCTCAGCTGCACCCCAGAGAAGCTGATCTCCTGCTGTGAAAAGGCCCAGATACTTCGGGCCCATGTTCATTTTCCTTATCCGACCCACTGGTACGGACAGGCTGCCTGATACTGCTGCAGGGGTGAGCCGCGCAAGGGTTTCTTCTTTTGTGTTGGGCACGACTTGGGCCCAGTCGTTTGAAGAAGCTATTATGTCAGCTATTTCATCTTCTCTTACATCGCGGCTCAGCTTGATGGTCATGGCCTGGCTGTGGCTGCGCATGGCCCCGATACGCACGCAGATGCCGTCTATGGGTATGGGCTGCTTGTTTGCAAGAATCTTGTTGGTTTCTGCAAATCCTTTCCATTCCTCCTTGGTCTGGCCATTTTCCATGAGGCTGTCAATCCAGGGAAGCAGGCTTCCGGCAAGCGGAAACCCGAAATTTTCCACCGGAAAATCCCTGCCCTCCATGGTATCCATGACCCTGCGGTCTATATCCAGGATCGCGGATGACGGGTCAGCCACCAGTGATTCAGCAGACCTGCCGATAGCGTTCATCTGGGAGACAAGCTCCCTCATATTTTTAGCTCCTGCCCCTGATGCAGCCTGATAGGTCATGGAGGTCATCCATTCCACGAGCCCGGCCCGAAACAACCCGCCCACTGCCATGAGCATAAGGCTTACAGTGCAGTTTCCTCCAATAAAATTTTTTATTCCCCGGGCAATGGAGCTGTCTATTATGTCACGGTTTACAGGGTCCAGCACGATTATGCTGTCTTTTTCCATGCGAAGGGCTGACGATGCGTCAATCCAGAAGCCTTTCCAACCCTTCTGCCGCAGCTCCGGATAGACCTTTTTTGTATAATCGCTTCCCTGGCAGGTAACAATGATATCAGTATCTGACAGCGCGTCAGTGTCAAATGCGTCAGCCAGAGGAGGGATGTCAAAACCCAGATCCGGTCCCGCCTGCCCCACCTGGGAAGTGGAGGCAAAAATTGGTTCGAAGCCGCTGAAATCGCCTTCCTGAAGCATCCGCTCCATTAAAACCGAACCAACCATCCCGCGCCATCCTATAAAGCCAACTTTAAGCATATTATCGTCCCCTTGTTTTGTGGAAATTGTTTTTGGGAATCTTTTATATATAAGTCACCATGTTTTTTTGTCAACCTGCAATTCAGGCACCGAAACTGCAGCCCTGCCTGTTTCCTGATTGAAATTAATGCTGCGTGCTGATATTATAAAAGCGATTTAATTGTCTATAAAAATCAGATACTGCCGGAAAACCAGCAATGCCAATTTATCAGTATACCGCCCTGAACGTAAAAGGCAAAACAGTCACAGATATCATAGACGCGGAAAGCACCGTTGCCGCAAGGCAAAAACTGCGGGCCTCCCAAATTTATCCCGTATCAATAAAAGAGGTATATGAGACCGGAAAGCAGCACGGCGTTGATATCAGCCGCTGGTTCAAGCCGTTTTCCGGCCGTGTAAGACCGGCTGAACTCGCCATTATGACAAGGCAGCTTGCAACGCTGCTGGGAGCCGGGTTTCCCCTGGTTTCCGCCCTCTACACCATGATCCCCCAGACCGGATCACACAGGCTGAAGCAGGCTCTTGCACACATAAAAGACGCCATAGAAGAAGGCAGCAGCTTTGCTGCGGCCCTTGGCAATTATCCCGACATATTCTCGGGCATATATGTTAACATGGTTAGTTCGGGCGAGTCTTCAGGAACACTGGAACTGGTCTTAAACAGGCTGGCTGATATAACCGAAAGACAGCAGGCAATTTCCAGCAGCGTCCGCTCGGCGGTTGCCTACCCGGTTCTCATGTTTTTCGTGGGTACTCTTATTCTGATTTTCCTGCTCACCTATATAGTACCCAGCATTACCTCGATCTTTGATGACATGAACCAGGCCCTTCCCCTGCCCACCGTGATACTTATAAGCGTAAGCAGCTTTATGAAAAATGCCTGGTGGATTGTATTGCTTGCGGCTGCTGCTGTATTTCTGGTGCTGAGTCGGATAAAAAGTACCCGGCGCGGAGGATACTGGTTTGACGGGCTGATTTTGAAGCTTCCGCTTGCAGGCGAATTAAAGACCAAGCTGGCAACCGCCCGCCTTGCCCGCACCCTGGGCTCGCTTCTGGAAAACGGGGTTTCCTTGATGGCGTCGCTGGACATAGTGAAAAATATAGTTGGAAACCGGATAATTGCAGATGCAGTCCAAAACGCTGCACTAAACGTGGAAAAGGGAGGAGCGCTTGCAAAATCCCTTGAGGCTTCAAACGTGTTTCCGCATATATCCATCCAGATGATCCAGGTGGGTGAAAACAGCGGGGAGCTTGAAGCCATGCTGGCCAAGATTGCAGATATTTACGAAAACGAGGTTGAATCCTCGGTATCTGCAATGACCGCCCTTCTCGAACCGCTGATAATCCTTTTCATGGGCGTGGTTGTGGGTTTTATAGTCCTTTCAATCTGTTTGCCCATTTTTGAAATGAACCAGATGATAGGTTAAACCAGAGTCTTATCTTCCGAGGGCAAGATCTGAGTAATGACCGCCGTCATTGGCGAAAACCTCTCCTTGTTCCAGAGTGATGCGGCCTTTTTTGTAAAGTCTTGCAAGCTCTATATCAATGGATGTGAAATCCTCAGTGCCCTGCTGCATCTGGCTGCGTATCTGGTGGGTCTTTCCCTCCCTGAGTAAGTTTTTAATCCGGTGCGAGTTAATCAGACGCTCCAATGCAAGTATCCGTCCGGAGCCATCCTTCAGGGGTACCAGCCGCTGGGCAACTGACGCGATAAGAGCGTCTGCAAGCATCATCCTTATAAGGTTCTGCTTGTGGGGCTCAAACATCTGTATCGTGTTTTCAAGGGCGACCGTGGAGTTGGCGGCGTGCATGGTCGTTATCACAAGGTGCCCTGTATAGGATGCCTGCAGGGCGATTTCAAAGCTCTCTCTGTCACGCATTTCTCCTATAACAATCACGTCAGGCGCCTGCCGGAGCACGGACTTCAGGCCTGAATAAAAGCTGGGGGTATCAGTGCCTACCTGCCGCTGGCTTATGTTGCTCTTTTTGTGCTTGTGCAGATACTCCACCGGATCTTCGAGAGATATTATATTGTTTCTCTTGTTGTTGTTGATCATGTCCACCATGGCATACAGGGTGGTGGACTTGCCATGGCCTGCAGGCCCGCTTACAATTATAAGGCCCGTGGGGTTAAGAGCAGAATCCATAAGCCAGTAAGGGATGTTTAGCTCCCGGGCGGAAGGGATCGTTTCTATAATCGGGCGTATGGCCAGGGCAACTGAATTGCGCTGCATGTAGGCATTTACCCTGAACCTGCTAATCTCCGGGTATGTAACTGAAAAATCAGCTTCATTTTCCTCTGCGAAAACATTGCGTACATAATCCGGCATCATTTCCCTGGCATAGGTTTCGCAATCCGCAGGTGTCAAAGGCGGGGCTGCAAGACGTCTTATGTCGTTTGCAACCCTGAGGGACGGAGGTGCTCCGGCAGTGAGGATAAGGTCGCTTGCTCCGATTGCCACTGCCTTTTTCAGCAAAGAGACAAGTTTTGTGCTGGTCCTGCCCCCTTCCCTTCCGAATGTGGATCTTCTTTCCAGCTCTTTGCCGGTGATTTTCCCCGACGGTTTTTCCATTAAGGTTTCAATTGCGGTTTCCATCATAAAAGAAGGCACCAGCACGGGATCTACTTTTTTGCCCAGCCGGAATTCAATCTCGCTTATGGTGTCAAGATCCTTTGGGTTGGTCATGGCAAGGGAAAGCCTGTTTCCGTCTATAGAAACCGGAAGTATATTTTTTTCCCTGACTTTTTCAGGCGATATCATTGCGGCCACCTTCGGTTCGATCTCCATGTCAAACAGGTTGACAGCGGGCACACCGAATTGTGCGGAAAGAAAGTCCAGAAGCTCCGCCATGGTCACATGACCCATTTCGTGCAGAATGGATCCTATGTGCTCATCGACCTGGGTCTGTCGCTTTAAGGCTTCTTCGAGCTGGGTATGGTTAATAAGTCCCCGGGACAGCATCAATTCTCCGAGCCGGGTTTTGTTAACCGAAACAGAGCCTTTGCCGGTATTGCTTTGCTGGTGGTTGCTTTCCAATTTCCCTTCTCCTTTGAAATCGTATTAAAGTCGATGGCTGCGTAAAAATTAAGATTTAAAAACACCAGTCAAATGAAACCATCACAGAATCCTGCCCTATGCCGATGGAAAATCCTGGTTTCTGCCCGTGCTCTCCCTGCAGCTGCCTGGAATAGTCCCTGTAGACTTTCCTGTTATATTTATGGGTGCTCGACACGGCCCCGAACGCG
This sequence comes from Desulfosalsimonas sp., assembly GCA_041685965.1. Lineage (GTDB taxonomy): Bacteria > Desulfobacterota > Desulfobacteria > Desulfobacterales > Desulfosalsimonadaceae > Desulfosalsimonas. The sequence continues at coordinate 21,519 of JAWLEU010000003.1, forward strand.
CCTCCCCCGTAAAATCCAGCTCCTGCAAGTCCTGCAAGGCCGCCCAGCGCATACAGGTCCTCATCAAAAGCCTCCCAGGAAACAGCAGCCAGGGCAGAAGTGAGAAAAAAAGCAGTGGCCGCCTCATGATAACGGCCTGAGTAAAGATATCCCCCGCCCGGGACGACTGAAAAAATTCCTGCAAGAACCGGATTTTTAAGTTCAAAGCGGTCGGGATCGTCAAGATCGGAGAGAATGCGGTCGATATTGTATTTTCCACGGTTCTCCGGACTGATCTCGTTAAACGCGGCCCTGGCCCCTGAAATATCGCCTGATTCCAGCCTGAGAAGTCCGCTTTTATAAAGGGCGCGATCCCGGTTTTTTTGATCGGAAACACGCGCAGCTACAGTATCCAGTGTATGGATGGCCTCTTGAGGGTTGTTCATTGCTGCATGGCATCTGCTTATCATAAACATTGCTTCCAAAGCGTAATCGGTTTTGCTGAAACGCCCTGCCACCTGCTCAAACTGTTTCATGGCATCAGGGTATCTCGGGATTTGAAAATATGCCATGCCGGCTTTGTACCCGGCCTCGGCAGCCAGGGGGTGAACCGGGAAAAAGTGCGCGAATCGCTTGAATTCTATTGCTGCTGCAAGAAAATCCCCGGTTTCGTAATTTTGGTTTGCAAATTCATACACTGCCTCTGGCGTAAATTCAGGTTCACGTGATTCCGCGCACTGAGCAAAAGCGCTCACAAGAAAGCACACGGCCAGAACCAGTGCCCTGCAATGGGCAGGGCTGAATATCGTGGCGAAAAACCGGGAAAATTTCCGGACCAATGCGGCCGAATCACTTTCAGCTCTGGGTAACACGCAGCACTTCCTCTATGGTGGTGATTCCGTTTAAAACCTTGTCTATGCCGTCCTGGTAAAGGGTTGTCATGCCGTGCCTTACCGCCTCGTTTTTGATCCGGTGCGAATCATAGGTTCTTAAGACAAGATTCTGCAGCGTGGACTTGAGTTCCAGAATTTCATAGATGCCCACCCTGCCCCTGTACCCGCTGTAAAAACAACTGCTGCACCCGGTTGCACGGTAGATGGCGGGTGTTTGACCTTTTTCAGGGTCAACTCCCAGGCGCTCCAGGGTTGAAGTATCAGGGGTGTAGGGCTCCTTGCACTCGCTGCACAAAACACGTACCAAGCGCTGGGCTATAACTGCAATCACGGATGAGGAAATAAGAAAGGGTTCAATTCCCAGATCCACCAGTCGGGTGATTGCGCTTGCAGAATCGTTTGTGTGAAGGGTCGAAAAAACGAGATGCCCTGTAAGGGCGGATTGTACGCCTATTTCAGCGGTTTCCAGGTCTCTTACCTCGCCGATTAAAATCACGTCAGGGTCCTGCCTGACAATGGAGCGCAGTCCGTTGGCAAACGTCAAATCTATTTTGGGATTGACCTGGATCTGGTTTACTCCCCTGAGCTGGTACTCCACGGGATCCTCGATTGTTATTATGTTTATATCCGGCGAGTTCAGGCTTGACAGTACTGCATAAAGGGAAGTGGTCTTGCCGCTTCCGGTAGGTCCGGTCACGAGGATAATGCCGTGAGATGAACTTATGAGCCTTTTTATCTGCCCGAGTTTTTCCGTTCCCATGCCCAGCTCTGAGAGCTGGAACAGATCCCCTGACTTGTTTAAAAGGCGCATAACCACCCGTTCCCCGTGCTGGATGGGGATGGATGAGACCCGCAGGTCTATGTCCTGGTTGCCTATTTTGACTTCAAATCGTCCGTCCTGGGGCAGGCGCTTTTCAGCAATGTTCATCCTGGCCATAACCTTGATTCGCGAGACAAGGGAGGCCTGCATCCATTTGGGAGGACTCAGCATGTCATAGAGTACTCCGTCGATTCTGTAGCGGATCTTGAGGCTGTATTGTTCCGGCTCAACGTGGATGTCGCTTGCGCCGATCTTTACGGATTGTGAAATCACGTGATTGACCAGCTTGATAATGGGGGCGTCGCTTGTGTCTTCAAGCAGGTCGGAGGTTTCTTCTATTTCGCTTATGATGTCGCCGCTGCTTTCCTCCATGTCGGCCACGAGCTGCTCGGCAGTGTCCCTGCTGCTGTCGTATGCCAGATTTATAATGGAATATATGGCATCGCGGGTTGAAAGAACCACCTCAAAATCGTCAATGTCCAGCAGCTGCACCAGGTCGTCGAGCTGCTGGAATGCGGCGGGATCGTTTATGGCTATCAGTATTTTTGACCCGTCATGGCGGCCTTTGCCTAAGGATTCCCCGCGTATTGGTACCATGCAATATTTTTTCAGATATCCTATGGGGACCTTTCCTGCAAACCAGGTATCCAGGTTTTCCAGCGGCAGCTTCTGTGTAAAGGCAAGGTCATAGAGGCGGGAGTAAGCCTGCAGCAGGCTGTGCTCGGATATGAGCTTTTTTTTAAGCAGGATTTCTGAAAGGGCAACGTTCTGCTCAGCCCGAATCCTTCTTGCTTCCGCCAGCTCGTCTTCATCCACGCCGAACTCGTTTGTAAGTATATCAGAAAGCCGCTGCTTCATTTCTCGGATTCTTCTTCATCGGTTCCGGGCCGCCCGTAGAGTTTTATTGACTCCTCAGGCACAATTTGCATATCGCCCTTTTTTTCTTCATAAAAATCAGAAGCCTCCTCAGGCTCTGACATTACCCTGGGGGTTAAAAACACAAAAAGGTTGGTTTCTTCATCAGAGGAGGCCATGGATTTGAAAAGCCAGCCGAGTCCCGGGATGCTTCCGAGGCACGGCACACTGAATTCGCGGTTGGAAAGACTTTCGTCGATCAGCCCTCCTATTACCACTGTGTTTTTATTTTCCACCTCAACAGTGGTTTCAACGGTTCGCTTCAGGGTTGTCGGCTGGAAATCCGCAGTGGTGTCCTCCAGCTTGGTCACTTCCTGGAGCAGTTCCAGGCGTATTTTTCCGTCCTTGTTTATCTGGGGGGTGATCTCGAGCAATATGCCTACATCCTTGTACTCGTAATTGCTGTACTCGGTCTCCCCGCTGGCAGCCCTGGTTAGATACGGTATATTTCGCCCCACCCTGATCTGAGCGCTTTTGTTGTCAGTGGTCAATATCTGCGGAGTGGACAGGATCTGGGCGTCCCTGTCTTTTTGATATGCCTGGATAAGAGCGCGTATGGTGGGAAACCGGATATCTCCGACCTGTATGTTTTCTCCGAGCACTCCCATGGAATATCCCGGCGGAAGAGGCGCACCTCCCTGTGCACCGGCCTCCGGTACCGTGAAATCATACCCTGAGTCTCCGCCCATGGCCCCGCCTGAAAATCCGCCGCCGTAGACCCCTTCCCTGCCGTCATGGCTTGCTTCCCCGCCGACGATCCACTCAGCGCCCAGGCGGAAGGATTTGTCCTTGCTGACCTCCATTATCAGAACTTCTATATAGACCATGGCTCGGGGTATATCTAGCTTTTCAATTACTGATGCAAGAACTTCGTAATCGTCTTTGTCCGCCCGGATAATAAGGCTGTTTGTGGCCTCGTCCGCGCTGACATTCACGGATTCCGAAACCAGGGGCGCTTCAGTTTTTCCCGAATCATCGGAGCCTTCAGACGGCAGTTCCTGAATCACATCAACCAGCTCTTCAGCCTTTGCGTTTTCAAGATAATACACATGAACCTTTTCCTTGCCCTTGGGCATTTCCCTGTCCAGCATTTTGACAAGCTGCTTGATACGCTCTGCTTCAGGTTCACTTGACTGAACAACTAAAGTGTTGGTTCGGTTTTCAGCTACTGCAATTATCTCGCTGCCGGGCCTTCTGTCTCCGCCCTGGTCATCATTGAACAGCGACTCTATGATACCCACCATTTCTTCGGCGTCTGCATGCTCAACAGGGATAAAGGATATCTCCCTGCCGGTGCCTTCAACATCCAGGGTGTCTATAATGCTCATCAGGCGCCTTATATTCGAATACACATCAGTGACTATAAGTGTTCCGGTGGGTGGATATGATATTATTACCGCGCTCTTTGAAACAAGGGGGGAGAAAATCTTTTTGATTTCGTCAGGATCAGCATACTCAAGTGGGATCACCTGGGTGACTATCCTGTCTTCTTCTTCATCAGCCTGCCTTTTGAGTTTGGTTTCAATGCTCTTGGTTCGTGCGGTCGGGGCGGGAATTATTTTTGTGACCGTGCCGGATTCAACTGTTGCATATCCATGGACATCGAGCACCGATTCAAAAACCCTGTAGGCTTCTTCAGCCGTGATTTCCGATGGTGAGACCACGGTTATCTTTCCCTTAACCCTGGGATCCACTATAAAATTGCGACCCGTGAGTTCGCTTATGAACTTGATGAAAACATTGATGTCCACCTCGTTGAAGTCTATGGAAACCCGCTGGTCGTCATCTTCTTCCGCATTTTCTTCAATGCCTGCGGGCTGCCCGGAACTGTCCTGTTGCTGCTCGGAGCTCTGTGCAGTTACAGGAGAAGTCCGGATAAATACACAGAAAACCAGGCAAATCAATATCGCCAAAACCGGCAGAGCTTTAAGGCAAGTCCGGTTCTGTAAGCTTTGCCGCGAAAATGTCCGCATAACAGTTATCCTCATATCAGCCGCTGGTTAATCTATTCTGTAATTAATGCTCTGCTGCGTTCCGTCCCGTTTAATTTCCAGCCGAACCTCGCCCGCGGACTGCAGATCCTGATAAAATCCCATGGCATCGTCCATGGAGCGGATTTCCTCTCCGTTTACCGCCTGGATGATATCTCCGCTCTCCAGGCCCATTTCCTCGAAAATCGATCCGCCCCTGATACCGCTCAGCATGATACCCCTGGACTCACCGTCTTCAAAATAGGGCCTGACGCGCACCTGGCGCATGAGGTTGTTGACATCCTGCAGCGCCTCTGAAATACGGTCGCGTCCTATGTCGATTGTATCCTCGCTGCCATCAGAGTCCCCGGAAGTCCCGCGTTTTTCGCCGCCGTCTGTATCACTGTACCTTGTGCCCTCCTCGTCCATCTCCAGGATCTCGTCTTTTCCGTTTACATCCAGAACCACCTTTTTGCGCAGTATCATCTTTATGCGGGCATCCTCGATGGTATCTCCCCTTCGGTATAACTGCTGCTCATTGTCTGATTTGTTTTCTATTACCGCATAGGAATTTCCGTCCGCTCCTGAAATGGTTCCCAAAAGGCGGAGTTCAAGCTTTGTCTTCTCAAGGTCCTCAAGGTCGGCGGCCCTTATTTCGCCATCTGTTTTCCCCTCCTGCCGAACCTTAAACAGATTCCTCTCGGTGATCACCTCATAATCGCTGAATACACTGCGGGCCGAAGCCTGCTGACCCGAGCCGCCTCCGTCTGTCCCTGTATCTACTGCACCCCGGGGGACTCCGGTCACTGATGCTGTATTGAGCCTGTTTTCAACGGTTTCATAAAATATTTCCACACAGAGAAAAACAACCGCTGCCACAAGGACAAGTTCAAATATTTTAAGGCTTTTATCAAGCATGTCATTCTATCCGCCTAACGAATGGAAATTCCCGGTCTGCCGAGGGTTCCGGTGATCTGGACAGGGATTTCTTCTTTTCCTCTATACTGTTGAGGTAGTGCGCCGCCGATTGATTTGAGCAGGGCGGGGTGCGGACTGATAACTGCAGACATTCGAATCCTGCTTGTCTCTGCAGGCACTGCCAGCATTATTCTTCCGCTCGCCTCTGCTGAAAACTGTCTGCCTTCAAGTGTAAAATCCGAAATTTCAACCCTGCGGTTTTCAGATTCCATCTCCGCTTCAGCCTGCCTGAATTCAATTTCTTTGATTCCGAAAAAAGGCTGGTTCAGCTGAACTCTGCCCTGCCGGAGAGTAAATACAGCGCTGCCGTTGCCCTCCATGTCAGCCGAGCCGTTGTAATCTATCCTGCCTTCAAGTCTGCCTTCGATTGAGCGGTTTGTTATTTCGCTTAAAACAGGATTGAACTCTTCCATGCGAAGATCCCCTAAACGAGATTCCAGGGACAGATCTGTGCCGGAAGAGCCCTGCCCTGTTGCGATGCTTGCCCGCAAGCTTCCTCCGGCCGCTTCCGCATTGATATTGAATACGCGCTTTGCAGTTATCAGCCCCAGATAACCCGGGGTTACGGAAACGCGCTCGAATAAAAACGCACCGGAGTCCCTGTATCTGATTTGTATATCGTTGGCCTTCATCGAGGGCGGAAACCCCGGTCTGATGCTGCCGACTGCGGCATGCAGGCCCGGCAGGGTGCTGCTGATACGCTGCTCTGCATAACGGGTAACCGTTTCCTCCGGAAAACAGACATAGAGAAAAAACACTGCAAGTGCAGCAACATAAAGGGTATAGGCAGAAATTTTTCTGATTTTTATTTTCATCAGCTAAAGCCTGCGGTCCGGGACATATGTTTTCCACTCAAATCATGTTTCATAGGTTTTTGCCTGCATGACAACTGAAAGCAGGCTTTCTTCTTCGCCCTCCCTTGAAATGGAAAGCTTTTCTATCCTGACCATGCTATCTGAAGTCTCAACCTGGTAAAGGTATGAACTCAGTTGTTCAAGGCTGACATCGTCGATCTTTAGCTCCACTGATGCGGTTTTAAGGCCGCTGGATTCATCGCGGGAAGAACCTGGCTTCATATAGGAAATATTGTCCTTGATCCCTGTTTCTCCTGCCAGGCGGTCCATAAAGGAAAACAGGGTAAAGTCTTCCGGCCTTTGGGAAAAACGCTGCTCTGCTTTTTCGCTCCTGGACCTGAGCTGTTGCAATTCCTGTCGCATCACCTTCATCTCAGCCAGGTCCTGTCGTTTTTCGGTGATTTTATTGCCGAGCTGCTCCCGTTTTTGAAAAACAGGCTCAACCAAAAGCAAAAACACGAGAAACACCAGGACAAAACCTCCCCCCACGACGAGAAACATTTGTTCCCGCCGGCTTATATTCAAAGGTATCCTTCGCAGTAATTTATGGATCATTGAGCATCTCCGGCAATATCAGCCTTTATCCTGAAGCGTATTTTTTCAGCCCTGGCATCCATGTTGGCTGAACTGATTGTAATTCCGCTCAAATGCTCTGATTTTTCAAGCTGCATCTTGACATCGTCCACTGCATTGAATGCACCCGTAAGTCCGGCGAGCTGGAGGCCGCTGCTGTCTCTTACAAAGCGGGTTATCACAACATCTGTCCCCTCGGGTATGAGACTGCTGATATCATGCAGAATATCTATGTTTAAAACCCCGGCTCCGGCCTGCCGGGCAAAAACGTTTTCGCCCTTGATCTGCTCGAGCCTGGACCTCATCTGCCTCATGGGAGCAGTGATATCTTTTTCCCCGGGAAAGGCTGCCCTGTATTGTTCAGCAATGGCTGCGTCAATTTCGGAAACCTGTTTTTGCAGAAAATGCGTTTCAATGGCAGCCCTGGATATAAACAATACAAAGACCATAAATGCAAGGGCCCCGACGGTAACAAGCCTGGTTTTATTTTCGTTCCAGTATTTTTCAAGCGCCGAATCCCTGCGGCCGAAATTAAACGGCTGCAGCCCTGAAATCTCCACTCCTGCAAGGCACAGCGCGCCGTTTTTTTCCGGGCCCGGCCTGGTTTTTTCTGCAAATGAGATTTTAAGATCTGTATCAGTTGCAGGGTCCAGACAAAAAGACTTTATTTCAAGCTCATTTTCAAGGGTGGATAAAAACCCGGGGTCGTTGGCGTCCATTCCTGAAACCACAAGTTTTTCGGGTTCCAGTTCTGTATCGTAAATGGACTCATATGCTGAAATCATCCTTCGGATTCCGGCTGAAACCTCTTTTGCAGATGAGGCGGCATCAGCGGATCGTTGAGTTTTGCGCAGGGTCCGTACAAGAAAAATTTTTCCTGATACGCCGATGCACACTGTTGCACTGAAGCTATCGTTTTCAATGAACAGAAAATCTTTTAACCCGTAATCCGAGCCTTCTGCAAGGCAAAAGGCTTCAGGCATACCGCCGGCTGTAACATATCCTGGAAGTATGCTGTTTTGACCCAGCACTTCCAGGATGTGTTCCAGTTTCTGCCTTTCCACCGCAGCCGCGATCAAATCGGTCTGTTGACCGCTGCGGACTGTTATAAAATCTATAACCACCTTGTCTATTTCAAAAGGAAGGGTGGGTTCGAGTTCAAAGGGCAGAATCTTGGTAATTTTCTTTCTGCTTTTAAACGGCACTGTGATGTTGCGGAAAGAAATCCCGGAGGGCGGAATCGAGACAAGACAATAGGCCCCTGACGGATCGATAGTTTGAGCCGCTGTTTTTACGGCCCATTCAAGTTTTTCTTCAGTATCAGGGGCATCTGCGAAATCCACGAATAAATGGTTTTCCAGATGATTTTCCTTTAGACCGGTTCTGACAGCAACCGCGCTAAGTCCGGCTTCCCTGATATCCAGTGCAAAAATCCTGCTGCTCATCCTATGTCCGCTGTTTATTAAATTCCGGCAGAATCCGGTTCAAGGGTTCGGATTCCGACTTTTTCTGATAGAAAAACAAGGGCTTTATTTCGGACTGATGCGATTTATTCATATTGCCACTTCACAACCCTGGATTGCCATTTTCCGGATTCTTCATCCTTTTGCCTGCGAACAACAACGTTTGCTGCAAGACTGGTCCCGTTTTGCTCAGCCTCGCACCTGATGCGAAACAGGTCGCTTTGAGTTGTAATCAGCTCACTGCTTATATCAACGTCCTGCATGCCCGGTACTTTTTTATACCAGCTTGTGTCTCTCAGTTCGTTGACATACTCGCCGTCTGCAGTCTCTTCTCTGTAGGCGGCCATTTCCTCTGCCAGAAATTCCTGGCCGTCCGGAAGCAAGGCTGCAAGCACGGGAACTGGAGCCGTGTTAATGTTGATTTTGCCGGGATAAGAAAATTCATGCCTGTCATCCCCTGATGGTTCCATGCCGTGGACAGTTATGAAATCGCTTATCCCGGCGTCTCCGTTTATTCCGGAAAACATCTCCGTATTGATGTTTTTTACGCGCAGCAGTTCGGAAACATGCCTGAAGGGCCCGTTGCGGCATGAATAAGGCGGGTCCAGGTCCATGTAATAAAGCTGCTCGGCTCCTGTCAAACCTGTAACAGCATCATCATCGCCTGAATCAAGCCAGTCCTTTACAGGGTTTATTATCATGTCAGGTTCCATGTTTTCCGAAAAATCCAGCTGGCTGCCCCGGCTGTCGTACTGCTGCAGCAGCAGGTCAAAAAAGCCTGTCCAGAGCTGACGCTGGTTCTGGTTAAACTCTTTGCCGTCAGGAAAACGCACAAGCGCGTTTACCTGAATCCGGCTCAACTCATCTGTTATGTTCACGTAAAGGCTGTCCTTGTCAAATCCTGCAGCGCTTATATACTGCTCTACAACCTCAGGGTCTGCCCAGTCTTCCTGGACAGAATCAGTTTCTGTCTCATTTTTGTCCTCTGACAGAATGGACCGGCCGATACCGACTCCTGATGAAACCATCTGCTGCAGGGTCATCATGTCCCTGCTGACAGAGGTTTTTGATGCAGAGGACTGTATCTGCCTGTTTAGCTCAAAACCCACTGCAATCAGGACCACAATTGCCGAAAGGGTTATCAGCAGCGCTATGCCCCTGTTATTTTTCAACACGTTCCAGCGGCTCCCTGTATACGGGCAGATCAATACTGGTTGAAAAACGATGCTCCCTGCCGCCGGTACTGATTTTCAATGCTATTTTCACCGCCCGCGGCGTTGCATAATCAATGTTTTCGGACTCAGAATCCCACGTTTCATGCCAGTCTCCCTGCGAATCCAGGTATGTGAATTCAAGCTCGGTTATATTCCTGCACAGCACCGGATCCTTTTCAGGATCATTGTCTTCTGGGCCGGAATCATCGTATGGAAAGGGCCTGTCACCTCTTTTAAGCGAATGGTCCTGATCTGAATCCGGGTCGCTGTTTTGCCCTTTGTCAACATGATACCTTATCCTTGCCAGGCCAGGGCGCATTGTTTTGTTATCCGCGGATAAATCACGCCTGTCACCTGACATGGGAAGATGCTCGCCCGAGGCAAAGCTGAGCCTTGGAAACTGTTTGCTGCCGGTGTAATCAAGCTCCGCCTCAAACCTGTAGGGATCAGGCTCATCGTCGTAGTCCGCCGGCTTATACAAAGGATACTGTTCAACATACATAGCCTTCAGGTCCATGGTTATCCTGTTAAGGCAGGTTGCAGCCATTTCGCTGACCGCGGCTTCCTCCTTGATTACATCCGTTCTGGATACCACGGCATTAAAGGTGCTGTAGACAATGGTTGCAATTACGCCGAATATGGAAATTGCAATCAGGATTTCAAGCAGGGTGAAACCTCTGTGCAACTTCCTGCAGTCTGCTATCCCTGCCGCTGCTTTCAATTCCGCAGCCCCTGGTCCGCTGCAGGGTGGTACCTTGTAACCGTATATGTCATTTCCCTGCTGCCGCCTGCGATGATCTTTGCCCTGATCTCGGCAAGCAGTAGTCCGGGGCTGTCTTTTGGCTCAGGCTCATTTTCATTTATTTCCACCTGCCAGGAAAACCCTGGATGATCCTCTCCAAACCCGCCCGAGGCTCCGCCCCTGTATGCCTGTGGATCCATCAGCGCATCTGTTATTTTTGCCTGGGCAAGAAACGGGGCAACGGAGTAGAATTTCACTGCCTCGGACATTCCTATTGTCTGGCTCTGCAGCCGAATCACGCTTATCATCGCTATTGCTATTACGGAAAGCGCAACCAGGACTTCGAGCAGGGTAAAGCCTTTTTCTGACATTGCCTCAGCAAGGCCGTGTTCAAAACTCCTCATAACCCTCCGTTAAAGATGCATGAGGAAGAAAGGATTCGATCCGGCAGGACATCCTGGATCCGTCTTTTTTGCGTATATGGATAATGGCGCGGTCCGAATATCCTCTTGGATAGAAATAAATCCGGGCAATGCCGCTTGTAACCTTCATGTCCCGGGGAAACGACACGTCAATGAGGCTGCTGCCATCCGGCAGATCGATTTTATCCGAGCCGCCCTCACTGGCGGATTCTTCTTGCTCCATTGAAGCAGGGCCCCTTCGGATACGGTTTCCTTCCAGATCCACGTACATGGCGAAGGTGTCCTGTTTTTCCACAGCCCTGCTTTTGAGCTCGCGTACGTTTGTAAGCAGCCAGCCGGAGAATCTGCGTGATTCATCGGTGAAATAAGAGCGGTCCAGCCGGGGTACCGCAAAAAACAGCATCACGCCTATAAGGGTAATAACTACTATGAGCTCGATCAGGGTAAATGCAGCCGCCCCGCAAAACGGATTTTTTTCAGACAATCCGCAAGCCTCCCGACTCAGAAGTCAGTCTTCCGTACGAGGGGCTTAGTAGCAGCACTATTCAATCTCCCAGCTATTGACGTCCGCGTCTTCGCCTTCACCTCCCGGCTCGCCGTCAGCACCATAGGAAATAATATCATAGTCGCCGTGGTTGCCCGGGCTTATATATTCATATTCATTGCCCCAGGGATCCTTTGAGATCCTTCCCTTTTCAACGTATCCGCCCTCGCGCCAGTCTCTTGGGGCCGGACCGGAGTCAGGCTTCCTTACCAGGGCTTCCAGGCCCTGCTCTGTGGTGGGATACCTTCCGTTGTCCAGCTTATAAAGCTTCAAAGCGGTTTCCAAAGACTGTATATCGACCTTGGCCTTCATTCTCCTGGCCTGCTCGGGCCTGCCCATGATCCTGGGCATCATGTAGACCGCAAGGATGCTTAAAATAACGATCACCACCATAAGCTCTATTAAAGTAAAGCCGGGCCGGCTTTTTAAAAATCTTTTTTTTTCAATAAAACTGAGAAATTTTCGCATGATTCTGCCGCAAATAAATTTTAAGCTTCTCGGGTTTTTTCAACCTGTCAGCAGTTATAACAGGTATTAATCCTACATAACAAAGGAAACTTGATCAAGAGCTTTCTTTGCCGGGAGATCCGGATTCCGTATTGTCTGTTCTTTACATCAGTACTGGGAAAGGCTATATTTTTTTCGGACTAAAAAAGGCGTCAGCATTTATCCGGGCAGACAGGTTTGATTTCAATACCCCCACCTCAATGGAGGTTTTATGAAAAAGCCGGACATATCAGTTCTTGACCGCCCCGAGATTTTAAGCATACTTTTTCACCCCAGACCCGCTCCTCCGGGCGGTCCCCCTGAAGGAGCCGAGGATATTGACGTGCCTGCGCCCGACGGCGCAAACCTTGGGTGCAGGTTTTACACTGTATCAGCCGAGCTTCCCCATGTCCTTTTTTTTCACGGCAACGGAGAAATCGCGGCTGATTATGATGCACTCGGACCGATATACAACGACTACGGAATAAACTTTCTGGCCGCAGACTACCGCGGCTACGGCAAGAGCACGGGAACTCCCGGTGTATCTGCAATGCTGTCTGATTCTCACCTGATACTCGATGCAGTCATGAACTGGATGAATCAAAACAGCCGAACAGGCCCGCTGTGGCTGATGGGCCGTTCCCTTGGAAGCGCGCCCGCACTTGAGCTTGTGGCATCACGACCGGACGAAATTTCGGGGCTGATAATCGAAAGCGGGTTTGCCCGGACAGTTTCTCTGCTGAAACAACTGGGCATTGATCCCGGGGCCCTGGGCATAGATGAGTCATCTGTTTTTTCAAACGCTGACAAAATAGCCTGCTACACAGGACCCACCCTGATCCTGCATGCCAGAAACGATCATATCATACCCGTGGACCACGCTGAAACTCTTTATAAAAGCTCACCTTCCGAAAAAAAGGAAATTGAGGTGGTGGAAGGGGCGGATCACAACACCATAATGCTTATTGCCGGGCACGGCTACTTCAGGCGGATCAGGGATTTTATAAGTAAATATTGCGGGCCGTCCTAACAAACTTCATCGCTCACAGCCCTTACGTGGCACAGGCAGGTAAAGTCAGCCGAACCAACATATCCAAGTTCCGTGTCCACGAACCAGGCGGACGTATAAGACCTTCTGTCTGCGCTCCACAAC
>JAWLEU010000004.1:0-33715 GCA_041685965.1 Desulfosalsimonas sp.
CCTCGTTTCCTGAGCCGCAGAAGGCCCTTATGCCAACGCCCTGCAGTTCAGCAAATGCAAGCAGCTGGTTTCCCATGTTGCCGGACTGGGCAACCATGCTCACTGAGCCGGGCGCGGGCCGCACATGGCTGCCGGTGCAGTAAAAATTGATATGCGGGTTGCAGATGCCCATGGTGTTGGGGCCGATCAGGGAAATGCCTGCGGCGCGGGCCTCTTCTACAAGCTGACGCTCCGCCTGTGCCCCTTGCCCGCCGGTCTCGGAAAAGCCGGAGGCTATAAGCAGCATGTATGAAATGCCCTTCTGCCTGAACTGCGGGATCAGGTCAAAGACTTTTGAAGCCGGGATGCTGACAACCGCAACGTCGACATGCCCCGGTATCTCTGTTACATCTGTGTACACCGGCCGCCCGGCTATTTCTCCGCCCCTGGGGTTTACAAGGTAAATATCACCCTTGTAGCCGCCGCCGATTGTGTTAGTAAGCAGGGTATAGCCCCACTTGCCGAGCCGGCCCGAGGCTCCCACAAAGGCAACCGAGCGTGGATGAAAAAGCGCCCCGAGCACGGATGGATCCACCGGAGGGAGAAAGTTTTTTTCCTCTGCTGGCTCAGTCCTTACCACGAGTGCGTCAACTGCAATGACACGGCCCTGCGGGGTAACCAAAAGGGGATTTATATCAATTTCGGCCACATCCGGGTTTTCAACTCCGGCAGCAGAAACTCCCAAAAGGGCGTTTTCAAGCATTTCTCGGTCTGCTGCGGCCTCGCCCCTGAAACTATCGAGCAAAGCGCGAGATCGTATTTCATTTATCATGTCCCGCGCATCGCTTCTGCCAAGGGGGGCAAGCCTGAAGGCCACATCAGACAATGCCTCTGTAAAGATGCCTCCAAGGCCGAACATCACCACCGGCCCGTATTCAGGATCCCGGAAAAGTCCTGCCACGAACTCGCGTCTTGCTTCCACGTGGGGCTGGATAAGAAATCCTTCGAGTTCGCTGCCGGCCTGCCGGGCAGTTTTTTGAGCAGCAGCGCGGACCGCGTTTTCGTCTGAAAGATGCAGGTGTACCAGCCCGCCCTCGGTCTTGTGCATCAGGTTTTTCCCAAGGCCCTTTAAAACCACGGGAAAACCTATCTCACGGGCGGTTTCAGCAGCATGTTCCGGGCTTTCAGCAACCTTTTCATCCACCACGGAAACACCGTATGCCCGGAGGAAATCCTTGGATTCCTTTTCAGTGAGCGCCCCGGGTTTCAAATCGCCGGCGCCACGATCGGTTTTTTTCATTTCACTGTTCTCCGAATTTTACTTGTCCCCGGGCTGATGGTGTTCAGGGGAAAGCACAACCAGGTTGGACTTGTCTTTCTTAAAGGAAAGGCCCTCGTGCTCGGTTCCCACTTCCTCTATTGATATTATGGTGTAAATTGACAGGTGCATTGACTTGACGTTTTCAAGGCGTTTTTTAAGATCCTCTTCCGCCGGGTTTACCACAAGGCCGCTTGTGGAAAAAACAAAGTCGGAAATGGCGATAAAACTGAGCCCGAGAGAGGAGTCAGTGACGGTTTTGGCCTTGAGGGTGAGTATCTTTCCCTCCTGGGGCTCTCTGTAGGTGATTACGAAGTAAGTGTCTTTGCCGTCCTGCCTGGTGTTTTGTGCCATATTTGAAACTGCCTTTTTGCCTTTTTTGTAAATCTTTGTGCTCCGAACATCAGACAAGTTACCGCACAGGTAAAAATTTGTCAAAGCAGATAGCATCCGGCGGGGCGCTGCAGATTGCTTTTTACCGCACCATCATTGATAGAATCGTAAAAAGCTTGTTACATAGCCCAATGCTTTTGCGGGAAAAAAGCCCTGCGGTCGGGATCAGTTTTTTCGCTCCTGACCGTGAACGCTCAATGTCGCTTCAAAAACCGATCCCGACCTTGGACTTCCTTGGAGGCAAGTTTTTAGATGGCGCCGTAAAAAGTTTAAGATCAAGGCATGCGCAATTTCGAAGAATGCAGCGTGCTTAGCCGTACGTGCATGTTTACAAGGCGTAAGCCGCAAATTCTGAGAAATTGCGCGTAACGCAGATATTGGCTTTTTACGGTGCCATCATCATTGTCTTGCACTTTAAAGAAACAGGTCTAATAATTTGTATAAACAGTATCACACAAAAAACGCTTTGCTCACACAGAAAGGACGCCGAAAACAGCGAAAGGATGTTTTAATGAAACACGAAAACCCCATATCGGTACGCGTTGGAATCAGCAAGTGCCTTCTGGGCGAGCCTGTACGTTATGACGGAGGTCACAAGCTCGACCGGTTTCTGCGCGACACGGTCGGGCAGTTCGTTCAATGGGTGCCGGTATGCCCGGAGGTGGAATGCGGGCTTCCGGTGCCCAGGCAGGCCATGCACCTGACCGGCAGCCGGGAAAACCCCAGGCTTGTAACAATTCGCTCGGGACGGGACTTAAGCGGGCAGATGCAGGCCTGGATTTCGCAAAAAATCCGGGAACTCGAATCCGAGCAGCTTTGCGGGTTTGTTTTCAAAACAGGCTCGCCTTCATCCGGCATGAGAAACATAAAAATCTACGATGAAAACACCGGCATGGTCAGGCACTATGGCGAAGGGCTTTTTGCCCGTGCATTCATGGACCGCTTCACCCTCATACCCGTGGAGGACGAAGGCAGGCTCCACGACATGGGACTGAGGGAGAACTTCATCGAAAGGGTCTTTGTAATGGCCAGGTGGATTCATTACGTAAACACAGACGGAAGCCAAAAAGGACTCATTGACTTTCACACGGATCATAAACTGCTGATAATGGCCCACAGCCCGGAAAGGCTTAAAAGACTCGGAAATCTTGCAGCCTCCGGGGATAAAAGTAATAAAGACAGGATCAAAAGCGACTATATAACCGTTTTGATGGAGGCTCTTAAACAAAAGGCCACTGCAGGAAAAAACACCAACGCCCTGCAGCACTGCATGGGATACTTTAAAAACAGCCTTTCTGCAGACCAGAAAAGGGAGCTTTCGGAAGTGATTTCTGAATACAGCGCCGGGCTGGTCCCGCTTATAGTGCCGATGACCCTGATAAGTCATTACGTGCGACTTTATCAGGAGCCCTATCTTTTGCGTCAGCGGTACTTAAACCCTCACCCCAAAGAGCTTATGCTGAGAAACCACGTTTAAGCCGCCAGTTTTTCCATGCTCCGGAGGTATTCCTTGTACCTGTCCAGGTAAAATGCCAGGGGCTTTGAAAAATTGCGTCCGATTATGCCGTCTATAAACAGCTGGCTTATCTCGCGCTCCATTTCAAGCAGGCTCTGGGCCTTTATCAGCGCCCGCCTTTCATCTTCAGACATGTCCCGGATGAAATTTTTAAACGCGGTATGGGCGCGTGGCTGATACATCCAGAAATAAAGCAGGTCCAGTGCGTTTATTATCAATATCCGGATCAGCTCACGGGTTTCCTCGTCTTCGGCATGATACCAGTCCCGGGGCCTCCGGAGAAGATCGAGCACCTCTGATTCCGGAAAAAGCATCTCCACCCTTGCATACACGTCGAGAAACTGGCGCAGTTTGTGCCGGTAATCGCTCATTCTCTCGCGTATGTTTCTTGCCCGGTCCACGGTTCCCTCGATAACCCCGGCCACGCAGTCAGAGGCGGTCTTTGAGATAACAGCAGCCCAGCTCTGCAGCAAAGCGTCTACGTTTGCCACAGCTGCCAGGGTAAGGAGTCCGCCTATGAGCTCGTTTAAACCGAATGCCACCGGAATTGAAAACACGCTTCTGAAAAAATTGGCGAATGCAGCCTCCCTGGGCAGTCCGCGGAAAAGGTTGTGGCCGGTGAGGTATACCCCGTTTACAAGGGCCATGACCGAATAGAGCAAAACCGGGTGCGAAGAGGTGGTAACCCCGAAGCCCTGCTCCATGGTGAGGTTTTTAACCAGAAGCTCAAGAAGGGGGACTGAAAAACCCGTATACATCAGCGAATCAGTCAGGCGGTCCCAGCTGATGTAGTCGTTCCATTGAAGCAGAGGGGTCCTGCGCAGCCCGCCCCCTGCCATGACTGACTGAATAATGTTTCGCATGCCCGTGATTGCAAACCATATAAAGGCACCGAAATAAATAAGCACCCACCAGCTGCTGGTAAGATAAAATGTGAGAAACGCGGGTACAAAACCGATGAACACTTTCAGGGTATTTTTAAGCGCGGTCTGCAGGTAGTGCAATGAATACGAGCTGCTCGCGTCCGCCTGCCCGGCGGATCCGGACTCCGGCTCCAGGCCGTTGTTAGCCTCGGCACTCAGCCCGCTAAGCGTGACTATGTTTCCCTGCTCCGACATCCGGGCGGCATCCTCACGGGCGTACCACTCCGCTTTTTTCTCCCTTCCGATGCGCCCTGTGCCCGGAATCATGGTGAACGCAGCAGCCAGACGGGCCAGGCGGCCGCCGCCGTTTTCCACGGGAGAATAGACCATTCTTAGAAAAGTGGTCACATAATAGGGTATAATCATGTAAACGCCCGTGTCATCACGTCTGATCCTGCGCTGGGAGCGGGCCGGCAGGGTGTCTGTCACGGCCAGGCCCATGCCGGGCAGCCTCCTGGAATAACCGGTGGAATCGCTGCCGATCCTGGGCTTCAGGGGCCTTACCCGGTACATTCCAAGCAGAGTCTCAATGTCTGCAAGTATCCAGTTCAGCTTCTGCAGCCGCACCTTGAAGGCCGGATCCCCGGACTGCCGCAAACGTTCAATTATTTCCAGGATCATGCGCTTTAACTGAATGACGTTGGCGCTGTTTATGCACTGCTGCAGTCTGGCGATTTCAGGTATGTGGTCCGCCTTGCAGTCTGCGTAATCCTTGAGGTTGAAGATCTCCAGACGTGTGATCCTGCCTCCGCAGTCATACAGCAGTTCAACAACGTCCGCAACCTCCATGTTGCTAAGATTAAGGGTTACCCTGTAGGAAGAATGCATCTCAGCCAGGCGGTCCACGAGCCCGCATGGAGAAAGGCTCATGAGCCGGGGCAATTGTTCGCTTTCCTGCGGGCAGTTCACGTTAAAAACCCCGGGGTTGCGCCCCGGTGCAAGAAACCGGTGATGGATATCATCTGCATCCATCCGGTTCATGCGGTGGATGAGCTCTTCTATTTCCCGGCGCTGGTCTTGTTCTGCCTCTTCATATGTTTTGCGCAGGCCGGAGGTTTTTTCCTGCATCAGGGGCAGGAGTCTGCTGTGGATGTATTTTGCAAGATGCAGAAGGGATGCCTGGCCGAAGCCCACGAAATCGAGAAAAGCCTGGCGGTCGAGCTCAGGCATCCCGACACCGAATTCTTCGTTGATGGTATGCCTGTGCCTGCGGTTGAATTCATCAAGAATGCAGAGTACATAAGTTCCCTGGTATTCCGAGACCTTGCGTCCCTCATCCATAAGGTCCCGCACTTCTTTTCTGTCAAGGAAACGCAGGAAGTCATCTGCATCCGCAAAACCCCTTGGCACCCATATAAGCTGGGCAAACCTGTCATGGAACACTGTAAAGTACTCAATGCCTATTCTCAGCATTATGCCCATTATTGCCGCGGCTTCCATGAGTTCTTTGGCGGTCTCGGGCCGGACGTAGTTGTAGTGAATCACCCGCAGTCTTCTGATCCCCTTGATCCAGGCGTCCATGATAAGGTGGGTGGGCGACTTGCGCCCCTTGGTGTAGGCGTCATGCACGTGATCGTCAAATGCGAGCTGGTTCCACTCCTCGGGCATTTCAAGAAGCCTGTAGCGCTTCAGAAAGTACCTTACTATCCCGGGTTTGCCTGATGCGGCAAGACGGAAGTTGTGGGCAAGCTCGAGCTGGCTCCGGTAGTCTCCCGAGGCCCTTACAAGGTCCTTCATGATTTCAATTAGCACCCGGGCGGTGTTCATGCGAAGTTCCGGGCTGGTGCTGCACATGACCTCGTCGCGCAGCGCCCGCAGCGCGTTTAGCCTGTGCTCCATATGGCCGGATTCCAGGGATTCAAGCAGGTGGACCACCGCATAGGCGATGCGCAGCCCGCGGGACTCGGCCATCTCCTTGATACCCCTGGGATGGAAATGATGATAGAACTGGCGCTGGGTCTGAAACCTGGTCCTGTCCCGGGATACAACGTCGTTGACCATGTGAATAAGATTATGGTCCCGGCGGTCGAAATAGATTTTCGGTATTGCAGGAGGGTTTTGTTTCAACAATAACTCCCGGAGCAGTAACCGGAGCCTGGACAACAGTTACTGAATGCCTTTTTTGAAAAAATCCTCGGTCTCAGTCATTTCATCTTTTGCCCTGGTGTGTTTTTCAGGCACGGTGCCCTCCTTGAAGCACTCGTAGATAACTTTTTCCGAAGACTCTATGGGCAGCAGCCCCGTTTCAGCATCAATCTTTGCAAAAACCACGTCGCTTGGCACTTCAAATGACCGCTCCGGCCTGCCCCTGAGAATTCTTTTCATATAATCCAGCCAGATGGGGCTTGCAGCCCTCGAACCGGTCTCCCCGCTTCCAAGGGTTTGCTCCTGGTCATGCCCCACCCACACGCCTGTTATGTATTCAGGGGTGTAGCCCATGAACCAGGCATCGTAGAGGTTGTTGGTTGTTCCCGTCTTGCCGGCAACCGGTCTTCCAAGAGCCCTTGCCCGCCAGCCGGTTCCCTCCTCAACAGCTTCCTTGAGAAGATGGGTGGTAATATAGGCTGTTGCTTTGTCTATGGCCCTTTCTTCCTGGTCCTCTGGGTCGGCTATGTAGACAACCTCGCCGTGCCTGTTTTCAATCCTTGTGATAAACACGGGATCAATCCTTTTGCCCTGGTTGACAAAAACCCCGTAGGCTCTGGACAGCTCAAGAAGCGATACCCCGGATGAGCCCAGGGCAAGCGACAGGTTGCGGTCGAGCTCTGATTCAATGCCCAGCCTGCGTGCATAATCTATCACGTAATCAAGGCCCAGGTCCCTTACAATCTTGACCGTTACAATGTTTCTCGACTGTATCAGCCCGTCGCGCAAAAGGGTGAACCCGTGAAATGTCCTGTCGTAATTGCCCGGCTTCCAGATAAAGTTGGTCTCCTCGTCCTCGAACACCACTGGCGTGTCTGCTATGGTGCTGGCCGGGGTATACCCCTTGTCAAGTGCGGCTGAATAAATTATGGGCTTAAAGGCCGAACCGGGCTGGCGCCTGGACTGGACAGCCCTGTTAAAACTGCTTTTTAAAAAATCCCTGCCTCCGATCAGGCTCTTGACATGGCCTGTGCCGGTTTCCATTCCTATCAGGGCGGACTGAACTTCAGGCTCCTGTTCCAGGGCGAGTTCCCACTGCTTATTTTCCTCATCCCTGCCTACCAGCCTGACTGAAACCACGTCATTTTCCTGCAAAACGTTTCCCGGCTTTTGAACCTTCCTGGTGCCCGGGCGTACATCCGGGTCGGGCCTGCGCGCCCAGCGCATGTTTTCCAGGGGAATAACGCCCTGGGCATTGCCCATGCGAACCTTCACTGTGCCTGCTTTATCGTTGACATTCACCACAAGTCCCCGGGTTATCGAGCCCTTGCCAAGGCCCTTTCTTGTCAGCTCCTCGTGCAGTTTACCTGTGAATTCATCGACCTCATTTTCCTCCAGGTGATTTAACGGACCCCGGTATCCCTGCCTTTTATCAAGTTGCCTCAGCCCTTTTTCAACAGATTTCCCGGCCTTTTCCTGCATATCAATATTCACGGTGGTATAAACCTTGAGCCCTTCTTTATACAGGGCATCTTCTCCGAAACGCGCCTTGACCAGGTTTCGGACATGGGAGGAAAAATACGGAACATTTTCCATGAAATAGTTGGGCCGCCTTCTGATTTCAAGAGGCCTGTCCATTGCATCTGCCGCCTGGCTGCTGGTGATAAGGCCTTCGCTCATCATGCGGATCAGCACGTAAATCTGCCGCTGCTTTGCCCTTTTGAAATTTCTGTAGGGGGAATAATAGCTCGGTGCTTTCGGCAGGCCGGCGAGCATGGCTGCTTCGGCAAGGTTTAACTCCTCTGCTGACTTTGCAAAGTAGCCCTGAGCCGCGGCTTCAACTCCGTAGGCCCCGTTTCCCAGATAAATCTGGTTGAGATACAGAAAAAGAATTTCCTGTTTTGTAAAATGCCGGTCAATGCGGTAGGCTAAAATGGCCTCTCTTAATTTGCGTGTATAGCTTCTCTCGGGTGACAGAAAAAAAGACTTGGCCACCTGCTGGGTGATCGTGCTGCCGCCCTGTACAATCTCTCCTGCCTCAAGATTTTTAATGAAAGCGCGCAGGATGCTGTAAAAATCAATGCCTTCATGCTCGTAAAACCTTGCGTCCTCAGTGGCCATAAAGGCATCTATCAGGTAGTCCGGCATCTCGGAGATCGGAACCACGGTTCTTCGTTCCTTATAGAACTCGGCTATCTTTTGCCCGTCATCAGAAAAAAAGGTTGTTGTCACCGGAGGTTTGTAATCCTCAAGGCTGGTGATTTCCGGAAGGTCGCTGCTGAAATAGAAATAAAACCCGGCAAAACCTGCAAGCCCGGCAACCGCGCCCCCAAGTGCAAGCCAGAGCGACCATTTTAAAACCTTTAAAAAAATCCTGCCCACACGATTCATTTATATAAAATCTCCCTTTTACGGCGATACTGCTATCTTTGCCCGGCAAAACCGTTTTGGACTGCTGTATTTGAATAAAATTACTTTTATACCATGACTGGCTGCCAATGGCAACAAGCCGGATTTTCATTTCTTGACTGAGCTGTTGAAATGGCCTATTAGTATTTTTAACCGCAGACAGAAGTCTGCCATTGCAGTAAAAAGCTTAATCATCAGGCCAAACCGGACCACGAAGGCGCCTTGTATCAGAAGATACCAAGCATTCGTGGTTTTTTTGTGCCCATAGAAAGGATTTTTTTATTAGACCGGGCTTTATTTTATCTGCAACGGCGAGAAAAAGGGTGGAACTCGGCGCATTGCCGTGGGTCAGGTTTGACAGCTGGCAGGAAAAAGAATGAATTTTTTAAAAAATAAAAAGGTTAAAGAAAAGGCATTTATATGCATATAGCAGAAGGCATACTTTCCCTTCCCGTGCTGGCCTCGGGCGGAGCCCTTGCTGCCGCAGGCATGGCCATGGGGCTCAAGAAAATGAATACGGACAGGGTGCCGAAAACCGGAATGCTTGCTGCCGCGTTTTTCGTGGCATCCCTGATCCATGTTCCCCTCGGGCCGTCGAACGTGCACCTGATTTTAAACGGGATCGTGGGACTTCTTCTCGGCTGGTCCGCGTTTCCTGCAATATTCGTGGCACTGGTACTCCAGGCGTTTTTTTTTCAGTACGGAGGCATAACCACCCTGGGCGTAAACACGGTTCTTATGGCTCTTCCCGCTGTTGTGTGCTCTTATGCGTTTTACCCTCTTCTGGGAAGAAGCAGGTCTGCGGCCATGGCAGGAGCCTTTGGCTGCGGTATGCTCTCGGTGCTGTTAAGCGGGCTGCTTATGGCGGGATTTCTTATATTTACAGGTGAGCATTTCACGGAAGTATCAGTGCTGGTAATAGGGGCACACGTACCTGTCATGGTAATAGAGGGGCTGATTACGATGTTTTGCATAGGTTTTTTAAAAAAGGTCCAGCCTTCGCTCATATACAAGTAGCAGCAGGTTCAGGGATGAAAAATTCAAGGATGAGATGAAATGAGATGGATAAAAATATCTTCGGTTACAGCTGTTATTCTGGTGTTTTTTCTTTGCGGGCAGGCAGCAGGCCACAGGGTTAATGTTTTTGCATGGGCCGAAGGCGGCACAGTTCACGTCACGGGCAAGCTTGCAGACGGCGGGACAATCTCCGAAGGCTCTGTAAAGGTTTATAACGAAAAAGACAACCTCCTGATAGAGGGCAAAACTGATGATCAGGGCGAGTTTTCCTTTCCCATCCCGGAAATATCGGATCTTAAAATACAGATTTCCGCGGGCCCTGGACACAAGGGTGAGTGGATGCTTTCAAAAGACGAGCTCAGCGATGCCGCAGTCAGGGATAAGAAGGCTGAGGGCAGCAGTGATAGCGGAGGACAAAAAGACGAAAAACCCTCAGGGAGCTCAGATAGCCGGCAAAACAACAACGGAGAAGAAACATACAGCAGCAGGCAGATCCGGCAAGCCGTAGACGAAGCTGTTGAAAAGGCTTTGGATGAGGCCCTGGAAGAAAGGCTTGACAGGATGCTTGAAAAAAGGCTTGCGCCGGTTATGAGAACCCTTTCCGAGATCAAAAACCCGGGGCCGACTGCCTCTGACATTTTCGGGGGGCTCGGCTACATCATAGGGCTGTTCGGAATCGCGGCATACATGTATTCCCGGAGAAGCTGAAAATGCTCGAGGAACCATTCGCCGCAGGAAATTCGGTAATTCACAGGCTGGATCCAAGGTTCCGCACTGCTGCAGCCATACTTTACTGCATAATTGTGGCATCCGTGTACAGCTTTCCTGCACTGGGACTTGCCCTGGCAGTTTCCATTGTCATGATCCGGCTGGCAAGACTTGAATTAAAGAGGGTTTTTTACAGACTGCTTATAGTAAACGGATTCGTGGCGTTTTTATGGCTGGTTCTTCCGTTCACTGCACACGGAGGCGTGGTATATCAGCTGGGCCCTCTTTCCCTGCATGAAAAAGGATTGCTGCTGGCAGCAGCAATTACAATCAAGTCAAACGCCATTTTAATGGCCATTATTGCGCTGACCGCCACCATGCCGCTTGCCGCGCTCGGACATGCAATGAACCGGTTGAGGTTTCCTGAAAAACTGGTATATTTGCTCATGCTTACATACCGCTATATTTTCGTGCTCGAACAGGAATACAAAAAAATAATAAGAGCGGTCAGGATCAGGGGTTTTATTCCGCAGACCTCTGTTCACTGCTACAAAACATACGCCTACATAATCGGCATGCTGTTTGTCAGGGCCTCGGCCAGGGCTGAAAGGGTATACGGAGCAATGAAATGCCGGGGATTTACAGGAAAATTCTACAGCCTTGCACAATTTCGGGCCTCATGGAAAAATTACGTGTTCTCCTGCCTGATAACCATTGCCGCCGCGGGTATAATTGTTCTGGAGTACTTTCCCCATGAATAGCGAAAGCAGGGAAAATACGCCTGTAATCAGGCTGTCGGATATCTGTTATTCCTATCCGGGAGGCCCTCAGGTTTTAAAAAACCTCGATCTTTGCGTAATGCCCAAAGACCGTATCGGCATACTTGCACCCAACGGAAGCGGCAAAACCACTCTTTTTCACCTCATAATGGGCCTTTTGCCCCCTGATCAGGGAACGGTTGAAATTTTCGGAAAACCCGCTGTCACTGAAAAGGATTTTGCAGGGGCAAGAAAGAGAATCGGCCTTTTGTTCCAGGACGCTGATGATCAGCTTTTCTGCCCGACAGTAATCGAAGACGTGGCATTCGGGCCTCTAAACATGGGCATGAGCAGGCGCGACGCACTTGAAACCTCGCGGGCCACCCTGTCTTTTCTGGGACTGTCGGAATTTGAAGACAGGATTACATACAAGCTTTCAGGCGGTGAAAAAAAACTTGTCTCCCTTGCAACGGTGCTGGCCATGTCTCCTGAAGTTCTTTTGCTCGATGAACCGCTTACGGGCCTGGATCACGACACCCGGATAAAAATGTTTTCAGTGCTCCGGGACCTGGATCTGACACACATGGTGATTTCCCATGACCTTGATTTTCTCACGGCCGTATCAAATGAGGTCTACACAATGAAGGACGGTAAGATAATGCCGGACGAGGATATACACCTCCACCGCCATGAACATGCCCATATCCTGGGTCATATGCCGCACAAACACAAGCACCAATAGCATAGTGGGCGGCCGGGCCTGAATCCGCGCGCTTTTCCGGCAATCCGCAGTCAACATTTTCATATTGATATTTTGTTGATAACCGAATAATTTTTAACACTCCCTGCGCTTGTGTATAAAACCATCGGTTTATCATCCGGGTTTTACAGCTTTAGTAAATAATCTTTTTTATATTATTTATATTTTAAATCAAATATGTTATAAAGTTATTTTAATTTTAAACAATTCATATTCTTTATCATTTATTCATTTGCAGTAAATAAAAGGATTGGTGCATGCGGATTACAATTAAAAAAAGCGAGATTTCGGATGTATTGTCCCAGATCCAGGGATTGACCGGAAGAAAGACCAGCTTGAACATCACTGAAAACGTATTGATCCAGACCGGCGACGGCGGTATACGTATTACAGCCACTGACCTGGAAACCGGGTTTGAGGGATTTTTCCCGGCTGAAGTGGAGGTTGACGGGGCTGTTGCCATAAATTCCCGCAAATTTTACGAAATTGTAAAAAATTTTCCCACCGAGGCTGTCCGGGTGGCTGAGCTTGAAAACAACTGGGTGGAGATTTCAGGCGACAGCGTGGAATATCACATTGTGGGGATGGATCCCGACGAGTTTCCCGACACCCCGAGAATCGAAGAGGTTCAGTTTTTTACCCTGGAGTCGCCCGAACTGAAAAAAATGATTGAAAAAACGGTTTCCGTGGGAGTGGCGGGCGATGAAAAAAGGGCCCATCTCATAGGGGTCAATATTGAAAGAATTGAAAACGGCAATGAAAAAATCCTCAGGATGGTTTCCACTGACATCAAGCGCCTGGCAAAGGTGGATTACGTGTTTGACCCGGAATCCGGCTTTACCGGAGGCGAAACCGTTATTGCCCCGAAAAAGGGCCTGGGCGAGGTAAACAGGTTTCTTCCCGCGGAAGGCAGGGTGCAGGCAGGCATCAAGGACAACTACCTTGTTGTGAAAAAGGAAAACGAAACCGTAATAGTCAAGCTTTTAAACGGGGCATTTCCCGGTTACAGCGAGCTCCTTTCGCCTGACACGGAATATGACATAGCTTTTGACCGGGGTTTGCTGCTTATGATGCTAAAAAGGATGTCTATTCTTACATCAGAGGAATACAGGGGCGTGGTTTTTCATTTTGAAGCCAACCAGCTCATTATGCGGACAGTAAACGCAGCCATAGGCGAGTCCAAAGAAACCATGACCATCGAATACGACCGCGAGCCCCAGGAAATAGCGTTTAACCCCAAGTATTTCATTGACGCGATAAATTTCATAAATACCGACAAGGTGCTTCTCAATATCAAAAACGAGGAAAATCCCTGTATTGTCCGCGCCCAGGATGATTTGAGCTATTTAAACATTATAATGCCGATGAAGATATGATGGAAAATAATAATTATACATACGATCAGAACAGTATCAATGTGTTAAAGGGCCTGGAGGCTGTCCGCAGGCGGCCTTCAATGTATATCGGCAACGTGGATTTCGCCGGTCTGCATCACCTGGTCTACGAAATAGTGGACAACAGCATTGACGAGGCAATGGCCGGGTATTGCGACACAATCCGCGTGACCATACACACAGACAAAAGCGTAAGCGTGGAAGACAACGGACGGGGCATTCCCGTGGGAATACACCACGAAGAAAATATTCCGGCCTTAGAGGTCGTGCTCACCCGGCTGCACGCAGGAGGCAAGTTTGATCACAACTCCTACAAGGTATCCGGCGGTCTGCACGGGGTCGGAGTGTCTGTGGTAAATGCCCTTTCCTCGCTGCTCGAGGTCTGGGTTTACCACGAAGGCAGAATTTATTACCAGAGCTATTCAGCCGGCGAAAAAATAACCGAGCTCGAAGAGATCGGAGAGACGGAAAAACACGGGACAAAGATCCGTTTCAAGCCTGACACCGGTATCATGACCACGGATGAATTCGATTATGATACGTTAAACCGCCGTTTGCGCGAGCTTGCCTTTCTAAACAAGGGAATAAGGATAATCCTGGAAGACGAGCGCACCGACCAGAAAGACGAATTCCGTTATGAAGGCGGCCTGGCCGAATTCGTGGAGTATCTAAACAGGCGCCATACAGCGGTTCATGAACCGATTTTAATCGAGGGCAAGAAAAACGACATCCAGGTGGAAATAGCAATCCAGTACAATGACACGTACAATGAAAAGCTTTTCTCATTTGCAAACAACATCAACACCGCAGAAGGCGGATTTCACCTGGTTGGCTTTAAAACCGGCCTGACCCGTACGCTTAATCAGTATGCAGCCTCCTCCGAGGCCATGAAAAAGTTGAAATCAAAGATTACAGGCGATGACGTGCGCGAGGGACTGACCGCCATTATAAGCGTGCGGATAATGTCGCCTCAGTTCGAGGGCCAGACCAAGACCAAGCTGGGAAACAGCGAGGTAAAAGGTGTTGTTGAGTCCCTGATAAACGAGAAATTAAGCGTTTATCTCGAGGAAAACCCTCAGATCGCGAAAAAGGTGCTGGGCAAGGCGGTGGATGCCGCACGGGCCAGGGATGCAGCCAAGAGAGCCCGAGATCTGGCAAGAAGCAAGGGGTCCATGATAGATTCAACCCTGCCCGGCAAACTTGCTGACTGCCAGGAGTCAAGCCCTGAAAAAAGGGAGCTTTTCATAGTTGAGGGCGACTCAGCAGGCGGATCAGCAAAACAGGGAAGGGACAGAAAAACCCAGGCCATCCTTCCGCTCAAGGGCAAGATCTTAAACGTGGAAAAAGCAAGGTTTGACAAACTGCTTAGAAGCGACGAGATCAAAAACATGATCACTGCCCTGGGCACAGGCATAGGCAGCGAAGAATACGACGTGGGAAAGATCAAGTACCACAAGATCATTATCATGACAGACGCCGACGTGGACGGCTCGCATATCCGTACCCTGCTTTTGACCTTTTTTTACCGCCAGATGCCGGAAATAATAGAAAACGGGTATCTCTACATTGCCCAGCCGCCGCTTTTCAAGTTAAGCCGCGGAAAAAGCGAAATATACTTAAAGGACGAAAAGGAATACACGGAGCACATATTAAAGCGCGCATGCGACGAAAAATACCTCAGGGCCGCGGGTGTCAATGATGAAGGCGGGATGCTCACGGGCCATGAGTTTTATCTTTTTGTAACCGACATGGCCGAATACCTCACCGTGCTCGGAAGGCTGCAGAGGCACGGAATTTACCCGGAATTAATCGAGCTGATGATAAAACAGGGAGTTGAGGAAAAAAGCTTTCTGCAGAGCCCTGAAAAAATAAACGGGCTCAGGATCGCGCTTGCTGAAAACGGGTTTTCTTCAGGCGAGCCCGAGTGGAACGAGGAGAGAAACGTATACGAAATCATGGTCTATCCGAGGCAGGCTGATGAACTCGAGGAGATGTTTAAAGATACTTCCGAGAAAAAGCAAATCACGGTTAAAATCGGCCGCGGCCTGGTGCATTCCAGAAATTACCAGAAAGCCCTGGTGCTTTATAAAAACATTGCCCAGTGGGATACTGACAGATTCGAGGTATACACGGTGGGCAAGGACCAGGAGGCCCCGGTGGTGCTGGAAAACAAGCAGATGCTGGTAAACCACCTTATGGAAGAGGGCAAAAAGGGGTTGTCAATACAGCGCTACAAAGGCCTGGGTGAAATGAACCCGGATCAGCTCTGGGCAACCACCATGAGCCCGGAGACCCGGACCCTGCTGCAGGTAAGGGTGGAAAACATAGTTGACACTGACGATATTTTCACCATCCTCATGGGCGACGAGGTCGAGCCCAGGCGCAATTTTATCCAGAGCAACGCCCTTGAGGTAAGCATGCTCGATATATAGGAATACTGACTACATAAGCGAGATAAGAGACTGCCAGCGCTGCATTTCGTTTTCCGCTGAAAACCCTCTGCTTTTTAAAACTTCAATGATTTTTTCATCATTGAACCGCAGAAAAGGGTTTACTTTCTTTTCGTCATCCAGGCTCGTAAATACATGGGCGGGATCGTATTTTTCAAGGTAGGAGTCAATGTAGGGATTGTCGGGCTCCAGGCTCCGTATGAACTCCACGTATTCTTCAAAATAGTCATGCCCGGCATAAACGACAGTCTCACCGGGAAGCGCAAGGAGCTTTTTAACTGAAGCAAGGAAGTTTTCCACGTCTCCTGTGAAGCATCTGCCAACCTTGCCGTTAAACAGTGTATCGCCGGACACGAGCAGGGGCGGGGTATAGAAGCATACGGAGTCCCTTGTATGGCCCGGTGTATGCAACACCTGCACTTGATGGCCGTCTATTTCAAACCCGCCTGTTTTTAAAAGGGTTTGGAAATCAAGATACCCGGCCTGCGTTTTTTCCAGAAGATCAAAGTTGCCTGATGTATGATCCGGATGGCTGTGGGTGTTTGTGACATATTTGATTATAAGGCCTCTTTGTTCTGCAAACCTCAGAATGTCGGCTGCCGCGCCTCCGTCTACAACCGCGGCGCTTTTTTGGCCGTAGATCACATATCCCAGGTTGTCTGCCCCGTATCGGAACTGCCTGATTTTCATTCCTGCTGCCCCTTATTATTGAGTTCTTTTTTAACAGCCATCCCGAGTGACTTGATTGTATAAGGTTTTTTAAGGAACTGGCTCACTCCGAGTTTTTCTATCTGCTTTATTCTGGGGGTTTCTGAAAAGCCGCTGACAATGATTGCCTTTTGCTCCGGGCTGATCTCAAGGATTTTTTGATAGGTTTGAAGTCCGTCCATACCAGGATCCATGATCATGTCCAGGAGCACCAGATCGGCATGTTTTTCCGTGATATGCGATAACGCTGCCTCGCCGCTGGGTGCCACATCCACTTTGTAGCCCAGGGATGCAAGAAGCGTGTATGCGATTTCGCGCTGCTGTCTGACATCGTCCACCACCAGGATCGACTCGCCGTTGCCCTTCAAATCCTCCTGGCTGACTTCCGGGCCCTTTTGCCCTTCTTCGGCCCGCCCGGCATGCACCGGAAAATAAAGACATATTGAAGTTCCGCTGTTCTCGAGGCTTTTTAAGTCTATATAGCCGCTATGGTCCTTGACAGTACCCCATACAACCGACATACCGAGCCCGGTTCCGCTTCTTCCCATTTTTTTCTTTGTGTAAAAGGGCTCAAACACGCGTTCAAGGTCCTGTGAAGAAATCCCCCCGCCTGTATCCGAGACCTTGATTTTTATATAATTTCCGGGCGGAACTGTTTCATATCCGGTTATCGGTTCTTCGAGCCGGACGTTGCTGGTGGATATATGAACCTCGCCCTTGTCTTCCACTGATTCCACTGCGTTGGAAATGAGATTCATCACAGCTTTTGAAAGATGCACCGGCGAGCCTGAAAGGTTTGATAATTCAGCCTCCAGGCTGGTGGTAACCTCCACGTTGGGGTGGTAGGATTTCATTTTATTGTATTCCGGGCTGTTTAAAAACTCGGTGATAACCCGGTTTACATTTATGCTCATCTTTGTGGGAACCCCCCGCCTTGCCAGGGTAAGCAGGTCCTGGACAATAGCAACGGCCTTGTTGCCCGATTCCCGCATTGTCTGAATAGGCCGGCGGATGGGACTGTCTTCGGGAAGCTGGGGCAGAATCAGGTCGGGATAGGTTACTATGGCTGACAACACGTTGTTTAAGTCATGAGCCACCCCTCCGGCAAGCGTTCCCACAGCCTCCATTTTTTTCGCCCTCTGCAGCTGGGCCTCGAGCTGTTTTTCCTGGGTGACGTCGCGCAGAATTACAAGGCTTGTTGTTCGTGTATCGTGGCCAACGACCGGCATGATTTTTATGGAAACCAGCCTGTCTTCTATTTCCAGCAGTTCGTCTACCTCTGTTTCCTTTGTGGTTGATGCGGTGTTATTGATGTGTTCACGTAAAAGGGTACTTGCGGGCTCCCTGAAAAGATCTGCAAAATCACGGGAAAGAAGGTTTTCCTCGCTGCGGCCCAGAATCGACTGGGCTGCCGGGTTGGCAAACACAACCACTGATCCGTCCACCAGTTCCAGCAGTCCCTCGGACATGTGATTAAGGGTCATTTCATAGTGCTTTTTTGAATCAAGAAGCTCGTTGGTTATTTCGCGTTCAAACAGGTCCTCGCTGCCAAAGACCCGGCCCTTGATTTGTTCTCCCCGCCCCTGGTGCAGCTTTTCAAGTACCTGGCCAACGTGGCTGGAAAGCTTGTCAAAAGGCCCTTTTGCAATAAACACATCTGCATCGCAGATGTCAAAGGACGGGCCTTCCTCGGCCATTATTGCTGAAAGCACAACAATGAAGCAGTTTTCAAGATCCTTTCTGCTGCGGAGGATATGGCAGAGCTTCTCCCCGCTGATATTCGGCATAACGAGATCTATGAAGATAATAT
This sequence comes from Desulfosalsimonas sp., assembly GCA_041685965.1. GTDB lineage: Bacteria > Desulfobacterota > Desulfobacteria > Desulfobacterales > Desulfosalsimonadaceae > Desulfosalsimonas. The sequence continues at coordinate 18,229 of JAWLEU010000004.1, forward strand.
CCGGAATAAAGGAGGAAAGAAGATCCAGGGCAGATAGTCCGTCTGAAGCGGTTTTAACATCGTAGCCCTTGTTTTGAAGAAAATCGGACATGAATTTGAGCATTACAGGGTGATTGTCAACCACCATTATTTGTTTTATTTCAGAAACCATGATGTTCCGGCCCTTTTTCAAATGGTTTGAGACAGTCTTTCAACGTCATTGTGCAGCTTGTTTATTGTTTGTTCTATCCCTGATTGCCTGTTTCTGATAGCATGGCCAAGTTTTTCTCCCCCGGCTGCTATATCGTCTATGCCGAGGTTTGCAGCCGCGCCCTTGAAGGAATGGACCAGATCCGCGGCTTTTTTGAAATTGTTTTCCCTGATTGCCTGCTCTATTTCGCTGAGTTCCCTGCGGGTATTTTCGACAAAGAGCTGTACCAGTTCCCTGTATTGCCCGGTTTCAAGGCCCAGGCGCTCAGCCTGCTCCGAGATGTTCATAACAACCTTATACTATTTTTTGAGGATTTAAATTTACTTGACAATATAGTGGCTTTTGCATATAGTCAACACCTTTAAATTTGGTGATCCATTAACAATATGACATGGAAAATCGTGATTTTATGACTAACAGCTCAGGCGATGACATTATTTCCTCCAGAAGGGACCGATGGACGGATAAATGGTTCAATGCCGTGATCAGGACTTATCCGGAGGAATCAGCCCGTTTTTTCAAAGATACACGGGACCCTTTTTCCAACCCGGTGGGAGCGGCACTGAAAAAGGGTATAACGGATCTTTTCGAAGTGATCACTGCGGATACCTTTGACAGAGACGCTGCACATGCGGCCCTTGAACCCATGGTCCGGGTCCGCGCGATCCAGGAATTCTCTCCTTCACAGGCTCTCGGCTTCATAACGGCAATAAAGCCGATCATAGAAAATGACTCCGATGCGGCGTACAGCGGCGCCGGGTCGGAAAAGCTGCGGCGGATGGCTGAAAATGCCGATATGGCGCTTTTGACGGCTTTTGATATTTATATGGACTGCAAGAAGCAGGTATACGGGCTGCGTGCCAGACAAGCCCGCGACAGCGTAAGGCAGTTGCTGATCAAAAAAGAGCTGATAAGCGAGCTGCCGGATATAGATCCGGAGCTTACACAATAAACCAACAAGTTTAACCGGCAGAACGGGGCGCGGGCGGTACAAGGCCCATGGCGGAGGCCGCTGCGCACCGGGCAAAGCGAGGTGGTGGTCAATGAATGCAGCGTACTTGTATTCCCTCATTGCAGTCGTGGTTCTCGGGCTGATCGCTTATGCAGGAGTTGAAGCGGCGGGACTCGACGTGTTGTTCGGCGTGATAATACCTTATCTCGCCCTTATCGTGTTTCTTGTCGGATTTGCAAACAAGATCCTGGACTGGTCCAAATCAGCGGTTCCTTTCAAAATCACCACGACAATGGGCCAGCAAAAGAGCCTGCCCTGGATCAAACACAACAAGATAGACAGCCCGTATACAACAGGCCAGGTGATAATCCGCATGCTCCTGGAAGTCCTGCTGTTCCGATCGTTGTTTAAAAACATCAGGACCGGTTTTTCAGGTCAGCGCATCACTTACAAGTGGGTGATATGGCTCTGGCTGTTCGCCCTGTTGTTCCACTATTCCTTCCTTGTGGTGGTTATCCGTCACCTGCGGTTTTTCGCAGAACCGGTTCCTTTTTTCGTGGCTTTTCTTGAACAGATAGACGGCATGCTCCAGATACTTCTGCCCAACCTGTTTATTTCCGGTTTCGCCCTGCTTGCAGGGGCCATGCTTCTGCTGGCACGGCGCGTGTTTCTGCCCAAGCTTGTCTATATTTCGAAGCCGGCGGACTATTTTCCGCTGTTTCTCATCATAGGCATTGCCATAACAGGGCTCATGATGCGGTATCTGGACAAGGTGGACGTGGTGAGGATCAAGGAGCTGACAATGGGACTGGCCACATTCCAGCCCTCAATACCGGAAGGAAGCATCAGCGGGCTTTTTTATGTTCATCTTTTTTTCGTATCCATTCTGATCGCCTATATCCCGTTTAGCAAGATCATGCACATGGGCGGGGTCTTTTTGAGCCCCACGCGGAACATGGCAAACGATACACGTGCCAGAAGGCACGAAAACCCGTGGAATTATCCGGTCAAGACCCATACCTACGAAGAGTATGAGGAAGACTTTAGGGACAAAATGAAAGAGGCTGGAATTCCAGTGGAAAAGGAGTAGCTATGGCAGAGACGCCGAAACCGGAAGAACTGTTCGAAAACATTGATCATAGTCTGCCGGAAGAGTCGTGGGAGGATATCCCGCCGGATTTGTCCCAGGGGAAATTCTGTTATCCCACAAAGAAAAAGAACCTGGAATATCTGGATATGCCCACTCCGACCACCGACGAGTGGTCGCCGGCCGACGAGGAGTGGCCGATCCCGGACAACTGGCAGGACATCATCCACGAGGGGTTCAAGGACAGGCTGGAAAAGTACCGGTCCCTTAAGATCTTCATGGACGTCTGCGTGCGCTGCGGGGCATGCGCTGACAAGTGCCATTTTTTCATCGGCACCGGAGATCCCAAGAACATGCCGGTTCTGCGGGCCGAGCTTCTGCGTTCGGTATACCGCAAGGACTTCACAACAGCAGGCAGAATCCTTGGAAGGCTCGCAGGAGGCCGCCCGCTTACCAAGCAGGTTTTAAAGGAATGGTTTTCCTATTTCTATCAGTGCACGGAGTGCCGCAGATGTTCGGTCTACTGCCCCTACGGCATTGATACTGCCGAAGTCACCATGATGGCCAGGGAGCTTTTGTCGCTTCTGGGGTTAAATATCAACTGGATCCTCGAGCCTGCAGCCAACTGCTTCCGTACCGGCAACCATCTCGGCATCCAGCCTCATGCATTCAAGGAAATGGTGGACTTTTTCTGCGATGACATCGAGGAGATAACAGGGGTTAGAATAGAGCCCACTTTTAACCGCAAGGGAGCGGAAATCCTGTTTATCACCCCGTCCGGTGACGTTTTCGCGGATCCCGGCACCTATTCGTTCATGGGATATCTGCTGCTTTTTGAGCACCTGGGCCTGGACTACACGCTTTCCACATATGCATCCGAGGGGGGCAACTTCGGCCTTTTCACCTCCTCGGAAATGATGAAGCGGCTTAATGCGAAGATGTTTGCCGAAGCCAGGCGCCTTGGGGTCAAGTGGATACTCGGAGGCGAATGCGGGCACATGTGGCGGGTTATCCACCAGTATATGGATACCATGAACGGTCCGGCGGACTTCGGCGAGGTGCCCAAATCGCCGATAACAGGCACGGTATTCGAAAACGCGGCCTCCACCAGGATGGTCCACATAACCGAGTTCACCGCGGACCTTATCCGCCACAACAAGCTTAAGCTCGACCCTTCGAGAAACGACAACAAAACCGTCACATTTCACGACTCGTGCAACCCTTCACGCGCCATGGGGCTTTTCGAGGAGCCGCGCTACGTGTTAAGGAGCGTTTGCAACAACTTCTACGAAATGCCGGAAAATACCATAAAGGAGCAGACCTTCTGCTGCGGCAGCGGGTCGGGGTTAAACACCGAGGAGATCATGGAACTTCGTCTGCTGGGCGGGCTGCCAAGGGCGAACGCGGTCAAGTATGTGCATGACAAGTTCGGCGTCAACATGCTTTCCTGCATCTGCGCCATTGACAGGGCTGCCTTACCGCCGTTGATGGATTACTGGGTTCCCGGCGTCGATGTCACCGGCGTGCACGAACTGGTGGGAAATGCGCTGGTAATGGAAGGCGAAAGCGAGCGTACCATGGACCTGCGCTTCGAACCACTCAAAGAAGAAACGGAGGAAGACGCCGATGAATGATAAGAACAAGATCATCACGGGTTTGGTAATCTTTTTCCTGGTGGTGCTGTTTCCGTTCTGGTTCAATCTCATTTTCGGCGCATCCGGGGCTTCCGAAGCACCGGAGCCGGAACTGACCGACAAGGCCAGGGAAGCTGAAAACTGTGTTGCGGAAACCGAGTTCATGCGCACCGAGCACATGCAGATACTTGATCAGTGGCGCGACACCGTAGTCCGGGACGGCGAACGGATCTATGTGGCCGAGGACGGCAAGGAATACGACCCCAGCCTGTCCAACACCTGCATGGACTGCCACTCCAACAAGGAAGAGTTCTGTGACAGCTGCCACAATTATACCTCGGTAGACCCCTACTGCTGGGACTGTCATACATACCCGGAGGAGACAGAGTAATGGAAAACAGCAGAAGACGCTTTTTAAAGACCGCCGGATTTTCCATTCTTGGAGTCGGCGCGGGTTCGATGTTAATCGGCCTGGCAGGCCGCCAGGCAACCGCCGCGGGCCCGGCATCAGACGGAGGCCCGCATTTTAAAAAAGGAAAGGATGCCAGGCAGGCCCGGCGCTGGGGAATGGTCATTGACACCCGGGAATTAGATGAAAAAACCTGCCGGAAAATGGAAGAGGCCTGCCACAGCATACACAACGTGCCGGAGTTCTCAGACGAGACCGGAAGCGAAAACCATGTGATCAAGTGGATATGGCCCACAGGGTTCACCCACGCTTTCCCGGGGCAGGAAGCGGAGTTTTTGGCGGAAAGGTTTTCGCACAAAAAAATTGTTCCCGTGCTGTGCAACCATTGCGACAATCCGCCGTGCGTAAGGGCCTGCCCCACAAAGGCGACCTTCAAAAGGGAGTCAGACGGTATCGTGCTTATGGACTTTCACCGGTGCATAGGCTGCCGCTTCTGCATGGCCGCCTGTCCCTTCGGAGCCCGAAGTTTTAATTTCCGGGACCCGAGGCCGGCCATTGAGGAGGAAAACCCGGATTTTCCCACCAGGTCAAAGGGTGTTGTGGAAAAATGCAATTTCTGCGCCGAGCGACTGGCGGTGGGCAAGGAGCCGGCCTGCGTGGAAGCCTCGGGCGGAGCCCTGACCTTCGGGGACCTTGATGATCACGAGTCAGACATCCGCAAGCTGCTGGCAGACGAGTTCGCCATTCGCCGGAAACCGAACCTGGGGACCTTCCCCTCTGTTTTCTACATCGTATGATCGTATGAGGGAGCTATGCTAGAAAAAGCGCTAAGAGGAAGCAAGACATACTGGATATGGCTGCTGGCACTGGCGGCGGTGTTTGCCGTCGGGTTTATATTCTACCTGTTCCAGCTGGACTTCGGCCTGGGTATCACGGGGATGAGCCGGGATGTCACCTGGGGATTCTACATCGCCCAGTTTACCTTCCTGGTCGGGGTTGCTGCATCAGCTGTTATGGTTGTGCTTCCCTATTACCTGCACGACTACAAGACCTTCGGCAAAATAACAGTAATAGGCGAGTTTCTGGCCGTGTCATCGGTGCTGATGTGCATGCTGTTTATCATCGTGGACCTCGGCCAGCCCATGAGGCTTTTAAACGTGATCTTCTATCCCACGCCCAACTCCATGCTGTTCTGGGACATGATCGTGTTAAACGGCTATCTTCTTTTAAACATAGTCATAGGCTGGAACACCCTGGACGCGGAAAGAAACGGGGTACCGCCCGAAAAGTGGATCAAACCTCTGATCTATATTTCAATTCCCTGGGCCATAAGCATTCACACGGTTACCGCATTTCTCTACTGCGGCCTTCCGGGAAGGGGTTTCTGGCTGACCGCCATTCTCGCCCCCCGCTTTCTTGCTTCAGCGTTTGCAGCCGGCCCGGCGTTTTTGATCCTTCTTTCTTTTATCATCAGAAGGCTTACAAGCTTTGATCCCGGTACCAAGGCCATCCAGACACTGGCCAAGATAGTTACCTACGGCGCCCTGGCCAACGTGTTTTTCTTTCTCTGCGAGGTGTTTGTTGCAGCCTACAGCCAGATCCCGGAGCATACCGCGCACCTTAAATACCTGTTTTTGGGGCTCCACGGCCACGACGCCATGGTTCCGTGGATGTGGACTTCCGCGGCCTTAGTGATTGTGGCTATTATCCTGCTGTTGATCCCCCAGGCCAGGCAGAATGAAACAACACTGGGTTTTGCCTGCGTTTTTGTTTTCATAGGTCTCTGGATTGACAAAGGGCTTGGCATGATCGCGGGCGGATTCGTTCCCAACCCCCTGCACGAGGTAAAGGAATACATCCCCACTGTACCCGAGGTTATAATTACCATCGGGGTCTATGCCCTGGGATTTTTGGTGCTGACACTTCTCTACAAGGTTGCAACCGGAGTAAAGGAGGAAGTGGCAGGCTAAACAGCCGCGGCGCCGGGCTCCTTGAGCAGGCGGCGCCTTGATTTTTAAACGCTTCGGGGTTCATCCGCCGGTTTGAGGGGTGAACCCCTTTTATGTTGTTTTCTATTGACATTTTGATAAATACGGCTAAAATTGTTAAATTTTTAAAATACAAGCTTTGGGAGGGTTGAAACCATGTATGCAGTTGTTGCCACAGGCGGCAAGCAATATAAGGTAAGCGAGGGCGATGTGCTGCGCGTCGAGAAAATCCCCGGCGAGGTCGGTGAGACCGTGACTTTTGACAGGGTGCTTATGTATTCAGACGGGGACTCGGTGTCCTTCGGCTCGCCCATGCTTCAGGACGCTGCGGTAAGAGGAAAAATCGTGGAGCAGGGGCGCTCCAAAAAAGTGCTCGTGTTCAAGTACAAGCGACGCAAGAGGTACCGCAAAAAACAGGGCCACAGACAGTCCTACACGGCTGTGCAGATTGACTCAATAGCAACCGAGCAATAGAAAAATATAGAGGAAGGGACATCAACAATGGCACATAAAAAGGCGGGCGGCAGTTCAAAAAACGGCAGAGACAGCCGTGGACAGCGCCGGGGCGTAAAGCGTTTCGGTGGCCAGAGCGTCCGTGCCGGCAGCATTCTTGTACGGCAGCTTGGAACAAGCATCCACGCAGGTGAAAACGTAGGCGTTGGAAAGGATTACACTCTTTTCGCCAAGATCGACGGCACGGTTTCATATGAAAGGCTCGGCCGTTTTCGGAAAAAAGTCAGCGTACATGCAGCGTGAAGTTCATAGATGAAGTTTCAATCGACGTGGCCGCCGGCCACGGCGGCAGTGGGTGCGTAAGTTTCAGGCGGGAAAAATACGTGCCCCGCGGCGGTCCTGACGGCGGAGACGGGGGAAAGGGCGGCGACATCGTTGTCCGAACTTCCGAGCGCGAGCGGACGCTTTACAAATTCCGCTACAAGCGCAGTTTTAAGGCCGCTGACGGCGGGGGCGGTCAGGGAAAGCAGAAAACCGGGAAGAACGGCTCGGACCTGGTAATAGAGGTTCCGCCGGGAACTGTTATAACAGATTCTCATACTGGTGAAACTGTTCATGACTGCACCAGCCCGGGCGAAACCTTCGTGGTTGCCAGGGGCGGCCAGGGCGGCCGCGGCAACATGCGTTTCAAGACCTCAACCAACAGGGCCCCCCGCCACGCGCAACCCGGCCTTCCCGGAGAATCGCGGTCCCTTAAGCTCGACCTCAAGCTTCTTGCAGATGTAGGCATAGTAGGCTTTCCCAATGCAGGCAAATCAACCCTGATCAGCAGGATCTCCTCTGCACGGCCGAAAATAGCGGATTATCCCTTTACAACAATCAGCCCTGTTCTCGGTGTTGTGGCCGCGCAGAATGCAGAACCGTTTGTGGTGGCCGACATCCCGGGTCTCATGGAGGGCGCCCACCGGGGTGCGGGCCTCGGAATCCGGTTTCTTCGCCACGTGGAGCGAACAAGCATACTTGTCCACATGGTGGATGCATCCGCGATTGATCCGGAAAATCCGCTTGCTGCCTACGAGGCAATAAACACCGAGCTTGCAGGTTTCAGCCCGGAGCTGGTAAAAAAGCCTCAGGTAATAGCCTTAAACAAAACCGATCTGCCACAGGCAGCCGAGGGGGCCTCCAGGTTTGCAGAAGCCGCAGGTGATCTGCCGGTATACCGCATATCCGCAGCCACAGGCAGCGGTCTGGACGGGCTGCTGAATATATTGACCGAAATGGTAAGCACAGGGAAACAAGCGGATGGAAGCTGACCGCAAAACCTGTTTCAATAAAGTCGGCCGCGTGGTTGTCAAGGTGGGAAGCAACGTGCTGACCGCTGCAGACGGTTTAAACACCTGTGTCATATACAGCCTGACCCGCCAGATATGCGAGTTGTCAAAAAACGGCATGGAAGTACTGCTTGTATCTTCAGGGGCCATGGCCGCAGGCCAGAAAAAGATAGGCCTTTCCAGGCGGCCCGATGAAATACCAAAGAGGCAGGCAATGGCGGCTGTGGGCCAGGCCGGACTGATCCTGTGCTATGAAAACGCATTCGAGGGCTACGGCAGGCAGGTGGCCCAGATACTTCTTACAAATGATGACCTCTCCATAAGCCGCAGGCGTTATCTAAACGCCAGAAACACCCTGCACACCCTTCTTGCCTGGAATGTAGTGCCGATCATAAATGAAAACGACACTGTTGTGGTAGAGGAAATCAAGTTCGGAGACAACGACAATCTTTCTGCCCTGATCGCCCTGATGATGAACGCGGATATTGTCGTCAACTTAACTGATATTTCCGGACTGTATACCGGCGATCCCCGCTGTGATCCCGAAGCGCGTCAAATCCCCGAGGTAACCAGTATCACAAGGCAGATTGAAAAAACCGCAACCGGCATGCCCGGGGTTCTGGGCACGGGGGGGATGCTTTCCAAGATCCGCGCAGCCCGCAAGACAACAGTGGCCGGAATTCCAATGGTCATTGCAAACGGACTGGAAGATGACATTCTGCTCAGGCTTTTTAAGGGCGAAAACCTCGGCACGTTTTTTCTGCCCTCAAAACAAAGGCTGCCCAACCGCAAGAGCTGGATCGGCTTTACCCTGAAGCCCAGGGGAACCTTGGTTGTAGATGAAGGAGCCAGCCGTGCGATTCTGGAAAAGGGAAAAAGCCTGCTTCCGGGAGGAATCACGGAGGTGGAGGGAGAATTCGGAGTTGGAGCTCCGGTTGATATAACAGACAGCACCGGCAGACGGCTTGCAGCGGGTTTGGTAAACTACAGCGCAGCGGATATCAGGAAGCTGAAGGGATGCAGGTCCGGGCAGATCGAGGAAAAACTCGGTGAAAAGCCGTATGACGAAGTTATTCACCGAAACAACATGACCGTGCTGTGTTGAAAATCCCGACCCGGGAATTTAAAATCAAAATTACCAGAAGGGGAAGTCTGTTATGAGTATCGAGTCCACGGTAATTGACATGGCAAAATCCGCAAAAAACGCCGCAACGCAGATTGCCGGGTGCTCCAGTGTGCAGAAAAATAATGCCCTGAAGGCAATTGCACAGAAACTTTATGACAAAGCTTCGGAAATAAAGGCTGAAAACGCGGTTGACGTGGAAGCTGCCATTCAAAATGGGCTTTCATCAGCAATGATCGACAGGCTGACCATAACCGATGCAGGCATCGCCGCAATGGCAGACGGCCTGCTGGAAGTGGCCGCCCTGGAAGACCCCGTGGGTTCCATGGAGGGTACCTGGATCCGGCCCAACGGACTTGCGGTCAGCCGCATGCGTATACCGCTCGGTGTCATAGGCATTATATACGAATCCAGGCCGAACGTGACAATAGACGCTGCAGGCCTCTGCATTAAGTCGGGAAACGCCGTGATTCTGCGGGGAGGCTCCGAGTCGCTCAAATCCAACCAGGCCCTGGCACAGGTCCTGGCCGAAGGGCTTTCAGAGGCCGGCCTGCCTTCAGAGGCAGTGCAGATAGTTCAGGTCACAGACCGGGAGGCCGTAAACGCGCTTCTGCAGCAGGAGGAGTACGTGGACCTGATCATCCCCCGCGGCGGCGAGGGCCTGATCCGCTTCGTGGTGGAGAATTCAAAAATACCGGTGTTAAAGCATTACAAGGGGGTCTGCCACGTTTACGTGGATGAGTTTGCAAACCTGCACATGGCAAACGATATCTGCTTTAACGCAAAGGTACAGCGGCCCGGCGTGTGCAACGCAATGGAAACCCTTCTGGTTCACCAGGACGCGGCCATGGCGTTTCTGCCTGACATGGCCCGCAGGTACTCGGATGCCGGCGTGGAGATAAGGGGCTGCGAGAAGACCCGCAAGATTCTTTCCAATGCTGCGGCAGCAGTGGAAGAAGACTGGTACGCTGAATACCTGGACCTGATACTTGCAGTAAAAGTTGTTGAAAACATGGATGAGGCAATGCGGCATATAGCTGTTTACGGGTCAAAGCATACAGAGGCAATTGTTACCAGGGACTTTGCCAGGGCCCGCCGGTTTTTAAACGAGGTTGACTCCTCGGTCGTTCTTGTCAACGCATCCACGCGTTTCAATGACGGAGGTCAGCTGGGCCTGGGTGCGGAAATGGGCATCAGCACCTCCAAGCTCCACGCCTTCGGACCGATGGGCATAAAAGAGCTTACCACCACAAAGTTTGTTGTGCAGGGAGACGGACAGATCCGGACATAGAAAAGGAATCGCTTTGCAGAGCACGGCATTATTCGGGGGCACATTCAATCCGGTCCACACCGGTCATCTGAGGGTGGCAGAGGAAGTGCGCGAGGGCTTCGGGCTTGACAGGGTTTATTTCATCCCTGCTGCAAATCCTCCGCACAAGTCAAAACGCGAGCTTGCCCCCGCAGCGGACAGATATGAAATGCTGAAGCGCGCGGTTGCCGGAAATCCCGCATTCGAAATATCAGACATTGAGCTTCAAAGAAGCGGCAGCTCCTATACCATAGACACGGTGGAGCAGTTTTTAACAGGCAGTTCGGGAGGTGATTTTACCTGCCGCCTGGTAATGGGCATGGATGCTTTCGCTGAGATCCATACCTGGAGATCCTACAGGGAGCTGCTTGGCAGAATAGAGGTGATTGTTCTTTCCAGGCCTTCTGACAGCGGCCGGGACGACCTGGCTGCCGGCATTTCTGAGGTTATATCAGACAGGCTCGGGGAAAACTATAAGTTTGACAAGAAAGACCAGAGGTTCGTACACCCGGAAAAACGCGCCGTATACCCGTTTGCGGTAACGGCGCTCGACATTTCAGCAAGCCGTATACGCAGTCTCACCGCGGCCGGGTCCTCCATTAAGTACCTGGTTCCGGAGGCAGTGGAGGCTTACATACACGAAAAAGGGTTGTATCTATGAATAATCCGGAGCCTGACCCGGAACTGAAACCTTACGTCAAGGCGGCGCTCGGCCGCAAGGCAATGGAGCTCGTTGTCCTCGATGTTACAGCGGTCACTGACGTGGCTGACGTGTTCATGATCTGCTCGGGCAGATCCAGCCGCCAGGTATCCGCCATTGCGGAATTCATAGAGACCGAGCTGAAAAAGGCGGGTATAAAGCCCCTGGCGGTGGAAGGGGTAAAAGACGGCCAGTGGGTGTTAATTGATTACGGACACGTGGTAATTCACGTTTTTCACGAACCGCTGCGCAGGTTTTACGATCTGGAAAGCCTGTGGGCGGATGCCGGCAGGATAGATATATCTGAATACATACAGCAGGCAGATGAAAGCGAAAGGAACGACTCTCTATATGAATGATCCGGCGGAAAAAAGATGCGTTCTTATGATTTTAGACGGCTGGGGCCTGGGCGAGCCCGGTCCTCACAATGCGATACATGAGGCGGACACGCCTTTTCTTGATAAAATCATGACGCAGTACTCAAACACTCAGCTCAAGTGCACCGGAGAGGCGGTGGGCCTGCCTGAGGGTATCATGGGCAACTCGGAGGTGGGGCATTTAAATATAGGCGCGGGCAGGGTCGTATACCAGGTGCTTTTAAGGATCGATCTTGCCATAAGGGACGGCTCGTTTTATGAAAACCCTGAACTGTCAGGCGTGATGCAGGAAGTAAAGCGAAAGGGTTCAGCCCTGCACCTGATGGGCCTGGTCTCAGACGGCGGGGTTCACAGCCAGCTTCACCACCTGTTTGCCTTAATTGATATGGCCGGCAGATACGGACTGGACAAAGTCTTTGTCCATCCCATATTAGATGGCAGGGACACCCCGCCTCACAGCGGTGTTGAATACATGGGGCGGCTGCAGGACTACCTTCAGGATTATCCCTTTGCAGAAACCGCAACCGTGTGCGGCCGCTATTATGCCATGGACAGGGATACCCGCTGGGAAAGAACGCAGAAGGCCTATGACCTGTATACGCTGGGACAGGGAAAAACCGAGACGGATCCGGTACAGGCGGTGAAAAACGCATACTCCAGGGATGAAACCGACGAGTTCGTGGAGCCAGTGGTAATTGCCGGAAAAAACGGAAAACCCGTGGGTACGGTGAAGGACGGAGACGGTATCATATTTTTCAACTTCCGCCCCGACCGGGCGCGCCAGATAACCCGCGCATTCACCGAAACCGGGTTCAAAGAGTTTGAGCGTAAAAAAACCCCCCGGCTGTGCGGGTATGTGTGCATGGCAATCTATGATGAAACCTTTGACCTTCCCGTGGCATTCGGCCCGGTACACCTGGAAAACATCCTCGGCGAAGTTGTGAGCAGGGCCGGCCTGCGCCAGCTAAGGCTTGCCGAAACAGAGAAATACGCCCATGTGACCTATTTCTTCAACGGAGGCGAGGAGACCCCGTTTGAAAACGAGGACCGCAAAATGATCCCTTCGCCCAGGGAAGTGGGCACTTATGATGAAAAGCCTGAAATGAGCGCCTTTGCAGTGGCGGACGAAGCCGGGGCCCGGATTGAATCAGAAAAATACGACCTTGTGGTTATCAATTTGGCAAATCTGGACATGGTGGGGCATACGGGAGTTATGCAGGCCGCGGTGAAAGCTGCCGAAGCAGTGGACAGGTGCGCGGAAAAGGTGTTTTCGTGTGCAAGGCGCCACGGGTACACGGTTATTGTGACAGCGGACCACGGCAACTCAGACCGGCTCAGAGAACCCGACGGATCGCCCCACACAGCCCATACCATGAACCCCGTGCCTTTCGTGCTCGCAGACGGACAAGGGCAAAACTCAGAGCTGGAGCCCGGCGTGCTCGGAGATATCGCACCCACTGTCTTATACATAATGGGGCTTGACCAGCCTGCTGAAATGACCGGCAGAAACCTGATCCGGAAGGGGCAAAAGCCATGAATACGGAAAAACAGTATGACATGATCACCGATTTTGTTACGGGAAAAAAGATCCCGGAAGTGGGCGCCGAGGCAAACCGCCAGGCTGTGGAGCGGGTGCTAGTGGAGCAAAAGGGCTATGACCCGTCGGATATAGTGGTTGACATGCCTGTTGAGTTTGCTGCCGCGGGCGGGCATTATGCTTCTGCCGTGGACCTGGTGGTTTATTCGGACAACCGGCCCTTCATGGTTATAAAGTGCGCTGCCGGGTCCCTGGACTCGCGCAAAAAGGAGGCAGTGTCTGCTGCAAGGATTCTTTTTGACTCTGTTGTTCCCCTTGCCGCTGCCTCGGACGGGCAGTCAGCCCTGGTTTTTGATGCTGTTACCTCAAAGCGGACCGGCCAGGGGATAGATGCAGTGCCTGACGCGCAAACAGCACTTGAAATGATCAAGAAAAGCGAGCCTTTTTCGCTGCCTGAAGAGCGGCTGGAAAAAGAGCGCATTATCTTTCGCTCCTATGATATAATGAACGTAAATGTCTGTAGGGGAGCAAATGCCGGTGATGTCTAAAACGGCTGCTGCACGAAGACATAAGACAGTGCTTTCTGACTGTGCCGGCAGCCTTGTGCATCTGCTGGACCGATTGTACCACAGCCGTTACTAAACAGACAGGTTCGCCATGACATAAGGGCGAAGGCCTGCGAGGCCATCGGCCGCCAGGGCTCTTGCCAGCATCAGGCGCGGGTAACCGCAAAACAAGGGGAGGGTGTTTGAATTGACAGACGACCTGGATAAAAAAGAAGCCATTGCAGAACAGTATGTCAGGGAAAGCAGGACCCGGGAGGCAATAGGCGCGTTCTACGAACTTATAGCCTCACATGCCGGAAACAAGAATTTTGAAAAGGCCGAAGCCCTGCGCGACAGGTTATATGACGTGGATCCCATGGCAATAACCGAAATCGTGAGGGCTTCTGATATAATAGAGGCGGAAAAAGCAGAGGCCCGCGACGAAAATCATCTTCAAACATGGGCGGGGCTTTATGAGTCGCTTTCAGACAAGGAGGCAAACGCGCTTTATTTCTCCATGAAAAACGCGTCCTTTGAAGCCGGCGAGGTTATAGCACCCCAGGGAGAGTTGTGCGGACGGCTTTATTTTATAAACCGGGGGGAGGCAAAGGTGGCCTTCAAAAAGGACAGTGAGGAAATGTATCTGATGAGCCTCAGGCCCGGCGATGTTTTCGGATCAGAGCCGTTTTTTTCATCCACTGTCTGCACTGTTTCCGTGGTTGCGCTTTCGGGGGTGCAGACAGTTTTTCTTGAAAAAAAGGTGCTTGATAAATGGAAGGCTGATGTGCCTGTCCTCGAAGCCAGGCTTTTCGATTTCTGCATGGAGCGTGACCGCCTGGGCGCCGCACTGAAAAAAGCCGGGGTGGAGCGCAGAAAACACAAGAGAATCCCGGTTTACGGCAGGCTGATGTTTCAGATTTTTGCCGGTGCAGAAAAGCCGAATGGCAAGGAGAACAAAAGCGAGCTTGCTGATCTTTCCAAGGGCGGAGTCGCGTTTGTGCTAAAGACCCCGAAACCGGAAAATGCACGGATTCTGCTGGGCCGCAGACTGAAGGTCCGGTTTGAAATAGAGTCTGCCGACGGCACGAGTGAGGGCGTGGAACGGCTTGGGTGTGTAACCGCGGTTAGGGACCAGGGATTCGACGACTATTCGGTTCATCTGCAGTTCGACGAACCCCTGGCAGAGTCAATTATGCAGCTTGCAGCAAAACAGGCGGATTCAGGAACCCGCTAAATGGCTTAGGCGCCTGCTACGTCCTTTCCGCAATGCTTGCAAACCTTTGCCCGCTTCTTGATGATTTCGGCGCAGAAGGGACATTCACGCGTAAAATAGCGTTCATGGATTTTTGCGATTGCCTCGTTTGTCTTTGTCTGGATCAGCTCGTTGCCGAAATTCCTGTTGTTTAAAACTTCCAGGGATTCAAGGCCAGCAAGGTCGCCGGCCATTTCAGCTGCCTTCATTCTTACCCTTGCGGGTTCCGAAGGATCGAGCAGCATCTGCACGCATGTGACAGAGTCTTTCGTGTTATAGCATTCCGCCAGTATGGAAAAGCCTTTCTTGATGCCTTCTTTTAACTTTTCCTGCGCCTCCAGGACCTCGTCGTCCACGATCTGGGCCTGGCCGCCTACCGAGCTGAACACCGGCATAATCTCGAAATTGCTGCTGTGGGGACTTTTGATGCACCGATAAGAGGCGTTCTGGGCATAATTCTCCCACAGGTTCTGCCAGCCCTCCACGAAAAGGGGGCATTCGTCGTTGAAGCACACGTACATATAAGGCGAATCCCATCCCAGTCCGTCTCCGACCGCGACGGGCGGTATCTCCCATATTTTCATCTCCTCTCCGCAGTGC
>JAWLEU010000005.1:0-28432 GCA_041685965.1 Desulfosalsimonas sp.
AAATTCTGAAGAATCGCGCGTAACGCAGATATCGGACTTTTTACAGTGCCATCAGAACTGAGCATAAGATTGAAAAGCCATACTATAGAAAACTTATGGAACCTGTTGCAAGGGGATTTTATCTCAGGTGCCCGTAAAGGGTTGCGGCAGCGTGCATTTCAGGGGCAAGGCTATTCACTCGTATCTTACCCAGGAAAGTATGAGATCGCGCTGCTGCCTGCTCTGGGGGGATTCCATGAATGCGTTGTCAGTGTGGATCCGCATCTGCTGAATTGTATCAAGCAGGGAAAAATCCGGCGGATGGCCGTGCCTGACAAGCCACGCACCGACCGCTGTCCCTGTTCTTCCGATTCCGGCCCAGCAGTGGATATAGACCGGCCGGTCTGCAGCAAGGGATTCGTCAATCATGTCAAGTATCCGGACCATTGTCTCCCTGACCGGGGCTTCAAAGTCGAGCACCGGCAGGGATATGTATTCAGCCCTGATGTCCATGCTCTGTGCGACCTCCTCCACGAGTTCAGCATAACCGGGATGCGAGGTTCCCACGCGAAGTATCTCATCGGGCTCGGTTAAATCGATAATCCTTCGTATTCCCAGGGAAAACATGGAATGCAGGCGTTTTCTGGACAGATCCGGATTAAATGAAAGCGGGTATTCACCTGCCAGGAGTCTGCCGTAGCTGACCCAGTAGGAGTTTTTAAAGGGTATCTCGCGGTCTTTGGAATCAAGAGTCATGTTGCGTGTCTTCTTGGATCGCCCTCGGATTTCTTTTCAGCAAGACGCGCCTCCCTGCGGGCACTGGCTTCCCTGTGGCGCCTTTTTTCCTCCTCGGTCTCAGGAATTCCTTTTGGGATCTGACGAGGCTTCATCTGCTCGTCCAGGGCCACGTAGGTTAGATAGGCGGACGCTATATGCCGCCGCCTGCCGCTCATAAGGTTTTCCGCCTCCACGCGGACCCCGATTTCCATGGAGGTTCTGCCGGTCAGGTTAAGACTGGCAAAAAGAATTAGCAAATCCCCGACAAAAGCAGGATGATGAAAATCAAGCCTGTCCACCGAGGCCGTGACCGCGTTACACCTGGAATGGCGAATTGAGACCACGCCTGCTGAATTGTCAATGAGTTTCATGATCGTACCGCCGTGAACATTGCCTGCAGGGTTGGCGTCCGCCGGCTCCATCACCTGGGAGACAATGACGCGGCTGTCTTTGACAGGTTTGCCTGAGCTATAGTTTTCGCGGCATTTGTTTTCATCACTCATTGTTTAAAAAATCCATTTATGATGGAAGCAGTCTCACTGGGTTTTTCCATGGGAATCAGGTGGCCGGCATCTGCCACCACCTGATGGCTGCCCCGGGCAAACAGCCCGGCCGGTTTTTTAAAATCAATAACTCCCCTGTTTTCAGTGTGCTCACCTTCCAGAACCAGTACCGGGCATGAGATCTTTGGTATAACCTGCCAGGGATTATAGTGCATGCTGCCCATAAACAGCGAGGCTTCCTGTCTCGGATGGCAGTCCAGGCAAAGACCGCCCTGCTCTGAGTCGACCATTCCGTAGTGGATGTAGAGTTCGAGCACTTCGTTGTCCCACCTTTGAAACAGCGGTTTTGATTCAAGGTATTGCCTGGCTTCTTCGCGGTCCTTCCAGTAATTTCTGCGCCTGATGGATTTAGATGCCAGGGGATGATCATCCACGCCTATTTTGACTTGGTAGAAAGATTCCGGAAGGATGATGGGCTCTATTAAAACCATGCCCCCCATTTCCATTCCCATTGCGCCGGCTGCGATCACCGCCACCGCGCCTCCCATGGAATGTCCTGCCACGTAAGGCCTGACTATATCGAGCCGCCTGCAGAAAGCAACCAGGTCCTCTGCAATCTGTTTCCAGCTGAGCCCTCCGCTTTCCGGATCGGAACCCCTGTGGGCGCAGAAATAAGGAACTATAACACGGAAGGAGCCGGAAAGTTCCCTGGCAACCGGATGCCAGATGCGGGGCATGAATCCGGTTGCATGAAGAAGCAAAAGCGGGGGACCCCCGCCGTCATAATCAAGATAATCAATAACCGCATCCCCTATATCCGCGCTGCACTCTACAGGTTCAATATCACTCATATTTCCGGGTACAGGATTCAGGGTTTATCAAAAAGCCGGGATTCACCGATTTATTTCATCTTCTCAGGAGGCCGGCGCTCAGGGACGACAACGTGGGGAATACTTCCCTCGTTCCATTGCCTGGATACGTAGAGGTGGCAGTAGCAGCTGCCGTATTCTTTGACATCCGGCTCCCTGTATTCGCACGGGCAGATTATATCCCTGTCGTTTTCCCTGTCTCCCGAAGCCAGCCTGCACGGACAGCTCATGTATCCGTAACGCTCCTTGTTTTCAAGAAGGCCGTTTAACAGTTCAAAAACCAGGTCCCTGTCTTTGTTGAAATAATAGCCCTTGGGCTCCTGGACGCTTTTTAACTTTTCATAGAGTTCTTCAACATTCATGAAATACCCAGCGCCTCCTTTATCTCGTCTTCCTTATATCCCACGACAACCTTTTCGCCGATCCTTATGGTAGGAAACGAACACCTGGGGTTCAGCTCCCTGACTTCGTCGAGGATGGCCTGTCGCTGTTCTCCGTCCAGCTTGTCGACTTCCACGGAATCATATTCCACGTCGCAGCTTTCGAGAAACTTTTTTGCATTTTTGCAATGACCGCACGTGCTGAGTGCATATACCTTGACATCGGGTTCATCGGCCATCTTTATTTCTCCTTGTATTGCCCTGTTTGCATTATCAATCAAACCTTACTGCAATTTCATCAAAAGACTTCCGCCATTTCGGCGGCAGCAGCGTCTTATCAGACCGGAAGTATCCCATTGAAATAAGAAGGGGTATCCAGTATTTTTCCGGAATATTAAACTCTTTTCTCGCTCCGTCTACATCAAACCCGTCCATTGGATGGGTATCTATTCCCTGATCCTTGGCGGCAAGCATAAGGTTCATGGCAAAAAAGCCCGCGTTCTTGCACGCAAATGCCGTCTGCCGCTGCCCGCCTGAACCGTAAAGGTTTTTGCAGGCGTTTAAAAACCAGTCGCGACGATCCTCGGTAAGCATACCTATTTTTACAAGGGAGTCAAAATTTTTTTCCACTACCGGGTGACCGGCCTGCCAGCCTTCCATGTCAGCAAGCACTATAAGGGTCACCGGAGCCTCGCTCACCTTGGACTGATCCCAGGCGTGTCTCTGAAGCCGCAGCTTTTCCTCCCGGTCTCTTAATACAACCACATTCCAAGGCTGTAGGTTGAAACTGGAAGGAGCTTTTGCAGCAGTTTCCACAATCCGCCTCAGGATTTCATCCGAAACATCTTTTTCAGGGTCAAAAAAATTCACCGCCCGCCTGTTTTCAACAACTTCCCTGAATTCCATAATCTTTTTCCTTCCGCAGACTATCAAGGCGTCTTTAAATAAATGACGATTCTTAAAGAAAACTAACATTGAATCGGCACAATGCAAAACCTCATTACCTGTTAGCGGCAAATTGCCGGGCAAACGCAAGGAGGCTAAGTACACGCAGTCATAAATCCAGTGACATTACAATCCCGACAGCAGGTTCACTACCGGGATCTGAAGCGACGCTGAAAAATCCGAAATTCGAAACACGAAGCACGAAACAAGCACGTACGTCACCGAACTTACGAATCAGTGCACTAAGCTGTCCTTCAAAAATCATCATTTTACCACGGGTCTGCCCAAAAATGCGGCAGCCTTTGTATTGCTTCAAAGGCTGCCGCATCCTTAAGGCTGAAAAACAATTGTACCCGGAAGCGTGTTTAGCCGGGTACGGAAACAGGACTCGCCTTGCCTATGTATTGCATTGTGTCTTCATACCTGGAGCGCACGTCCTCTTTAGTGCTTTCTATTTCCTTTTTCTGAGGGCTCCATTCAGACGGGCACTCCGTGCGCAGCGTCTCGATCTTGTCTTCGAGATCTGAGACAAGAATTTTCATGTCGTTGAAACGCTCCCACACTTTGCCCTTGTCTTCTGTGCCGAGATTGTCAGCCTTGACCGCAATATCAAACAACCTGGCCTTCCATGCGGTTAATTCAGACTGCATGCTGCTGCAAAAATCCTTTACATCCATGATTCTTCCCTCCTTTTTCGTTTTTTTAGTTATGGAATGCCGATGACTTATCTCATCTGCTTGCATTCCTTGTCCCATTCCGGACACGCATCCTTCATGGCTACTTCATATTTTTCCATGCACTGGGCGCACTCAAGTTCCGCATTTGGAACATTGCCGAAGCGCTCCTGTATTTCCTCGTGGTTCAGGTGCATGACAGCACTGCACCCGCACTGAGGGCATTTTGCTTTCAAACGGTAGCTGCGCGCCATAGATCAGTCCTCCATCTTATTTTTTATATATTGAAAAAACCCCAGGGCCTCTATAAGGTGAGGCGCACTCTGCGGCTGCCTCTTTATTCGTTCTGCTGCAGCTGAAAAGCTCCTGGCAGCTGCATCCGAAAAGAGCCTGTCTCCTGTGAGCCGAAAAAGGTCGATACAGTTCATGGCTGCAGCAGATGCTGCAGCAGGCTGCACGCCGTCTGTAAAATCTTTTGCCCTTATTATAAGGTTCGGATCATGGCCTGATGCGGTCATGAAAAACCCGCCGTTTTCGGAATCATAAAAGCCATCCAGCATCCGCCGGCCCAGTTCTTCTGCCTGTGTAAGGTATTTGCTGTCTCCGACTGCTTCATGCATGTCGATCAGAGACCGCACAAAAAAGGAATAATCGCCTGCAAGCCCGGGTACGGCAAAGTGTCCGTCCCGCCACCTGCGGAACAGGGCCCCGTTTTCATTGATCAGTTCAGAATTGATGAAATCAATCGCCCTTCTGCCTGCGCTTATGTATTTGTCATCCCCCAGGATCCGGCCGGCTTTTGCCAGCGCGGATATCATCAGGGCATTCCACTCTGTTAGTATCTTGTCGTCCACATGGGGTGCAGGACGTCTGTTTCTGGCTTCCAGCAGCTTACCGAGGGCGGAGTCAAGAATCTTTTGTATTTCTCCGGGACTTCGGCCGAAATGCCCGGCTGTCTGTTCAATGCTGCCGGTCTCATGCAGAATGTTTTTGCCCTCAAACTCGCCGAAAGGATCAGTTTCGGCGTTTCCTTTCGGCCTTACATCATAGTGATATGAAAAAATCCCGGCTGAATCCGCGTCCAGGGCGGATTCGATCTCCTGTTTGCGCCATACGTAAAATGCTCCTTCAACCTTGCGGCCGCCGGCCTGGCTTTCACCTGTACCGGAAAGAACAAACTCCGGGCTGTCTGCATCCTGGGCGGAATAAAACCCTCCGCCTGGATGGGTCATTTCCCTGAATACGTAATCCAGACTGTTTCTTGCGGTCCGTGCGAAAGACTCCTCTCCCGTGAGATTGTAGGCACTTAGATAAAGGCTTATAAGCTGTGCATTGTCGTAGAGCATCTTTTCAAAATGAGGCACGTGCCACCGTTCATCGGTGGAATACCTGTGAAAGCCGCCTCCCACGTGGTCGTATATTCCGCCTTTTTCCATCCGGCGCATTGTATGAACAGCCATTTCAAGAGCTTTTTCCCCTGCATCATCACCGCCGCGATATTTGTGGTAAAAAAGCAGAAAGCCGAGAACCGGTGGCATGGGAAACTTTGGAGCCCTGCTGAAACCGCCCGATGTTTTATCGTAGGATGAAAAAAAGCCTTCTGCAGCATCATCAATAACGTCTGCACCCGGGACGCCTGGTATTCCGGGTGACTGCCCGCCGTTTAGATGATTTTTAACAGCGGCAGTTATGCTTTCGGCAGAATCAAGAAGTTTTTTCCGCTCCTTTTCATCTTTCCAGGCTGCTGCCACTGCCTCAACCACTTCCTTCCATGAGGGCATGCCGAGCCGGTTCTGCGGGGGGAAATATGTTCCCCCGTAAAACGGCTTTGCATCAGGGGTGAGAAATACATTCAAAGGCCACCCTGCAGACCCGGTAAGAGCCGAAACCGCAGTTATGTATATCTGGTCAAGATCCGGTCGCTCCTCACGGTCGAGTTTTATGTTCACAAGATCCCTGTTCATTAGTTTTGCGGTTTCAGGATCCGAAAACGACTCATCGGCCATGACATGGCACCAGTGGCATGTGGCATAACCTATGGAAACCAGAACCGGCTTTTTTTCTTTTTTTGCCTTTTCAAAGGCCTCATCTCCCCACGGGTACCAGTCCACCGGATTGTCCGCATGCTGGATCAGATAGGGGCTTTTTTCGTCTATCAGCCTGTTATGTTCCCCGGTTTCCATGCGTGTCATTTCAAACTTCCTTTCTGGTATTATTCCTTAACCACAAAGCATAACCTTGCTTAAAATTTTTGCCATAAATTTGCAGCAAAATGCTCCCTTGTCTGTACCATGATTATTGATACATTGTTGTCTCATTTTTTAAAATTCTTGATACAAAAAACGCGGATTCATGCGCTGCCAAGCCGTTTTTCCAGCCATTGTCTGACCTCTCCGCTGACCGGGTAGACACCGCTGTTTGCTCCTTCTTGCCTGCAGAAACTTTTGCTCAACCAGTCCGGCAATGCAATTCTGGCAAGTTCGACTGCTTCCTCGGAGTTGCGGCGGATTAGGTAAATCACAGGCGGCCCGTCCCAGTTATAAACCACGAAGTAATAGGAAACATCGTCTTTGGACCGGATCACGTAATTGCTGCTGGCCCAGTTGTTTCCCCACTCAAGATAAAGCCGTACTGCTTCCTCAGGCGTCATTTCCCAGTCTATCCTGTCGAGAAGATCCCTGTTTTTTCTCAGTTCTTCAAGATTCATCATAATGCACACCTTCCTTTCTATAGTTTCCGATAAATATCGGCTTGAGCCGTAGGCCCCGGCTCTATTTCTTACCTGTCAAAACATAATTTGCATAAACCGTGCCCTGCCCGAAAACCCGCAGAAACCGCTTTCAGCGGTGGTTATCACACCCATTCGGAAACGCGGCTGACATGATTTGATACGAATTTTCCTGGCATATTTCTTGAAAGCTCTTTTTTAAGCGTTATTATTTAGATCACGGCATGAATAAGAGGCCGGACGAACCGGCCCATGCGCTTGAGAAAAGCAAATACAACTCTTACGGAGGTAGTATGGAAAAAAAACAATCCAGCGAAAAGAAACTGCCCGATGTCAAGGACATAACGATTTGTGAGTCAACCGGCAAAATGCTGACAAAGGCGAGACAGGACGGAGTTGAGCTGTGCTTTGACAGGGCGGCTACAATGAAGGCCTGTCCCATCGGAGAAAACTCCGCGTGCTGCAAACATTGCTCAATGGGCCCTTGCCGCCTTAACTCAAAGGACCCCTACGCAAAAGTGGGGGTATGCGGGGCCACAATAGACACAATCCAGGCAAGGAACTTCGGAAGGATGATCGCGGCAGGAGGCGCCGCGCACACGGACCACGGCATGGCAATGCTTGACCTGTTCCGGGAGGTGGTAAACGGCAATAACCAGGAATATACCGTGAAAGACCCCATCAAGCTTGTGGACGTGGCTGAATCAATAGGGATAGAAACAGAGGAAAAAACCACAGAGGAAGTGGCCCGGGCCCTTTACCAGGAACTGGAAAGAACCTATACCCAGGTTGAAGGCGAAATTCCTTTCGCAAAGCGAGTGCCTCCAAAGACACTGGAAACCTGGCGTAAGCTGGGCATTGTACCCAGGGGAGCCATGCGTGAAATCATGGAAATGATGCACCGCACCCACATGGGAGTGGATCAGCATTATGAAAACATCATGAAACAGGGCAGCCGTACCGCACTTTCAGACGGCTGGGGCGGCTCCATGGTAGCCACTGAAATCTCCGACATCCTGTTCGGAACCCCTGTTCCGGTGGCTGCTGAAGTAAACATGGGCGTTCTCAAGGAAAACAATGTCAATATCATCATACACGGCCATGAGCCGAACCTGTTTGAATCCATGATGGCTTCGGTAAACTCCCCCGCGCTGATCCAGGCAGCCAAGGATGCCGGAGCAGAGGGGATAAATCTCGTGGGAATGTGCTGTTCAGGAGCTGAGATGCTTTCCAGGCACGGAATACCCCATGCCGGAAACTTCACCTCAACAGAGGCAATCATGGTAACCGGTGCGGTGGATGCAATGGCGGTTGACGTACAGTGCATCCAGCAGGCGCTTGCCAAGGTGGCTGACTGCTACGGCACCTATCTGTTTACAACCAATCCCAGGTGCCACATAGAAGGCGCGGATCATGTGGAGTTCCACGAACACAACCCCAGCGAGTGCACTGATGAAATTGTAGTCAAGGCCATCTCCAGGTTCAAGTCCCGCAAGTTTCCGGTGCAGATACCCAATATCCGCAATACCGGCATTCACGGTTTCTCCTACGAATATATCAACTACATGCTCGGAGGAACTTTCCGGGGCAGCTACACGCCTTTAAACGACAACATCATCAACGGCAGGATCCGGGGCGTGGCAGGAGTTGTGGGATGCACCAACCCAAGGGTAAAACAGGACTGGGTGCACGTGGAGCTGGTAAAGGAGCTTATCAAAAATGATGTTCTCGTGCTCCAGACAGGATGCTCCCAGATCGCCCTTGCAAAGGAGGGGCTTTGCTCACCTGAAGCCGCATACCTGGCAGGACCGGGCTTGAGCGAGGTCTGCGAGGCAGTGGGCATGCCGCCTGTGCTCGGCCTGGGCTCCTGCGTAGACAACAGCCGCATTCTGATCGCAGCCAGCGAAATGGTCAAAGTCGGCGGGCTGGGCGAATCAATCGCGGAGTTGCCGGTTGCAGGAGCAGCCCCCGAGTACATGAGCGAAAAGGCCATATGTATCGGCCAGTACTTCGTGTCCTCCGGCGTATACACCGTGTTCGGTGTCTCATTCCCGATAGTTGAAAAGACAAAGTTCCACGACCTGCTCTTTGACGGGCTTGAAAAGCAGGGGCTCGGCAAGTGGGGATTCACTGCTGATCCCTATGAAATGGCTCAGAAAATGATCAGCCACATAGATGCCAAGCGCAAGGCTCTCGGAATAGACAAAACCCGCGAGCGCAAACTGGTGGACATGGCCGAAAGAAGGGAGCTGGCATAGGGCGCCGGCATTATCGTTTAGTTTGAATCCCGAGGGGTTCTGTTGTATAAAGGGGGGATCCCTGATCCCCCCTTTAATTTTACGAAAAGGGATCAGGCGGTTATGCCTGACAGAATAGTAAAAAGCTGATTATCCAGTCAGGGAGGTATTTTTGCAGAAACGAAAGCCATAAGCCCCTTGGCTGATAGGCGGTGAGAAAAAGCGATTTCCTTAAAACGTTCCCCCCGGGCCGCAGTCCGGGACTGAGCTATAACAGTAACTTTTTCTGTTTCCGGGAGCAGGCTCTGGTTAAGGCGGGTTGGTTTTTCGAAATCGCTATCGGTATCGAAATCGAAATCGATTTTTTTCATTTTATTTTTTTCGATTTCGATGGCGATCCCGATTTCGATTTGGATTAGCCCAACAGATGTGAAGTTACTTAGTGCCTGAACGAAAACCAGGTTTTCTTTCAGGAAATCCGAAATCCGAAGCTCGAAATTCGAACCAATTACCAAAACCCTAAATGCATCAATGACAGAAACATCCTGTTTTAAGCTGTTGGTTTTTATCATTTAAACATTCGATATTCGTATTTGTTTCGGATTTCGGATTTCGATATTCGGGTTTTGGCTGAACAGGGTTTTCGTTCAGCCACTACTTAGAAGAAGTCCAAGGACAGCAATCAAGGATTTAATCACTGGACCATGAGTGAATACATAACACATGACCCGGCAGGAAAATCAGTGGGAAAGGTGGAAAAAAATTTTTTCACCTTTGCAGAGCCGCCAAATGAAATGAGGCTCGACAGCGGTGCAAAGCTGGGACCCATTACCCTTGCATATGAAACCTACGGCAGGTTAAACGCAGATAAAAGCAACGTGGTTCTGGTATGCCATGCACTGACAGGCGACAGCCACGCTGCGGGTTACTATTCGGATAACGATGCAAAGCCCGGCTGGTGGGACAACATGATCGGTCCGGGCAAAGGCATTGATACTGACAAATACTTCGTGATCTGCTCAAACGTGCTTGGCGGCTGCATGGGTTCAACAGGGCCGGCTTCCATGAATCCCGCCACGCAAAGACCCTATGGCATGGATTTCCCGTTTGTAACAATCGGTGACATGGTCCGTGCACAGAAAGCACTCATGGAGCATCTGGGAATTGAAAAGATACTTTCCATGACAGGCGGCTCCATGGGCGGAATGCAGGTGCTTCAATGGTGCGTGCAGTACCCGGAAATGGTTGTATCAGCCATTCCGCTTGCCACAACTATGCGCCATTCAGCCCTTGCAATAGCGTTCAACGAGGTGGCCAGGCAGGCCATAGCAGCGGATCCGAACTGGAACCGCGGAGATTATTACGGAAAGCAAAACCCGGACCTGGGGCTTTCTGTTGCACGCATGATAGGGCACGTAACCTATCTTTCAGACGAGGCAATGCGCAGGAAATTCGGCCGACGCCTTCAGGACAAAAACGATTTTTCCTACCAGTTTGACGTGGATTTCCAGGTTGAAAGCTACCTGCGCCATCAGGGGGCCAAGTTCGTGGAACGCTTTGATGCAAATTCGTTTTTATACATCACCAAGGCGGCCGACTACTTCGATTTGACCCGGTTTAACAACGCAAACTCCGCCGTTCGGGTATTTTCAGAGTCAAGTGCAAGGTTCATGGTGGTATCGTTTACCTCGGACTGGCTGTATCCCACATACCAGTCAAAGGATATGGTCAAGGCAATGAAAAAAAGCGAACTTGATGTCAGCTTCTGCGAAGTAGAGGCAGAGTGGGGCCATGACGCATTCCTGCTGCCAAACGAGAGATTAACCAATCTGGTCAAAGGTTTTATAGACAGTGTATACCAGGACGCAACAAAACAGTAATCTGCGCTTTGATCTCCAGGTAATTGCCTCGTGGATCCGGCCCGGGTCAAAAGTAATCGGCCTGGGCTGCGGAGAAGGAGATCTGCTTGCCTACTTAAAACAGCACAAGCAGGTCAGGGAAACCGGCATAGAAATAGTGGAGCAAAGGGTGGTCAAGTGCGTTGAAAAAGGTTTATCTGTTATTCAGGGTGACATAAACGAAGAAGTGCACGATTATCCTGATGAAGCATTTGACTATGTGGTTTTAAGCCAGACCCTTCAGCAGGTATATGATCCCCTGTCGCTTATACATTCCATGCTGCGGATCGGGAAAAAAGCCATTGTGAGCTTTCCCAATTTCGGGCACTGGCATGTGCGGATGCAGGTTCTTCTTACCGGCCACTCCCCTTTCACCCCGCAGCTTCCTTATACATGGTACGGGACCCCCAACATCCGCATTCTGTCCCTTAGGGATTTCCGTGAATTTGCCGGGGAGGTGGGATTTTCCATACTCAAAGAGGTGGCAATCAACACTGACAAAAAGGATAAAAGCGGCATAATTGTCAATTCTCTGCCCAACCTTCGGGCCACCTACGGCATATACCTTCTCAGCAAAAAGTAGGCAAACATGGGAACCCATCACCTGATACTAGGAGAGACATCAGATTTCATTACCGGGAAAACCATAACAGACACCCATGACGAGCGGGCCAGGCAGAAAATCGCAAGATTTCTCGTGGAGCACAAGGGATATGAAAAGTATGAAATCCAATCCCATCTGCATCTCACGGTTGAAATAGACGGAAGAACCGGGGCGGTCCCCGTGGATTTTGTAATAAAACCCGGGGGAAAATTTTTCATGCTCATCGTGTTCAGACCCGGCTCGCTTGTATCCAGGCGGAGAACCGCGGTTGCGGCAGCGCGCATTTTTGCAGGATCCGCGATCCCCTACGCGGTAGTAACAAATGCACAGGATGCGGAAATAATTGAGACTGCTTCCGGAAAGGTCATCGGCAACGGTCTTGGTGCAATATTTTCAAAAAGTGACGCAGTGAGCATTCTGCGGGACATGGACTCCGCGCCGCCGCCTGAAGGCGACCGCCTGGAAAAGGAAAAACGCATCCTTTTTGCAATGGAAGTACTTGCTCAAAAAGAATGCGACGACTATAAATGCCAGCATATATAAAGAAAAAACATGACTGAAATAGTTCAGACGGAATACATCGAATATTACAAGGGGGCGCGCAACCGGCGTGCCCAGGAACTTATTGTTGAAGAGCCGCTGTCAATACGGGTGGCAGGCAGCCCCTATTCCGTTGTAATGCGCACGCCGGGCGACGAGATTGCCCATACCGCAGGCTTCTGTTTGGCAGAAGGTATAGTGGATCAGCCTGAAGACATCGTAACCATAGGCTTCTGCGAGGAAAACGAAACCAACGTGGCCACTCTTACCCTTACCAATGAAAGGCATGTGCGGATTGCAGATCTCCTGGAAAGAAAAGGTTTTGTAAGCCAGACCAGCTGCGGTATCTGCGGCAAAGAGGTCATTGCAGACATCCAGCAGATCCTTTTGCCTGCAGCCGGCAACCACGTTTTCGGCGTTGATCGCGTTATGACCTGCATCGACACCCTGCCCTCCCGTCAGCCTTTGTATCAGAAAACAAGAGGTGCACACGCGGCTGCAATCTTTGACAGAGAAATGAACGAGATGGCTGCCGCAGAGGACGTGGGCAGACACAACGCCCTGGACAAGGCCATAGGAAAGGTCTTCATGGACCGCAGAATCAATGATGCCTGCTTCGGGGTAATGTCATCGCGCCTGAGCTACGAACTAATCCAGAAGGCCGCCCGGGCCGGCCTTGAAATGCTTGTTGGCATATCCAGGCCCACGGCCCTTGCAGTTGAACTTGCAGAGTCGGTAAACATGACCCTTGCCTGTGCAAAAGACGGCAGATTAATGGTCTTCTGCGGGGACGAAAGAATATCGTAGCCCGAAAACAATGATTAACAAGGAACAAACAAATGCCGTTTGTAAGGATACCCGGCCTTAAGGGAAAAGTTTATGTGCCTGAAGAGCAGCCGGTTGAAGAAAAAAAACATCCCTGCAAAAACTGCTTTTCCTGTCAGAAGTGCACAGACAGTCGCTGCAGCGTCTGTCTGGGCGGCAGGACCCGCAAAACTTCTTGCCTGTGTATTGAAAAACCTTAAAATAGCTGGTACATAGAGTTCACCCCAAGGGGAAATTTTTTATACAGGACACGGAAAAACCCATGAGATTTAAACTTGGAAGCGCTTTTTTCGTTTTTGCACTATTCTGCTGTATTGCAGGCTGTCAGGACAAAGAAAGGCAGCGCCAGCAAGCCTTGTACGACAAAGCCCAGCAGTGTTTTAAACAAAGCGACTACGTGTGCGCAAAAAACAACCTGCAGAAAGCAATAGAGATAGACCCCGAGTTCGCGCAGGCATATGCAAGCCTCGGAGAAACCTATCTAAGGCTCGGCAACGTAGGCAAAGCTTTTTCAACACTGAAAAAAGCAGTGGAACTCGATCCCGTAAACAGCTCCACCCAGGTCAAGCTGGCAACCCTGCACCTTCTGCAGGGCGATTTCAGTGAAGCAAAAAGCATTTTAAACCGGGTCATGGAGCAAAACGATCAAAACCTGTCAGCCCTTTATCTCATGGCAGCGATACACACAAAAGAACATGAATTAGACAAGGCCGCCGGCCTGTATGAAAGAATAATAGACACAGACCCTTCAGCAGAGAGGGCCTATACTGCATTGGCCAATATAGCCATACAGCAAAAGGAAATAGACCGTGCAGAGCAGATCCTGGAAAGAGGAGTTGAAAAGAACCCGGATTCACTACCCTTATACCTTACCCTTTACCAGCTGCATTCCGCCACAAACAGACCTGATAAGGCAGAAGAGGCAGTAAAGAAGGCCCTTGAAACAGCGCCCGAGGATCCAAAGCTTCATCTGCTTTTAGCCAACATATACGCCGGGCGCGGCGAGGATGAAAAGGCCCGGGGTGCATTCAACAAGGCCATTGAGGCCAACCCGCACAACATCAAGTCCTACCTGGCTGCGGCCTCTTTTTACGAGAAAACCGGCCGCCATGACAGTGCCCTTTCCATGTACCGCAAGGCCCTTGATCTTCAGCCGGAAAACATCGGTCTCATGCTGGCCCTTTCTGATTTCTACATCGGAACTGACAGGCTTGAGGAAGCAGAAAGATACATTGAACGCGCGCTTGATAAAAACCCGGACTACCTGCCGGCTCAGCTGCTTAGAGCGAGGCTGATGATGGCAAAAGACAGATACAATTCTGCGATTTCCCTTTACGAGGAAATACGCAGGGATTTCTCGGAACCTGAAAAAATAGATTACCTTCAGGGGCTTGCGCATTTAAAGGCTGATGAGCCGAATGCAGCCAAGACAAGCCTGGCAAAAATAGGGCCTGAGAGCCCGGAATACGTCTCAGCCCGTTTGCTGATGGCGCGCATCTATTACTCCGAGCGCAACCTGACACAGGCGGAACAGGCATGCCGCAAGGTTCTGGAAAAATCGCCCGATAACATCAAAGCTCTTTCCATGCTCGGCAACATCCATGTAAGCAGGCAGGAATACGAAAGGGCTGAGCAGCTTTTTGAACGGATAATATCGATTTCCCCTCAGGATCCGGCCGGCTATTACAACCTTGGAATAGTGCGAAGGCTAAGCGGCAGGCATCAGGAAGCAGCAGAGGCCTTTGAATCAGCGCTTTCCCATAAGCGGGGCCACACGGCAGCCTTTGAAAACCTGGTGGAAGTCCTGATAAAAAACGGGGAAATAAAAAAGGCGCTGGACCAATGCGACAAACAGATTCAGAAATTTTCTGAAAAGCCGGAGATGCTTGCACCCGCCTACAACCTCAAGGGCCGGATAATGATTATAAAAGACAATCCCGAGCAGGCGGAAAACATGTTTAAAAAGGCCCTTATAGAGGATGAAAACTATCTTCCGACCTATTATTCCCTCGCCGGGCTTTATGAAAGGGAAAACAGGACAGAAGAAGCCATTGCCCGTTTTGAGGAAACCGCAGAAAAAAACCCTGAACGGGTAATGCCACACATGATGCTCGGCATCCTGAACTGCATGGGCAAAAGCTGTGAGGGAGCAATACCGCATTACAGAAAAGCCCTGGAAATAAATCCTGATTTTGTGGCTGCTGCCAACAACCTGGCATATGTCCTGGCCGAAAAGGACAGGAACTTAAACGAGGCCCTTGATCTTGCAAAACAGGCCAGGGAAAAAATGCCTGATGATCCGCGCGTCGCAGACACCCTCGGGTGGGTGTATTATAAAATGGGGCTCTATGATGCCGCTATAAGGGAATTTTCCTCAAGCATGGACAAACTGCCCGGCAACCCGACCGTGCAATACCACATGGGCATGGCTTACTACAAAAAACAGGATTATCAACGCGCCAGAGACGCCCTGGAAAAAGCCCTTGAGCTTGGCGGAAATTTTGAAAATTCAGATCATGCACGTGAAGTACTGACAAGGATCGAGAAAAAACAAGCCGGATAATGCCGGACTAGAAACACAATGAAACACTTGTCATTTAAAATCATAATCATCTGCATCCTTATGCCGCCGGTTCTCTACACTGCCACCATAGAGGGCCTGGAAAGCTATTTTGCCGCCCGCCACGAAAAGGCCGTAAACAACGTATATCTGTCTGATATGAATTCAATTTTAAACGGAACCTCCACCTTGTCAGATGCAATCAACGAATCCATATCACAATACATAAAAGACAATCCTTGGATAGACCTGGGAGTTAAACTCGATGTAACCGTTGCAACCAAACAGGGCACGATTGTCTACCCCCCGGTTCTGCAGGAAGAAGAAGAAGACGGAAACCTCCGGCAGGATACCATGGAGACCGCCAGGAAAAACTTCAGGATGCTTGAAAACGGCCTCAACCTTGAGACAGAATCGGGCATAGAGCCCATATCCCCCCTTTCAGGCGGCGTTCTTCTTTTCTATATTCTGGTTTTCGGCTCAGGACTTTACGTATACTACAGGATGGCCCTGCGCAAAACAAGGCGCGAGGAAATCGAGAAGGCCGAAGAACTCCAGAGACTCCAGGAGCTTGAAAACGAATACGCCCGCAGAGTTGATCAGCTGGATTCAGAACGCAGAAACCTGAGCAAAGAATACACTGAGCTGCAAAAATCCTTAGAAGAGCAGAAACGCGAGGCCGAACGCAACGAGGAAGACATGTTCGACGAGATCGAGCAGCTGGAAAAAAGGCTTTCTGAAAATCTTTCACAACAAGAGACCCAGCAGGATGAAATCTCGAGGCTGAAAGAAGAGCTATCAGAGCTGGAAAAGCTCAGGGAAAACATGGACCGGCAGAAGGAAAAGGAAGCCGAAAGGATCGGAAAACGGTTTAAAACCCTGTATAAAAACGTTGAAATGTATGACCGCGCACTACGGGGTATTGCGGACCTGCCCGAAGACATGGCATTGAAAGCCGAAGAGCTGATCCATCAGCTCAACCTTGACGCCTCGAAGGTTACTGTTAAACGGAAAGTGTTTCACAAAAAAGGCAGAAACACCGTTTTCGAAGTGGTTTTTTCATACAACGGCAGGCTTTATTTCAGCAAAAACTCGGCAAACAGAATTCACGTGCTTGCGGTGGGCACGAAAAACACCCAGAACAGCGACCTTGCCTACCTGGACAGAACCGCAAAATAAATGGCGTGAAAAAACAAATTACTCTTCTTTTTCTTCTTTGTGCCCGCAGCCCTTCTGTGCGCACTTTACCACACGCCCTTCCTTCTTGGTTTCCTTTTCCACCAGGTATGCGGCGCCGCATTTCGGGCACTTCCGGTCTACAGGCCTGTCCCACAGGGCGAACTTGCAGTCCGGATAACGGCTGCATCCGTAGAAAATCTTGCCGCGCCTTGATTTTCTCTCCATGATCTCTCCGCTGCAGTTCTCCTCCGGGCAGGCAACCCCTGTGGATGTTGCCTGGCCTCCGCCGTTAATGGATCGTGTGTGCTTGCATTCAGGATACCCGCTGCAGGCGAGAAATTCCCCGTACCTGCCCTGCTTTACAACCATCGGCCTGGCGCATTTTTCACAGGTCTCTCCTTCTGCCGCCTCCTCGGAGGGCTCAACCGGCTGGATTTCGCCTTTTTCCGTGCGGATGTAGTTGCGCGACCATGTGCACTCAGGATATCCTTCACAGGCAAGGAAAGGGCCGTTTTTGCCGACCTTTATCCTGGCCTCCTTTCCGCATTCCGGGCATTTATAGCCCGTTGGAACTCCCAGGCCCTTGACACTGAGCATCTTTTCGGCAGCTGTGACCACACGCTGCTCAAAGAGCTCGTAGAAGCGGTTTAAAAGGGAAACCGCCTCCTGCTCGTCTGACTCCACCTTGTCCAGGTCGTTTTCAAGCGTGGCAGTAAAGTCCACGTTGAGTATGTCAGGAAAGTTTTCCACCAGCAGATCAGTTATGATAAAGCCGAGCTCTGTGGGGTGGAAATATCCCTTGACCAGTTCCACGTACCCCTTGTCCCTGATTGTGCTCAAAATCGTGGCGTAGGTGCTGGGCCGGCCGATCCCGTTTTCCTCCAGTTCCTTTACCAGGGTGGCCTCGGAAAATCTCGGCGGTGGCGCTGTAAAGTGCTGTTTGGGCTCCAGGTGCAGGAGTTTGAGCTTTTGATTTTCTGAAATTTCAGGCAGCCGGCTTTCCTTTTTTTTGTCCCCTGACTCGGCTGTATCGTCTGCTGACTGGTAAAGAGCAAGAAATCCGGGAAACTTTACAGTGGATCCCGATGCAGTGAGCTTGTAATCCGCTGCAGACACAGTGACGTTTTTCTGATCAATCAGGGCTTCGGCCATCTGGGAGGCAACGAATCTCTGCCATATGAGCTGATAAAGCGCGAACTGGTCTTTTGAAAGATAAGGCCGTACCTTTTCCGGGGTGTTTTTAACTGATGTGGGACGTATGGCCTCGTGAGCATCCTGGGTACGGTTCTTGTTTGAAAAAAACCTGGGCTTGTCAAGTGCATAGTCATTGCCGTGGCGCCCGGCTATAAGGTCTTTTGCCTCATGGGCCGCATCTGCTGAAATCCTGGTGGAGTCGGTACGCATGTAAGTGATAAGCCCCACTGTTTCGCCGCCGAGATCCACGCCTTCATAAAGCTGCTGGGCCACTGTCATTGTTTTTTTGGCAGAGAACCTGAGCTTGCCTATGGCCTCCTGCTGCAGCTTGCTTGTGGTAAAAGGTGGATAAGGCCGTCTGCGCACGGTCTTTCTGGAGATCTTTTCAACAATGAACTCCGAGCCTGCAAGTTCCTCCCGGATTTTCGTGGCGGTGGCCTCATCCGGTATCGAAACCTTTTTTTCTTTGTATTTGGCCAGCCTTGCCTCAAAAGCCGGAGGGTTTTCGCCCTGGAGCTGTGCTGTTATCGACCAGTATTCCTGGGGCTCAAACGCCTGGATTGCCCTTTCCCGCTCGCAGATCATGCGCACTGCCACGGACTGCACCCGGCCTGCGCTTAGACCGTACTTGACCTTTTTCCACAATATCGGCGAAATCTGGTATCCCACCAGCCTGTCTAGAATACGCCTTGTCTGCTGGGCCTTGTAGCGGTTTTCATTCAGGGATTCCGGATTGGAAAGAGCCTTGTTTACCCCGTTTTTGGTCAGCTCGTGAAACAGCACCCTGTGGAAACTGCGCCCCTTTTTTTTGAGAACATCCGCCGCGTGCCAGGCTATTGCCTCGCCCTCCCGGTCGGGGTCCGGGGCCAGATATACATCCTCCGCATCCCCGGCAGCGTCCTTTAAGGCTTTTATAACCTTCTGCTTGCCCGGGATTGTTACATACTTGGGGCTAAAACCGTTTTCCACCTCAATGCCGAGTTCTTTCTGCGGCAGGTCCTTTATATGACCCACTGTGGAGGCAACATTGTATTTGTCGCCAAGGTATTTCTTTATTGTCTTTACTTTGGTCGGTGATTCGACAACGATTAAAGGTTTGCTCACTGTTGTGCTCCGGTGCTGCAAAAATATTTGCCGGGCATCTGAACTGCCATGCCCTTTAACTCAAGGTTTAAAAGTACTGCCAGCAATGATCCCGCATCCATGGCAAGCCGGCTGCAAAGATCGTCTATGTGGGCCGGGTATGGATCAAGAGTATCGTATACCCGGAGTTCCTCGGCTGTCAAGGCCGGGTGCCCGTCCTGCTCTTTTTGCCCGCTGCAGGGCCCGGGAGCTGAATAACCCGTCAACAGCAAGGGTGCGAGTTCCTCCACAACATCTTCTGCCCTCTCCACGAGTTTTGCCCCCTGCTTTAACAGCTCATGAGCCCCTGTGCTCTTGTAGGAATTTATGTTTCCCGGGACTGCAAACACCTCCCTGCCCTGTTCTGCAGCCAGCCTTGCAGTAATAAGAGAGCCGCTTTTTCTGGCACCCTCCACAACTACCGCTCCCATGCTCATGCCTGAAATTATCCGGTTCCTGCCCGGAAAATTGTACGCATTGGGAGGCTCTGTGCCGGGCAGTTCGGATATCACTGCACCGTTTTCAGAGATCCTGTAATAAAGCCGCCGGTTTTCCCTGGGATAAATTACCGAAAGCCCGCTGCCCAGCACCGCAACTGTTTTGCCGCCTGCATCAATCGCGCCGAGGTGCGCTTCTGAATCTATGCCACTGGCCATGCCGCTTACGATGACAAATCCCATTGCGCAAAGATCCGCGCTCAGCCGCCGTGCCATGGAGGCTCCGTAGCGCGTGGGGTTTCTGGTTCCCACAACAGCAACCGCAGGACCGTCCGGCAATTTTTCGCCGAATGCATAAACGTACGGAGGCGGATCAGGTATTCTGGCAAGCCTGTAAGGATACTCTTCGTCATTCAGGGTAATAATCCTGCACCCGCTGTTGCGGCAGTACTCGGATTCCTTTTTCGCGGCCCCTGAAAAATCAGCATTCATTAGGGCCCTAAGGCTTTTTTCAGCAAGGCCCTCCACTTCGCACAGCTCGTTTCTGCCGGCGGCAAAAACGTTTTCCGGGGAGCCGAACCTGTCAAGAAGTCTTTTAAACATAAACGGCCCGATACCTGGAAGCCGCCGCATGGCGACCCATGCATCGAGCCGGTGAGTGCCGGATAGGGTAACCATATCAGTTAAGTTTATTGTCCCGGGGTGCGCCTTAAAAAAATTAACCCGCTGTATCCGCGGCAGCCGCCTCCTCACCTTGCCGGGCAGGCACAACTCCGCCTCCCATCATCAGCAGCGTGGGGCTTGCCACGAAAACAGAGGAGTATGTTCCTATTAAAACTCCTATTATCAGGGCGAATGCAAAGTCGTGAATAATATCGCCGCCAAGGAAAAAAAGACAAAGCAGCACTATAAGCGTGGTTGTGGAGGTCAGTACCGTGCGGCTCAGGGTCTCGTTTATGCTGCGGTTGATATTCTCAGACATTTTCTTGCGGCTGTGGCGCCTCAGGTTTTCACGGATCCTGTCAAAAACAACAATGGTATCATTTAACGAATAGCCGATAATGGTAAGCAGGGCAGCCACTATGGGCAATGAAAATTCCTTGCCGAGCAGTGAAAATACCCCGACGGTGATTGTCACATCGTGGATAAGCGCAACAATTGCACCCATGGCATAGCTTAACCGCAGCTGCCAGAACAGCACCAGCGCGGCAATCAGTGCAACAAAGATCAAAAACGGTATGCTGACCTGGAAAAGGGAAAACAGGTAAACCGCACCGATAAGCACCCCTGCTGTAACTGCGCTTACAAACCATTTCATTTCAAAACGGCCCGAGATATAAATAGTTATAAAAAGAAGCGAATAAAAAAGCGCAAGCAGGGCCTTTTCCCTCAGGGTTTCTCCCACCTGGGGCCCGACCATTTCCACACGCCGTATTTGCGCATCAGCACCTGTCAGCGAACCGAGCCGTGAGGTTATATTTTCTTCAAAATCACCTCCGGTGGACAATGATTGTTTCGTACGAACCAGGTACTCGTTGTCTTCCGGCTCCCCGAATCTTTGAACCGTGGAGCCGGTTATATCAAGCTCCTCCAGGCCGGCCTTAAGATCGGACACGTCTATTTCGCTGTCAAACTTTACCTGAACCACGGTCCCGCCGGCAAAGTCGATTCCGTACCTGGGCCCTCCCAGCACGACTAGTGTCAGGATGCTCAGTAATATAAGGGCTCCGGATATCGCGTATCCGATTTGCCTCCTGCCGATAAAGTCTATGTTCACACCGGGCTTGATTAATTCCATGGCAGAATCCTTAGATGCTCAGAGTTTTCCAGCGTCTCAGGCTGTATAAGTAGTCAAAGATCAACCTGCATACAAACAGGGACGTAAACAGGCTGGCCAGAACCCCAAGGCTCAGGGTAACCGCAAACCCCCTGACCGGGCCGGTGCCGAACTGAAAAAGCACCAGGGCTGCAATCAGCGTGGTAACATTGGCGTCGAGCACCGCAACCGCCGCCCGTTGGAAGCCGGCAGTTATTGCGGCTCCAGGCGTCTTGCCAAGCCTGTATTCCTCCCGGATGCGCTCGAAAATTATTACGTTTGCATCCACTGCAATACCTATTGTCAAGATTATACCTGCGATACCCGGCAGGGTCAGGGTGGCGCCGAAAGCCGCCAGTCCTGCAGCAATGAAAAGTATATTTAAAGCCAGGGCAAAATTGGCTATAAGTCCCGCAACCTGGAAGTAAAGCATCATGAACAACACCACCAGAGCTCCTCCCACGGCCATTGAAACAAGGCCCATGCGGATGGATTCCTGACCCAGAGACGGGCCCACGCTTCTTTCCTCTATGATGTTGACAGGGGCCGGCAGCGCGCCTGCCCGAAGGACAATGGCAAGGTCCCTGGCCTCCTCCATTCTGAAGTTACCTGTTATCCTGGCGGTGCCGCCGGGTATTTTCTCCTGGATGACCGGGGCGGAATACACGTTGTTGTCCAGCACAATGGCCATTCTCTTGTCTACATTCTCGCCTGTCAGGCGCTCGAATATGCGCGCGCCCCTGCGGTCGAACTCAATGGTGACATAGGGTTCGTTAAACTGCTGGTCCATCTGCACCCGTGCATTTTTAACATATGCACCTGTCAGAGGGGCCTGTTTTTTGACCAGGTACGGCTGACGGTCTCCTTCGGCTGCCTCGCTGCTCTGATAAAGAATTTCGCTTCCGGGGGGCGCATTGCCGTCCATGGCCTCCCTGAGACTGTTGTCTTCGTCGAGCATCCTGAATTCAAGCTGCGCGGTTCTGCCAACCAGATCCTTGGCCCTGCCCATATCCTTTACACCTGGCAGCTGGATAAGGATTCGCCGGTCGCCCTGGACGCGTATATCAGGCTCGGTTACGCCGAACTCGTCAATACGGTTGCGTATGGTCTGAACTGCCTGCTCTACTGCTTCGCTGCGGATCTCGGAGGCCCTTTCATCCCTGAGTCCGATTTCAGCCATGGCATAGCCGTCCTGCTCGGAAGTGGACCTTACGGAAACCTCGTCATCGTAGTTGTCCCGGATAAGATCTTTGAATTTATCCAGATCTCCGGCATCCAGCAACCTCAGTTTCAGGCCGGTCTCACCTGATGTCTCCAGGCTGTCGTGCCTGATGCGCTCTTCGCGCAGCAGGGAACGCAGGTCGCCGCGTACGCGTTCAACCGTGCTTTCCACGGCCTCTTCAGTCTCCACCTCCATGGCAAGATGCATTCCGCCCTGAAGGTCCAGGCCCAGATTTATCTGATCATGCGGCCAGACCCCCGGCTTAAACGTTGGTACAACATATATCGCCGCGACCAGTACCACCCCCAGCACAATCAACAAGCGCCAAGTATAGCCTTTCAATGCAAACACCTCTTCCCGGGTTTATTAAGCCAGTTTTGATAACACCTGCTTTTGCGGCAGATCAAGTTTTTCAGTGCCTATTTGCCTGAGTCGCCTTCCTGGGCAGACTGGGTCAGTCCGGCAATGGATCCCCTGGTGACCTTGACCTTGACCTTGTCTGCGATTTCCACGGTGGCTGTGTTTTCGTCCAGCGAGGTAATGGTTCCGTGAATCCCCCCGCTTGTAATCACCCTGTCGCCTTTTTTAAGATTATTTATCATTTCCTGGTGGGCCTTGGCTTTTTTCTGCTGCGGCCTGATAAGGAGGAAATAAAAAATCACGAACATCAGGATGATGGGTACAAACGCGGCAAACCCGCCTCCCTGGGCTGCATCTCCTCCCTGGCCCATTGCGTATGCTAGATCAAACAAAACAACACCTCCTTTTTAAAATGTTTCAAACTTTTTTATAGATTATCCATATAACCTATCAATTCAATTTCTTGAACCTTGAACTAATCAAACTCAATCCTGCTGTCTCCGGGCAGCAGGTTGACGTCTGCCTCTATGCTGATGCTTATATCCCTGCGGATCTCGAGTTCAAGCAGCTCTCTTTTTTTGTGGTTGAGAAGGTAGGTGGCCACATCCGGGGGCAGATACCCTCTTACCCTTGTGACATCGCTTTTTACCGTCTCAAGCCTCAGCCTCCTTAAAAACACAAGGGCCAGGGATTCAACTGACTGAATCACTCCCTTGCCCTGGCAGTACCTGCAGGGTTCGAAATTAATATAGCGTATTGAGGGACGGATCCTCTGGCGCGACATTTCCAGGAGCCCGAACGCGGATATCCTTCCCACCTTGGTTCGGGCCTTGTCCGCCTTGAGCTCGTTTTTAAGGGTCTGCTCGATCCTTGATTTATGTTTTCTGTCGCGCATGTCTATGAAATCTATTACTATCAGGCCGCCGAAATCCCGCAGACGAAGCTGGCGGGCCACCTCCTCGGCCGCCTCGAGGTTTGTCTGAAGCGCGGTTGCCTCAATTGAAGATTTCTGGGTGGCCTTGCCTGAATTTACATCTATTGACACCAGTGCCTCTGTCTGCTCTATTACTATAGAGCCGCCTGATTTGAGCTTTACCCTGTTGTCGAAAATCGAGGCAATTTGTTCTTCGAGCTGATACTTGGTAAATATGGGCTTGTCTGCGGAATAGCGCTTTACAAGCTTTTTGTGCTGCGGCGAGATAATCTGGATGAATTCTTTTACCTGCTGATAAATTGCATCGTCATCTATGAGTATTTCCTTTACATCCGTGGTAAAGGAATCCCTTATGGCGCGGACGGCTATGTTTCTTTCCTTGTAGAGGGGCACGGGCGCCTTTTCTTCCACCGCCTTTTTATTTATGTTTTTCCACAGGCGCATGAGGTATCTTACGTCCTTGGATATGGTGGTCTTGTTGGCCCCCTGCCCTGCAGTGCGCACTATAAGCCCGTAATCCTCCGGAAGGTCAAGGCCGTCCACGATTGTTTTAAGCCGCTTGCGTTCGCTTTCGTCAGTGATTTTTCTTGAAACGCCCCGGTTCCTGTTTCCCGGCATTAAAACAGTGCTTCTGCCCGGCAGGGAAACATAGGTGGTCAGCATTGCACCCTTGTCCATGATGGGGTCGTTGGTGACCTGTACTATCAGCTCCTGACCACGCTTGATGATATTTTTCAGAGACTGGCCGCCGGAAGGATCATCCTGGAAGTAATCGGGATGTATTTCCTGTTTCTGCAGAAATCCGTTTTTTTCAGCTCCGTAATCAATGAAAACCGCCTGAAGACTGGGCTCCACCCGGGAGACTACGCCCTTGTAGATGTTGCCCTGAGTGATTTCCTTGGCAGTGGTTTCAACGTGAAACTCTTCGAGACGATTGTCGGTTACCGTGGCTATCCGGCATTCTTCCGGATCCACGGCGTTTATCAAAATTTTGGTTGTCATACGGTCTTTTTTTCCAAACAGGTCTTTTAGTTTTCCCACCCAGCGAGGTTGCATCAGTTTGAATTGTCATGGTTTAAAACTGCATTAAAATTTAAATACTGACTGGATTCGGGTGTTAAATAAGAAATCGAAGCCCACAAGTCAAACGATTTCTGGCATATCTCCGCAGCAGGCTTGATATTTAATCCATAGTATGGCATGAGAATTGGGATCACAACAACCAAAAACAAAAGAAGGAACGGCAATCAGAAATGGAGCAGCGATACGACCCCAAGACCATTGAACCGAGATGGCAGCAGGTTTGGGAGGACACCGGGGCCTTTGCGGTAAAAGAGGACCCCTCCCGGGAGAAATATTACCTGCTCGAGATGTTTCCCTATCCGTCGGGAAGGATTCATATCGGGCACGTGCGCAATTACACCATAGGCGATGTGGTGGCCCGCTACAAGAGGATGCGAGGCTACAACGTACTTCATCCCATGGGCTGGGACGCCTTTGGAATGCCTGCTGAAAACGCGGCAATAGACAACAACACTCACCCTGCAAAATGGACCTATGAAAACATCGACGCCATGCGAAAACAGCTCAAGCGTCTCGGCTTCAGCTACGACTGGAGCAGGGAGATAGCCACCTGCGACCCTCAATACTACAGGTGGGAACAATGGCTGTTTATCCGCATGTACGAAAACGGAATGGTTTACCGAAAGGAATCCTATGTCAACTGGTGCAACACATGCCGCACGGTGCTTGCCAACGAACAGGTGGAAGCCGGCAGCTGCTGGCGCTGCGGCAAGCAGGTAAAACAAGAAAAGCTGTGGGGCTGGTTTTTCAGGATCACCGATTATGCCGAAGATCTGCTTGAATACTGCGACAGGCTCCCGGGCTGGCCGGAAAAAGTGCTCACCATGCAGAAAAACTGGATCGGCAAAAGCGAGGGGGCCGAAATCAGCTTTCCTGTCAGCGGGGCGGATGAAACCATAACAGTATTTACCACCAGGCCTGATACGATATTCGGAGCAACCTTCATGGTCCTGGCCCCTGAGCATCCACTTGTGCAAAAGCTTGCCCAAGGCACTGAGCAGCAATTTGCAGTGGAAGAGTTTGTCGAAAAAATGGCCCGTGAAAGCCGGACCGACCGTTTGCTGGAAAACAGGGAGAAAGAAGGTGTCTTTCTGGGCGCCTGGTGCATAAATCCTGTAAACAACAGACAGATTCCTATATATACCGCCAATTTCGCGCTCATGGAATACGGTACCGGCGCGGTCATGGCAGTACCCGCCCATGACCAGCGTGATTTCGAGTTTGCAGGCAAATACGGAACAGACATCATTCCGGTGATAAAACCTGAGGACACGCATATAGAGGATACGGCCCGCGAGCAGGCCTATACCGGCGACGGGGAAATGGTCAATTCCGGCCCCTTTGACGGCCTGCACAACAGGCGCGCATACGAAGACATCATTCAATGGTTTGAAAACCAGGGCATCGGCAGAAGGGCGATAAGCTACAGGCTCCGGGACTGGGGAATATCAAGGCAGCGCTACTGGGGCGCACCGGTTCCCGTGGTCCACTGCCCTGACTGCGGTACGGTCCCTGTTGACGAAAAGGACCTCCCGGTGGTGCTGCCAGAAGATATTGATCTTCTCGAAGGCGGGGGCTCCCCGCTTTCCTCCCACGAGGAGTTTGTAAATGCCACCTGCCCGGCGT
The DNA here is from genome assembly GCA_041685965.1 of Desulfosalsimonas sp. Classification (GTDB taxonomy): domain Bacteria; phylum Desulfobacterota; class Desulfobacteria; order Desulfobacterales; family Desulfosalsimonadaceae; genus Desulfosalsimonas. Next base: position 26,493 of record JAWLEU010000005.1, read on the forward strand.
GCGGCGCTACGGCAAAACGTGAAACCGATACCATGGACACATTCGTGGAGTCCTCCTGGTATTTTGCACGCTACTGCAGTCCCGGCTATGACAAGGGAATGTTCGAGCCCGGTGCTGTGGAGTACTGGATGCCGGTGGACCAGTACATAGGCGGAGTTGAGCATGCAGTTATGCACCTGCTTTATTCACGCTACTTTACCAGGGTTTTAAAGGACCTGGGGCTTGTAAGCTTCAAGGAACCTTTCACCCGGCTTCTTACCCAGGGCATGGTCAGCAAGGAAACCCAGCAGTGCCCGGAACACGGATTCTTGTACCCCGAGGAAACTCAATACAGAGATGAGTCGGTTTTCTGCAGAAAATGCGGCCGGCCGGTGCAAAGCGGCAGGGTTGAAAAAATGTCGAAATCCAAGAAAAACATCATAGACCCCAACGAGCTCGTGGAGCACTATGGCGCCGATACTGTCCGGCTTTTCTGCCTGTTTGCCTCACCGCCGGAGCGCGACCTGGAATGGAGCGAACAGGGAGTGGAAGGAGGATTCCGCTTTTTAAACCGCATCTGGCGCCTTGCGGGAAACTGGATACCCAGGATGGAAAACGAGCCATCCTATGACGGGGCTCCGGCAGATCTTGAAGGCGAGACACGCGATCTTTACATAAAGGCCCATCAGACCATAAAGAAGGTAACCGATGACATAGAGGCCAGATTTCATTTCAACACCGCAATCAGTGCTGTCATGGAACTGGTCAATGCAATGTACGGCCTGGAATCGCAGATAAAACCGCAGGCAGCAGACAGCAAAACAGCGGCCGTTATGCGCTATTCGCTGGAAACCGCAGTCGTGCTTCTTGCGCCAATGGTCCCGCATATTACAGAGGAACTCTGGACCGCTCTCGGAAACAAGCCCGGCAGCCTTGCAAATACCCAATGGCCTGTTTACAGAAAGGATGCCCTCACTGCTGACACCCGGCTGATAGTTGTCCAGGTCAACGGAAAGCTCAGGGGAAAATTCGAAACAGAGGCGGGTGCAGACGAGGAAACCATAAAGCAGCAGGCCCTGGCTGATGAAAACGTCACCCGGTTTATAGAAGGAAAAGAGATAAAAAAGGTTATCACGGTAAAAGACAAACTTGTAAACATAGTGGTTTAGGGGGAAAATAAATTGGCCGCCGCCGCTGGCACCTCGTTTAAATACACTGTTGTAATATGCTGCATTGCCTTTTTTGCAGCATGCGGCTACCGGTTTTCCGGCGGGGGTGAGCTGCCCGGAGGATTTGAGTCTCTGTCCATAGAAACCTTCAAAAACCGGACCGGAGAGATAGGCATAGAGTCAATTATTACCAACGACATAACATATGAATTCACCAGGACCGCCAAGGCAGACATATCAGACCGGGATGAGGCGGAAGCGGTATTAACAGGAGAAATCAGGTCAGCACGCAGTTCCACCATATCGCATGTTACCGCCCATACAACAGGGGAGCGAAGAATTACGGTAACTGTGGACGTAAAACTCTTGGATTCCTCGGGAGAGGTTTTATGGTCATCCAGGGGCATTTCCGCCTCTGAGGAATACGACGCATCAGGTGACAAGCTCGCAAGTGAACAGAATAAAAAATCCGCTATTGCCAAGCTTTCAGGAAAGCTGGCAGAGCGGATTTATTACCGAATGACTGATGACTTCTAGACAGAAGCCGAAGTATTGGCCCTGCGGCTGAGACGTGAAACCCTGCGGGCCGCGGTCTTGCGGTGAATAACACCTTTCCGGGCAGCCTTGTCAATCACAGACTGGGCGCTTTTTAACTCGCCGCTGACATCACCGTTTTTCTCTACCGCGGAAAGTGCTGTCTTGACCGAATTTTTTACCCGGGTCTTTACCACCTTGTTGCGCATGCGGCGCTTTTCGTTCTGCTTGATCCGCTTGAGCGCAGACTTATGATTT
>JAWLEU010000006.1:0-27811 GCA_041685965.1 Desulfosalsimonas sp.
CTTTAATATGCTGATCTCAACTCCGTCTTTCGTGGCCGGAAAACCGGTTGACATGTCGTCGAGCCGCTGGCGGAGCTGTTCGTATATACCGCTCATGTGCCCTCCCTACAGTGAAGTGATTATTTTTTAATTTTATATATTGTTGTTGGGTTTTATTGTCAACAATAATAAAACGAACGTTCGTTTTTTTTATACGCCACCCACGAGATCCACATAGTTCCACGGCGGGGCATCAGGGTCATTGCCGGTGCCCGGCCAGGGCCAGCCTGCAGGCAGTAGCGGGGCAAAGCGCATGCGATGTCTGCCCGTGGGATGATCAAAACACAGTGTTTTTGCAAAAAGGGCAAGCTGCCTTTGGGCCATGGGCCGCGAGGCTCCGTAACGCAGGTCTCCTACCACCGGAAAGCCCATGTTTGATAGCTGAGCCCTTATCTGGTGATGGCGGCCTGTTACGAGATCTATTTCAAGGAAACTCCGGTACTTTTCCCTATCTATCACACGGTAGAAAAGAAGCGCCCGCCTGCTCTTTTCCGCTGCCGGATCAACTATCACGCTGGTGGGCCCGCGCCGCTGCATGCTGTCTGAGAGCCTGCCCCAATCGCCGGCCACCACTCCTTCGACCACGGCAAGATACTTTTTTTCCACCGTACCTTCGCGGAACTGGCCGGCGAGCCTTGATGCGGCCTTGGATGTTCTGGCAAACACGGTCACACCCGCCACAGGCCGATCCAGACGGTGTACAGGGGCGAGAAAAACCTTTCCCGGCTTTTGATAACGGACTTTGATCCACTGCTTTGCAAGATCCAGCAGGGACGCATCGTCGGTGCGATCGCCTTGTATGAGAAGCCCGGATGGTTTATATATAACAAGGAGGTGGTTGTCTTCGTAAAAAACAGGCCATTTCGGTTTTAAAAAATAATTTGAAAAATCGTTCATAATCAGGAATCAACAAGCCTGCAGGGCTCAGGGGTTAAATGAAAAAAAACAAGCCGTCAAATAGCCGGGATGAAACAGTCGGATTCGGCCCGGAAAGCATGGATCGACTGCTTCGCGGCTGCGGAATAGAGCTTACACACAACCAGATTTCCCTGCTGTGGAAGTATCACAATCTTTTGCGCAGGTACAATCCGGAATTGAATCTTACCAGGATTCACAGGTTTGAAAACATGGTTTTAAAGCTGTATGCAGACTCTATTCTTCCCATGCGTTTCACGGAAATGCCCTCGCCCCTGATAGATATAGGCACTGGCCCCGGAATGCCGGGAATTCCACTTAAAATAGCCTGCCCAAACACGGAAATGGTGCTCGCTGAAAGCCGCGGCCACAGGGTGGAATTTTTAAAAACAGCCGTTTCGGAACTTGGACTCAACGGTGTCAACATATACGGCCATGCGGTAACCCCGGGCTATGAACAGCCTGCAGCAGGTGTCATCACAAGGGCGGTTGAAGAAATAGGAAAAACCCTCAGGCGGGTCAGCGGGTGCCTGGAGAAAAACGGGCTGGCGATATTCATGAAGGGCCCGCACTGCGACGGCGAAATAGCCGCCGCAGAAGAGGCGGAAAAAGAAAGGTTCAGCCTTATAGGCGATACTGCATACCAGATCCCCGGAACATCTCACAGCAGGCGCCTGGTCGTATTCCGGCGCACAAATGCCCCGGCCCGTAGGCAAAGGGAAAAAGCAATGGAAAAACATCCGGTCCGTGTTATAGAAAGCGCACAGAACCCGGCTTTCAAGGAGATAAAAAAGCTTCTTTCTGGCAGAGGGGCAAAAAAACATCAAAAAGCCCTGATCTCGGGCACAAAGCAGGTAAAAGAAATTCTGTCCACCTTCGGCCCCCGGTGCCTTGCCTGGATTTCAAAATCAGACAGATGGCCGCCGCCTGACGGCCTGCCCGTTCATGCAGCATGGTACCAGCTGGAACCCGGGCTTTTTGACCAGATAGACGTGATAGGCACAAAAGCGCCGCTGCTTGTGGTGAAAACGCCGGAAATCCCCCAATGGGATTCTCGGCCCGGGCTTCCCCGGGGATGCAGCGTACTTGTCGCCTTCCAGGACCCGGAAAACGTGGGCACGATTATCCGCTCTGCCGCAGCCTTCGGCGCGGACACCGTTATACTGCTCGCGGAAGCCGCCCACCCCTTCCATCCCAAGGCAGTGCGGGCCTCGGGTGGTGCCGTTATGCATTTGTACATGATGCAGGGGCCGTCCATCGCGAACCTGCCGCAAGACCTGCCCCTGGTAGCCCTTTCAGTTAAAGGCGATCCGATCCACGAATTTGAATTTCCAGGGACATTCGGCCTTCTGCCCGGAATAGAGGGCCCGGGTCTGCCTGATAACCTCCGCGCTCACGCGGTATCGATTCCGATCCGCCCGGAAATAGAATCCCTTAATGCGGCTGCGGCAGCATCCATAGCACTTTACGCCTGGTCGCTGAAAAAACAAGACCGGGAACAGAAATAAAACGGAGCACCAATGTTTCCGCCCGCAACCAAAAAAGAACTCCGCGCCCTGGGCTGGGACGCTCTCGATATAATCCTTGTCACCGGAGACAGCTGGATTGACTCTCCGCACATAGGAGCCGCAGTGATTGCAAACGTTCTGCTGGAGGCGGGCTGGCGCGTGGGAGTGATCCCCCAGCCGGATATATCAGGTGATTCAGACATCACCCGCCTGGGAGAGCCTGAACTGTTCTGGGCGGTCACAGCAGGGTGCATGGACTCCATGGTGGCAAACTACACAGCAACAGGCAAAAAGCGCAAAAGCGATGATCTTACGGCAGGCGGTCAAAACACCCGCAGGCCGGACCGGGCGGTGATCGCATATACAAACCTGATCCGCAGGTATTTCAAGCAAACCAGGCCGGTGGTTCTCGGAGGCATGGAAGCAAGCCTGCGAAGAATATCGCACTATGACTGGTGGTCCGGAAAAGTGCGGAGAAGCGTGCTTTTTGATGCAAAGGCGGACCTGATTGTCTACGGAATGGCTGAAAAAACCCTGCCTGAACTTGCACATCATTTGAAATCCGGCAAAGACATAACCGGAATCCGCGGCATCTGCTATATTTCAAAAACAAGACCGGAAGGTTTCACGGAACTGCCGTCTCACGCGGAGGCTGCCGCTGACAAAACAGCCTTTACCAGGATGTTTCACACCTTCTACAAAAACCTGGACCCTTTGAAGGCAAACGGCCTGTGCCAGCTGCAGGACACCAGATACCTGGTGTGCAACCCTGGCCGACCCCCCTTGACAAAAGCGGAGCTTGACCGGGTGCACGAACTTGACTTTAAGCGAAGGCCCCATCCCGTGCATGACGCACAGGGCGAGGTCAGGGCCATGGATACAATAAAGTTTTCCATTCCCTCCCACAGGGGCTGCTACGGTGAGTGCCATTTCTGCGCCATAACAGCCCACCAGGGAAAAACCGTGATCAGCAGAAGCAGGAACTCCATAATAAGAGAGGCCCGGTCGCTGACCGAACACCCTGAATTCAGGGGAGTAATCACAGACGTGGGCGGCCCCACTGCAAACATGTATGAAATAGAGTGCGAAAAAAAATTCACAAAAGGAGCGTGCCGAAACAAGCGGTGCCTTGGAGAGATTGTATGCAGCGAACTGCCTGTCAGCCATGAACCCCAAATCAGGCTTCTGCGGGAGCTCAAAAACATCCCCAAAGTCAGGCACGTATTTGTTGGCTCAGGGCTCAGGCATGATCTGGTGCTTGCGGACAAGGACCACGGCAGGGCCTATCTCAAAGAAATAATCGCCTCTCACGTGTCCGGCCAGTTAAAAATCGCCCCTGAACACAGCAGCGACAAGATTCTTTGCCTGATGGGAAAACCAGGGTCAGAGACAACAAGGAGGTTTATCTCCCTGTTCAGGCAGACAGCAGAAAAACTCAATCCCAGATGCCATCTTACCTGTTATTTCATAGCAGCCTATCCGGGTTCAACCATGGAGGACATGAAGGATGTGCGGCGGTTTGCCGTAAAAGAACTGGGATTTATTCCCGGGCAGATCCAGGTTTTCACCCCTGCACCTTCCACTGCCGCAGCCCTGATGTATTACACTGAACACAGCTTTCCTGAGCAGCGCCCTTTATATGTGGAAAAAAATCCCTCCCGCAGACAGAAGCAGAAAGATATTGTGCTGGGGAAAAAACCCGGGCCGAAGCCAGGGGGCAAAACCTGATATTTATATTTTTGCATACAGAAGAATACAAAAGTATACATCAAAACCGGAACAAAACCCCGTGCCTGCAAAAACAGCCCTGAAAAATAATCATTAATTTTAACAACTTGCTGAAACTGGGTTTTTGCGCCCCAAAACCGGCATCTTTTTTGCATCTCTAAATTCGGCATAACCGTAAAATGCAATCTACACCGCCCGGCGGTATTTTTGCAGGAAGGAAACCCTGCGGTCGGGATCAGTTTTTTTGCTCCTGACCGCAAGCGCTCAATGTCGCTTCAAAAAACAATCCCGACCCTGGGTTTCCTTGGAAGTGTTTTCCCCGGCCCGCAGTCCGGGACCGAGCACTACAAATAACTTTTTTCGGCATGCTTAAAATCTTTGATTTCATTTTTTTGAACCTTTAACCTTGAGCCTTGAACGAAGTTATTTAGAAGTCAATTTCCGACGGCAAAATAAAAGTTCAAGATCAAGGCTCGCAAAATCCCGGAGGACAATGCGCAACGCAGATATTGGACTTTTGACCAAGGCGTCAGGTAACTTAATCAACCAGAAACGGGGGAAGCAGGGCAAATGAAATACGTCGAACGAGTCCTGGAAAAACTCAAGGAAAAAGAGGCTGCCGAACAAAAATTCAGGCAGCTCGACGAACAGATCATCTCTACACTCTGCCTCAAGGATTTTTTTGAGCACCTGATCTCGGAGATGATATGCATTTTCGACACTCCCTACATATGGGTGACAATAATAGAAGAAACACGGCTGGCCGAACTGGTAAAACAAGCTGAACAATCACTTTCCCTGAAAGCAAGAGCCGGCTTCATAACAAAAAATGAATACAGCAGCCATCTTCCCGACCCTGCAGCCCCGGCGCGGGTTTCAGAAACAGAGGCGTTTTCCTCCTTTTTCCCTGAAAACGACATCTACCCTGTAAAGTCAATGACATTATGCCCGTTAAAAATTGACGGACAAACAGTGGGAACCCTCAATTTCGGGGACATATCTTCCTCCAGGTTCACCTCTTCCGCGGAAATCCGGCTGCTTGCCGGCGCTGCACTCAAGATCTCGCTGTGTCTTTCCAATGTATCGGCACATGAAGAAATAAACATCCTTGCAGGCAGCGAGGCCCGTGGCAGTCAGTCCGGAAGACTCTACCCCATAGACACCGGCAGACAGCAAAACACGGCTAAACAAACCGCCTGACCGGGGCAGTTCAATAGGGTCAGGGACCGGCGGTGCGCTTTGGACTGCCTCAGCTCCCGCAATGCAACAAAGCACTCTTTTGTTTTCCGTCTTCATATTCTGAATCCGACTCCGCGGGCAACACAGGCCTTTTGCCCTTTCTGCTCCGAAATTTTGCATAATTTTTCCAAGCGGGTACCACCTTTAATTCGTTTTGCCCAAACTCCCTTCTTGACAAAATTTATGTATTGGGTAAAACTTACAATATGTAAGTAAGTTTTACTTTTCTTTAACCATGCACCTTCAGGCCGATATTTAAATGGATATTCAACAATTGCCCAGACAGGTTCCCCAGGGGCAGATAAAGATTGAAAATGCCCTGCGAACCCTGCTGGAGCAAAAGGACTTCAACTCCATTACAACTGCGGAGATAGCCCGCACATCAGGTGTGAACGAAGCACTGATCTACCGTTACTTCAAGGACAAGCGGGGCCTGCTCCACCATGTCCTGGCAAACGACCTGAGGGCTTTTGTCCTCAGAATAAAAACCGGCATGGAAGGTTTCAACGGCGCGCTGGAAAAGCTGCACAGTCTTATCCGCGGCCATATCCAGTATTACGCTGAAAACCGGATATTTGCCAAGATACTGCTGCTCGAGGTCAGAAACTACCCGGCCTATTTTGAAAGCGAAACCTACAGGATCGTCCAGGACTACGGAAAAATGATACTGGAGCTCATAGAAACAGGGGTCAGAGCCGGAGATATCCGCGGAGACATCCCCCCTTACAGGATACGCCAGGTGGTCCTCGGCGGAATTGAGCACCTGTGTCTGCCGGGGATAATTTTTGGAGACAATATACCCGCGGATCAATACGCGGACGACCTGTGCGAGATAATTTCGCACGGGGTTTCAAACAAAAAAACCAAGGAGGCCTGAAAAATGGAAATCAAGGGCAGCACTTTCATTGTAACCGGAGGCGCATCAGGGCTGGGGGAGGCCACAGTGCGCGCCCTGGTCAAAGACGGGGGCAGGGCGGCAATTTTTGACCTCTCGGATGAGCGGGGCAGCGCCCTGGCAGAAGAGCTCGGAGATGCAGCTATTTACTGCAGTACTGATGTTGCGGATGAAAACTCTGTCCAGGACGGGGTTGGAAAAACCGTGGAAGCCTTCGGGGCAATTCACTCGGTTGTCAACTGCGCCGGCATAGGCATTCCTGCAAAAGTGGTGGGCAAAAAAGGCCCGATGCCGCTTGATAAGTTCACCAAGGTAATCCAGGTAAACCTTGTAGGTGCATTTAACGTCACCCGGCTTGCCGCAGCGCGCATGATGGAAAACGAGCCCAACGCCGAGGGAGAAAGGGGCGTGGTTATAAATACTGCATCGGTTGCCGCATACGAAGGCCAGGTCGGCCAGACCGCATATTCCGCCTCCAAGGCCGGGATTGTGGGTATGACACTTCCAATGGCAAGGGAATTTGCAGACTCCGGTATACGCGTGGTCACGATCGCACCCGGCCTGTTTGACACCCCCATGTTTGCAGCGCTCCCTGAAAAGGCCCGTGAATCGCTGGAAAAGCAGCTTCCGTTTCCGCCGCGGTTCGGCAGGCCGTCGGAATTTGCAATGATGGTCGGCTCGATTCTTGGCAACCCGGTGTTAAACGGCGAAACCATCCGGCTGGACTCAGCCATGAGGATGCAGGCCAGGTAAGGTAAGAAAAGAATTCTGCCGGGAGGAAAAACCATGAGAAAAGTAGCGGTCATAGGCACCGGGCACACTGACTTTGCATCCGAATCTCCTAAGACCGAGATTGAAATGTTCTGCGAGGCTGCCACAGAGGCAATGGCGGAATGTCAGCTAGGCCCGGGCCGCATTCAGGCGCTTTACTGCGGAAACGTGTTCGGCGATTTTGCCGAAGGCCAGGGCATGATCCAGTCATATATCGCAAACGAACTGGGGATGCACCACGTACCTGCCACCAGGTTCGAGGGTGCGTGCGCATCCGCAACCGTTGCAATAAGGGACGCATTCATGTGGGTGGCCTCGGGATTCTACGACATTGTACTGGTGGGAGGAACGGAAAAGGCAACCGCAATGGGCACCCCTCTTGCCACCAGGACTTTTGCCATGGGCACCGACGCCAAGTACGAGTTTGCACCCGGGCTTACATTCCCGGGATTTTTCGCCCTGCTGGCACATCTTTATGCACACAGCTACGGGATTTCCATGGAGCAATTGAGGCACCAGATGTCGCTTGTTTCCGTTCAGTCCCATTTCTACGGCACGAAAAACCCGCACGCACAGTTCAAACACAAGGAAATAACAGAAGAGCAGGTTTCAAAAGGATTCGTGGTTGCATCCCCCCTGCGGCTTCTTGACTGCTGCCCGTTTTCAGACGGCGCAGCAGCCCTGGTTCTTGCCTCCGAAGAAGCGGCGCGCAAGCTTAGTGACAAACCTGTTTTCATAACCGGCGTGGGCCAGGCATCCTCGCCGCGTTTAAGCGCCCAGGCACCCTACCTGCCCAGGATCCGGGCCAGGGAAATCGCCGCAGGGCAGGCATACGAGATGGCCGGCAAGGGTCCGGAGGATATTGATGTCTGTGAACTGCACGACTGCTTCAGCATTGCCTCAATCATAGCTGCGGAAAACCTTGGTTTTGCCGCAGAAGGCCAGGGAGGCAGCCTCTGGGAAAACGGAGATACCAAGATCAACGGGAAAATCCCCATAAATATCTCGGGCGGGCTCAAGGCCAAGGGCCACCCGATCGGCGCCACCGGCGCCTCTCAGACCTGCGAGATAGTAAGGCAGATCAGGGGCGACCTTGCCGATACCGGCAGGCAGGTGGAAGGCGCAAAAACCGGACTGGTGGACACCCTCGGAGGAGACGGCATAATCGCCAACCTTGTACTTGAAAAAGGATGGTAAAAAGCAGGCAGTCTTAAGCAGCCGTTAAAACCAGACAGGATTTTTCAGGCACCCCAGGAGAATCGCCATGGAATACAAGCTTCCTTTCAAAGAATATCACAAGGCACTGATGAAAAACAGGCTCACGGGTTTGAAATGCAGCCAGTGCGGAGCGGTCACCTGCCCTCCCCAGATGAGCTGCAGGAACTGCAGCTCGTATGACCTGGAAGTAACGAGGCTTTCGGGAAAGGGAAAAATCACCTCCTATACCACGATTTTTGTGGCCCCTGAAGGCAGGGAAAGCGAGGCTCCCTACACGGTAGTGCTCGTGGAGCTCGAAGAAGGCCCCTGGATCATGGGCTCGCTGTATGACACCGACCCTGAAAAGGCTGACATGGATTTGATAGGCAGACAGGTTGAGTTCGGATCCAGGCTCTTTGCAGGAGACAAGTACTCGGACGGCCCCATTGCAAGGCCTGCGTTCAGGTTTGCAGAAAATAAGTAAAAGCGGCCATGTATTGCGGGCGGGAAAACTCCCGCCCGCAAAAAAAGCAGAAATTTACCCGCCGAAAGCAGACTCGGGAATATCCACTACCGCGCCGCAGTCCGCCTTGATGGCCTTAATCCTGCCCAGGGTAACAGGCAGGATTGACTCGATGAAATAAAACGCAGACTGCACCTGCCCCTCGTAAAACGCCGCATTCTTGTTTTTCCGGATTTTTTCCTCGCGCGCCTTGCCTTCGGCACCCGCGAGCTTTTCGAGTTTCGGCTCAGCCACTGCAGCCCGCCACAAGAGCATCCATGCCATGATGGTATCTCCAGTGACATCGAGAAACGGAACGGCATTTGAGAATGCAACCTTGAATCTTTCGGACGATGCAGTTTTGCCGATATGCATGGCCACGTCCCCCAGGCTGTTGACCGCATTTTCCACCCCGGCTGCCAGGCTCTCCAGACGAGGGACCTTTTTGGCTTCCTCGACGGTTTTCTGCATCTCTCCCATGAGATTCATAAACACCCCGCCCTTTCTCATCCCCAGCTTGCGGCCCAGCAGATCCATGGCCTGGATGCCGTTTGTGCCCTCATATATGGAATTGATCTTGGAGTCCCGCATGAGGCGCTCCACGGGAAAATCCCTGGTGTATCCGTAGCCGCCGTAGCACTGCATGGCAAACACCGTGGACTCAAAGCCCCGGTCTGTGCAGTATGACTTTATAACCGGGGTCAAAAGATCCACCAGGTCCTGCAGCCAGGCTCTTTGCTCTTCGTCGGCTGCGCATTCTATTCTGTCAAACAAGTGGGCCACGTAATATACAAAACTCCGCATGCCCTCTGTGTAAGTTTTCATCCACATCAGCATCCGCCTGACGTCAGGATGGCGGATAATGGGCACCTGCGGAGCCTCCCTGTTCATCATTTCCTCCGGGTCCCTGCCCTGAAGGCGCTGTCTTGCATAGTCAAGCGCGTAAAGATAGGCGCAGGATGAATTGAAAAGCCCCAGTGCACCCACGCCAAGGCGGGCTTCGTTCATCATGTGAAACATAACCCGCATGCCCTTGTTTTCCTCTCCGAGCAGCAGCCCCCTGCAATTACCCTTACTGCCGAAGGAAAGCTGGCAGGTGGGGCTTGCATGAAGCCCGAGCTTTTCCTCTATGCCGGTGCATACCACGTCATTGGGCTCTGCCATGGATCCGTCCTCGTTTACCCAGATCTTGGGCACGATAAAAAGGGATATGCCCTTTGTGCCGGCAGGCGCCCCCTCGATTCGGGCAAGGACCGGATGGATTATGTTTTCGGTAAGATCGTGCTCTCCGTTGGTTATAAAAATCTTGTTGCCTGATATGCTGTAGGTGCCGTCTTCATTTTTTTTCGCGGAAGTAGAAAGGTTGCCCACGTCTGATCCCGCCTCGGGCTCGGTTAACACCATGGTGCCGCTCCACTGACCGGAATACATCTTTTTAAGAAACATTTCCTTCTGCTTGTCGGTGCCGAAGACCTCGATCATTTTTGCAGCCCCGTGAGTTGCAAACCCGAATGCCCCGAATGAAAAGTCAGCACCCACGATGAATTCCAACGCCGCCTGTGCAATAAGATGCGGCAGTCCCTGGCCGCCGATTTCCGGATCTTCTGTGAGCGCTATCCACTCGCCGTCGCACATAAGCTTATATGCCCGGTGGAAACATTCAGGCACCTTTACCTGGTTTTTTTCAAACCTTAGGCCCACCCGGTCTCCTTCCTCGTTTACCGGCAGCAGTTCCTTGATCGCGAAATTGCGCGCCTCTGTAACCACCATGTCAAACATCTTTTTGTTCATATCGCTGTAGCGCCGGTTTTGAGTCAGAGAGACCGCGTCAAACTGTTCATAAAGGACAAAATCAACGTCCCTTCTGTCTGCAATCTGCTGTACCATGATACTTTTCCTTTCAAGCTTTGATAAGGATGCACAATTGAACATGATAAAATTAATTTAACGATGTTTTTATATCAAAGTCAACGTAAACGTAAACGTAAATTTTGTTTTCCTTGACATTAAAACAGCCAGAAAGGTAGTTATAATATTTATCTCATAAATGGCAAAAAAGGGAGATAGCAATGAAGCTCGCGCGATACTCAAAACCGGTTTTTCAGCTTTTCGTTATCTGCCTTTCTTTCCTTGCAGCGCTCATGCTCGCCCTCCCGGCCGGCGCACAGGACAGAGATGAAATAACTTTCTTTCCGAAATGCGAGTGCAAAATTTTCGGCCCGCTCGTGGCGGACCCCAAGGAACCCCGTTTTTTTGCAAGCATCCAATACTTTGACAATGATTTCAGGGATTCTTTCACAGGCGCTTCAGTCGGGTACGGCGAAACCTTCGGCCTGATAAGGAAAAACCTTGCCCCGGATCACATGTGGCAGTTAAGCATCAGGGGAGGCCTTTTTTCACAGTTCGACATGGAGACCAGCTCTTACAACCTGCTTAATTCAGATTACACGATCGGAGCCCTGTGGACCTATCGCTACAGGGAATTCGCCCTGCGCGTGCGCGCATATCACCAGAGCTCTCACCTCGGAGATGAAGAGGCGAAAAAAGACCCTGAACTCCTGGAGACCGCCACAGGGTTTGACTATGAGGCCGTAGACGTGCTCGCAGCATGGAAGCCGGAAAAGTTCAAACTATACGCCGGCCCGCATTTCCTTGTAAAAAGGGACCCCAGCGACATTGACCGCTGGGGCTACCAGGCAGGCATGGAATACCGGGGCACAAAAGAAATCATCCTGGGCTCCACCCCCATTGCCGGCCTGGACATAAAAGGATTTCAGGAAATTAACTGGACACCTGCATACAGCCTCAAGGCAGGCGTAGATTTTCAGAACCTGGGCACTTCCGGACGTTCCATCCAGGTCATGGCTGAATATTACAACGGGTTCATCCCTTTTGGTCAGTACTATGACTATGACATGGAATCCTACGGCCTTGGAGTCTATTTCAGTTTCTAAAAACCCTCACTGTGTATCATGCCTGAAAAAGCTGGATTCTCCCTTTTCCCATGGCACGGAATTTGTATTTGAATAAAAAAAGTTCCGTTTCCGAACCTCAATCCACGCAAAAACAAGAAGAAAGGACGTGCTGTGGAACAAATGGGTTATTGCCTGGTATTTGAAGGAGGAGTACTCCCCGGTTTTTCCCGGCGGGAGGTTATCAACCGCGTTGCAGTGCGCATGGGAAGGAGCCCGGAGAATCTCAGGCGGCTGTTCCGGGACAAGCCCGTAACCGTAAGACAGGGACTCGACAAGGAAAAGGCACTTAACCAGCAGAAAATTTTTGCAAAACTGGGCGTAAGCTGCCACGTATGGCCCCGCGAACAAGAGGAAATCACTGCCGATTTAACAGATTCCCGGCCGCCACGGGAAACTCATCATCAGTGTCCGAAATGCGGCAACGGACTGACAAAATTCGGCACCCGGGTTGATGACTGCCCGTTTTGCGGCATAATAATATCCAAGTACCTAAGAGCCAGGCAGCAGGCATAAATAATCCGGATTCTGAATTTTTCTATTCAGGATATCCGGTTATCTTCCTTATTTCCCTGTAAAGCGGCTCGAGGCGCTTGTACATTTTCTTGTATACGCGCCTGTATAAGGCGTCATACAGTTTGTGCGCCGCGGGGTCTGGCTCAAAAACATCACCGGTATGGGTCATGTTATCAACCGCTGATGCGTAATCCGGATGAAGGCCCAGACCAACGGCGGCGTTTATGGCCGCACCCAGCCCCGAAGTCTCGTATACATGCGGCCTTGATGTGGGGAGGTTGAAAATATCGGCCGTGGCCTGCATGGCGTTTCTGCTCCGGGATCCGCCTCCGGAAACACGGAGTTGGGTTACGGCAATGCCGGTGCGCTTTTCAACACGCTCCTTTCCTTCCAGAAGTGCGTAAGCCAGGCCCTCGAGTATGGAGCGGTACACGTGTCCGCGGGTGTGGATATCCCCGAATCCTATAATGCTGCCCTTGGCCTCCGGGCCGGGCTTTTTTACTCCGGGGGACCAGTAGGGCTGCAGCATAAGACCCATGCAACCCGCGGGGATGTCGTCTATCAGACGGTCAAAAAGCACTTCCGCGTCCACTCCCAACTGCTCTGCCTTTTCCTTTTCCAGGTGGCCGAACTCGTTTTTAAACCAGCTCACCATCCAATACCCCCGGAAAATCTGGATTTCCAGGGAGTAATGCCCCGGCATGGAAGCCGGATAAGGGGGCAGAGGAAAAACAGGCTCAATATACTTGCGGCTGGTGACATTGAAGGTGGCGGTGGTGCCGTAACTTACGCATCCCGTGGAAGGCTCCAGGCTGCCGGAGCCAATTACCTCGCAGGCCTTGTCCGCCGCGGCAGCTATAACAGGCAGCCCCTCGGGAAGGCCTGTTTCGCGCGCAGCAGCCGTGCTTATCAGGCCGAGCTTGCCTCCGGGAGGAACAAGCCTGGGTAGCATATCCGGATCCACAGGCATTGCACGCCATTTCCAGTCCGAATCCCTTGCCCAGGACAGCCGCTTGTAGTCAAAGGGAATATAACCCACCTGGCAGCCCACTGAATCGGTGAACTCGCCTGTAAGCCTGTAGGTGAGATAACCTGAAAGAAGAAGGTATCTGTGGGTCTTGTTCCAGACTTCAGGCTGATGAGTACGTATCCAGTTCGCCTCTGCCTCGCGCTGAAGGTAGGCCACGGTGCTGCTCAGCCCTGAGAGCCTGAACACCAGCCCCCAGAGTCCGCCCACCCCTGGCAGGCCGAAGGTCTTTCTCTGATCCAGCCATGTTATCGCAGGCCGCAGGGGCCGGCCGTCCCTGCCTACGTTGACCACAGTGCCCCGCTGGGTGGTGATTGAAAGACCTGCAATCCTGTGCCTGTCAATCCCCCTGTCCGACCACATCATCTGACAGGCACGGCACAGTGTATCCCAGTAAAGATCCGGGTCCTGCTCGGCCCGACCCGGTTTTTCCGAATAATAGGGTTCAAACGGTATCTTGACTATGGCGTGCATCCGCCCGGCAAGATCAAAGGCTATAACCTTTATGCTCTGGGTACCGTTGTCAATGGCCAGAACAAGATCCTTGCTGTTCATGAGCCCTCCCCCTGCAAGGATTAAAGCGGAACCGAATGAGCATGGTCCCAGTAGTCGATGTACATGCTTTTTTCGGTCTTCCAGCGGCTCTCGTCCCAATCCAGAACCGGACTGCACAACGCCTCTACCCTGTCCAGGAACCTGCGCCCTCCCTGAGGGGCAAGTATTCCCACCCTTACACGGCGCAGCATGAGATCAGTCAGGTGCCTGACCTGCTCGCTTTCCGCAAGCACCGGCAATTCCGCCCAGAGTGTAAAAGTACCGGGGATAAAGCACAGATCCTTTTTATCAGCATTCCTGATTATCCGCGCTGCAGCTGATCCGTATCTGCCCGCAAGCCTGCGCCGGAGCCGCTGATCCAAATTCCTGCAGTTTCCGGGCTGCGCTGCTATCGGGTCGAATACCGGTTCGTGAGTGTTTGGTTCCGTATCGCCGGGCAGCCATGGTGACGCCTCCTTAAGGGCATCTTCTGCAAGCCTTCTGAATGTTGTCAGCTTGCCTCCCGTAACCGTGACCAGGCCCCGGTCTTTCCATACCACGTGCTCCCTGGATTCCTGCGAGGGCGGCCTGTCTTGATTGCTCAAGACCGGCCGTATCCCGGCATACGAAGATATGCAGTCTTTGAGCCCCAGATCCCGGCCCGGAAAGTAGGCCCTGAGACATTCTATCATGTATTCTGCCTCATGCCTGTCCATTACTATCTCACCGTCAAGCCCGCCGCGATGATCAATGTCGGTGGTGCCCAGCATAAGAGCCCCCTCCCACGGGATTATGAACAGGGGCCTGCCGTCATCAGGGTGGATGAGTGTTACTGCCTGATGAACCGGCAGCCGCCAGGCAGGCAGCATGAGATGGCTTCCGCGAAGCGGGCGCAGGTGCAGGTCTTTTCCCGGCGCAGAATGCAGAGTCTCAGCCCAGGAGCCTGTGGCGTTTATAACCGCCGGCGCGGAAACGGTTCTTTCCGAACCGGTCTCCTCGTCCCGCAGCCTTACGCCTGAAACCGCCCCTTCCGCGTTTCTGCGGATCTCAGTTACCCGGGTATAATTAAGGGCTGAGGCACCTTTTTGAACGGATTCGCTTATGAGCCGCAAAACCAGCCTGGCATCGTCCACCTGGGCGTCCATGAACCTGAACCCGCACTCCAGTCCGAAGGTGTTAAACCCTGGCACCATTTCGGAAAATGCCTCTGCATCGTAGCAGATATGATACCTGTTTCCTGCCATAAGATCATATAAGCTCAGGCCGGCCCTCAGACTCCATCTGCCCGGGCCCCTGTTTTTATAAACAGGCATGAGAAACCCAATGGGCTCAACAAGGCCCGGGGCTTCATTTAAAAGCCTCTGGCGGTGGCGCACGGATTCGGCGGTCAGGTGCACGCGGCCCTGCCTTAAATACCGCAGCCCTCCGTGGACCAGTTTTGAAGACCTGCTTGAAGTGCCCCAGGCAAAATCGTTTTTTTCCGCCAGCAGCACCCTGAGGCCCATCCGGACCGCTTCCCTTAAAACCCCGGCACCTGTTATCCCGCCTCCCACAACTATCAGGTCCCGGGACTCTGAAATATTATCAAGCCTCATATAACCCCTCCGGCTAATCCACAAGTTTTCCCGGATTCATCCGCTGGTCCGGATCAAGGCGGGCGCTGATACGGCGCAGCAAGTCTATGCCCAGATCCCCCTTCTCGGCTGACAGATACGCCTTGTGGTCCGTGCCCACCCCGTGCTGGTGGCTGATCGTGCCGCCGGCATCTACAATGGCCCGACTGGCTGCGCTTTTTATGGCGTGCCAGCGTTCAAGGGTTTCTTCTGCCGTATCTGCAAGCCGAAAAAGATAAGTGGTGTATATGCTCGATCCGCTGGAATAAACATGGGAAAGATGCGTAAAAACATGAACTTTTTCATTTTTATCTGAAAGCGCGTGCCTTATGGATTCCTGTATTTCATTGACCGTGGACTCCACCCGGTCCCATGTCACGGCAGTCTCCAGGGTGTCCACGGCATATCCAATATCCCAGAGTGTATTTCGAAGATAGGGTGCTGTAAACCTTGACTTTTTCCAGGCCTTTCCCATGGATTTGCCTACTGCAACCCCTCGGTATTTTCTTATAATCAGCCCAGCCCTTTTCCTTCCTGCTGCCGCGATTCGGCGCGGGCCTATAACGCCCATGAGCATCATGCACCATTTACTGTCACTAAGCCCCCTGAGTCTCAGGTATTTTTTCAGAAACCCGATTTCCTTTTCCCGTCCTGCCAGAACCAGGTTGGTCATGGTTTCTTCCGGGTTGCTGAGCCTGATCATGGAAAGCGGCAGATCAGATGCTGCAAGCTCCCGCGCCGCTGATACCGCGTCATCCCATGACGGGAAAAACACCCCTTGAATGTCGTCTGTTTCAGGCACCCTTCGTACGCGGACTGTGGCACGGGTCATAACCCCCATGCGGCCTTCTGAACCCATAAAAAGATGCCGCAGATCCGGGCCTGCGGATGAAGCAGGAAAAGGCGGAAATTCAAGCACTCCTGCCGGAGCAATTGCCCTTCCTCCCGCAAAAAGATCCTCGATACGTCCGTAATAACGTGACTGCTGACCGCTGGAACGCGTGACGACCCATCCGCCGAGGGTGGAATAGTCAAATGACTGGGGATAATGGCCCAGGGTATATCCCCTTGCCTTAAGTGCAGCTTCCAGGTCCGGGCCGGCAACGCCTGCGCCGAATTCAGCAAGCCTGTTTTCCGGCTCAAAGCCGATCAACTGATTCAGGCGCTCCAGTGAAACAGACAGCACCGGTGCCTCGGTTTCAGGAACGTCGAGGTGCCCCACAACACTTGTTCCGCCGCCGTATGGAATGACAATCATCCGGTTTTTGTCAGCAAATGAAAGCACTTCCTCGAGCATTTCCTCTGAGTCCGGGCGGGCAACCGCATCAGGAAACCTGCTCAGTGTGCCGTAACGCATTGCCACCCAGTCGGGCAGGCTCTGGCCGTGGGAATGATCAAGGCGCCGGCCGGGATCAGTTGACACGAGTTCTTTGTCTGCCGGAGCACTTGAAGGCGGGACTTGTTCAATGAGTTTCTCCCTGGGGCAACTGCTGCCCGGAGCAGGCGGCCCGACAAGTTCCTCCAGCATTCTGCGCGCAGCCGGAGGGACCTCTTTTTCTATTCCCTCATCTCCCCAGCCGTTCCATCGCCTCATCTGAACTCTCCATGTTTGAAGGGATTATCTGTTTCCATATGATAATGCTTTGCTCCATTGCCTTTCTAACCACGTGCTCCACACTGCCGCCTCCTTTTTCCATGGCAGAGTCAAGCTCGTCATAAAAACGCATGGATGCGTATCTGGCCTGCTGATGAGAAAAATAAAACCTTGCCATGGAATGAAAAATGGCACGGAAATCATTTAAAATCATATGATATACGGGATTCTGCGAAAGCCTTGCCATTCGGGTCTGCAGCTGCCAGTCATATTCTGCAAACTCCGGGACCGCCGCAGAAAGCCGGCTTCTTTGGGAAAGAAATTCATGCAGATCCACAGGGGCGATATCTGCCGCGGCCCTTGCGACAGCCGGCAGCATTACCAAGCGGAAATCAAGCAAATGCATTATCAGACTGCCCGGCACAAGGTCACTGTGGCTGACAAGGGTGCCAAGCAGTGCAAGGCCGCCGGTTTCCCAGTAATTATTCACAGTGGTGGGTCTTCCGTGGCGGATCGTGATCCACCCCTCTGCCTCCAGGCGATGCAGGGCCTCTCTGACAGTGGGCCTTGTAACACCCAGTTTTTCCGCAAGAACTCGTTCTGAAGGCAGGCCTGCGCCCTGAGAATAAGTGCCGTCCAGTATGGCTGCTATCAGCCTGTGCTTGGCGTGCCTTGCGGGGCGAAACGGAACGCCGCCGGCATCACCGGATTTCATCATTGAAAAACCGCTGGTTTTTTCATTATTTCCAACAGACCTCAAAATCATCCTCCTTCCTAATGGTAAGAGGTCATACCAGTTAGACTGAATTTGTCAATCTTTTTCTGCCGGGTCAATAAGGCCGGTTTTTCAGGAAATACAATTTTTTTAATATTAGCCAAAAACCCGGAACCAGAAGGGGCAAGAAGCGGGCCGGGCATTGCCATGCCCGGCTCATGCACCTTTGAGCTTGCGCCATCTGCTGCTACAAATCCGCCGAATCAAGCCCCAGGGCGCCGCGGCGGTTTTCAATGTGCCTGCGGATGAGCAGCGCGGCCTTTTCAGGGTCAGGCTCAACAGCAAAGGCCGCACCAGCAACCTGCTCGAGGCCTTTGGTAAGAAGCTCCACCACGTTCATGCTTCCGGCGATGGGCGGCATGGGTCCAAGGACGGTGTAGATTCCGGATGCTACCGCGTATGCCCCTATGGCAACTGCTTTTTCGGAATACCACTCAGGGGCCGCCCCTGCCAGGGGAAGATCGCTTATGTCTGTTCCTAGTGAATCTGCAAGGGCCGATGCCAGCACCAGGATACGCACGTTGTCAACGCAACTGCCGAAATGAAGTACGGGCGGGATGCCGAGCGATCCGCAGACCTCCTTTAATCCGGGGCCTGCATAAGAAATCGCCTCATTTACCTTAAAGCCCGCCTTTGCATTGGCAACTGCTGCACACCCCGTGTCCACCACCAGCACATCGTTTTCAATCAGCCTCTTTGTCAGGGTTACGTGTCCGTAATCGTGCTTTATCTTTGGATTGTTACATCCCACAATGCCTGCAGCGCCCCTTATCTTTCCCGCCTTGATCGCATCTATCAGGGGATCGGGGGTGCCTCCCAGGGCCCCGAGCACCGCTTCCACCGAAAACCCGCCGATGGAATCAAGGGGCTCGACAGGGATAAATACCGACCCGCGGTTTATGTAATTCTCAACAGCGCTTTTCACAACCTCAAGAGCTTTTTCCCGCGCGTTTTCAGGGTGAAACTCCACGTGCTCCATTCCGGGAAAACGGGCCTTGTCGCTGCTGCTGACCATCTTTGTGTGATAGCAGGCAGCAACCCTGCCAAGCGACGGCATGATGCACTGGTAATCAACTATCATCATGTCCACCGCCCCGGTGGCTATTATGAGCTCGGTCATAAGGTGATTTCCCGCCATGGGGATGCCGTGGCGCATCAGCAGCTCATTTCCCGTGCAGCAGACCCCGCACAGGTTAATGCCTTTTGCGCCCTTTGCTTCAGCGAGCTTTATAATTTCTGGATCGCGGGAGGCCTCCATTACCATCTCGGATACAACCGGATTGTGGCCGTGTACTACCACGTTTACCTGGTCTTGTTTAAGCACCCCCGCATTCACCTTTGATGCGGATGGCTGCGGGGTGCCGAAAAGGATGTCTGACACCTCGGTTGCTATCATGGAACCGCCCCACCCGTCTGAAAGGGCATTTCTCAGGCCGTGGAGCAGCAGGCTCTGCCAGTCGTTATCAACGCCCATGTGCGTGCGATGCATGGCCTCAGAAGTTTCACGATCTATTCCCCTGGGCATTATATTAAACCTTCGCCAAAGGTCCTGCCTTTTTTCAGGCGCCCGGGCAGCAAGGGTTATTTCCTTTTTACCCGTACCGTAGTCCTGCTTCATGGCGGCTGCCAGTTCGGCGGCGATCTCGGCTGTTTCTCGGCCCTGGGTTGAAACTCCGTATTCCGCCGCCACCTTTTTCAGTTTTTCCAAGTCTCTTATTTCGTATCCGGGCGCCCGGTTTTCAGCCACCCCTTCGAGGACATCAACCAGGTCCCGGCCGTGGTCTGAATGGGAGGCCGCTCCCGCAGCGATCATCCTGCACAGGTTGCGGGCCACTATAATGTCTGCATCAGCTCCGCAAACCCCCTGCTGCGGTCCCTCGCCGAAGGGGTCTATCCTGCAGGGGCCCATGACGCAGATGCGGCAGCTAAGCCCCATTTCACAAAAACCGCACTGTGGCTGCTGTGCCTGGTGGCGGTCCCACACGGTTTCCACCTGGTCAGTTTCCATTTTTTTTATCAGCAGCTGTCCGTCCTTTGTGATGCTTTGTGTATTATGATGCGTCATGATCCTGCTCCTCCTTTATCTACACAGGTTGATCTCTGTTATGGCTTTTTTCACCGTGTTAAGCAGCGCAAAACCCGGTGCCTGCTCCGGCAAAGCTGTTTCTGCAGTGACGCTTTTCGCCACCCGGTCGGTCTTTTTCTTCATGGCGGCATCTGATTCTTCAAATGTAAGCGCCCCTGTCTTGCAGGCCTCAGCGCAGGCCGGGATCAGGCCTTTGTGCTGCCTGGCGATGCAGTTGTCGCACTTGACAGCTATGATTTTCCCGGCCGGGGCCAGCGGATCTGCATGATACCGGATTACCCCGTACGGGCATGCCATGGCACAGGATGCGCAGTTGATGCACACATCAGGGTCGATCATCACGGTGTTTGTATCAGTCTGCCTGTAAATCGCGCCGGGAAGACATGCCATCCGGCAGGGGGCCGGGTCGCAGTGACGGCACCTGTTGGGAAATCCGTGGTTATGCATACCCGCGCCCACGTGAACGCGCGGCTTCGGCAGTGGAGACTCTGATACTGCCGAAAACAGGCGTCCTGTTTTAGAATGCGCGGATGCACAGGCTGTCATGCACTGCATGCATCCAACGCACCGTTCCGGATGAACTATAACCTGTTTCATATCGCCTCCTGATTTATTAAAGCCTCATAAAGCGGCTGAAATTAAATCCCGGGTCAAGCAGGTACCTGTCAGAAATATCCACAGGCATCCTGCTTGTGACAAGGGATGTAAGTACGCCTCCCTGTTCCACGTTATTGACCATCACGAATCCGACCAGGATGTTTCCCTCAAATACCAGCTTGCGGTAAGTATTTCTCCGCGGATCAAAAGCGGTAGCCGTCCGGCAGGACTCATCAACGTCTCTTTCGCTCACCCTGCCCGCACACATCACGTCCGTATCAAACATCCTGATCACGTTTCGCGAAAGGCTTCCCCTGTAGGAAATCCTGTGTCCGGCCATGTTCATGCCCGCCACGCGGCCCTGGCTTACAGCCTCGGGCCATATGGCGTTTACCCAGTGTTTCTGCCTGGAAAGATCGAAGTACTCTGCAACATCGCCTGCGGCGTAAATGCCTGAAGCGCTCGTGTGCATATTTTCATCAACAAGGATGCCCGCGTCAGTTTTGATCCTGTCCACAGGAACAAAACCGTGGGCGGGAAAAACCCCCTTGCCTATGACAGCCATGTCGCAGGCGGTCCGGTTGCCGTCTGACATAAGAGCTTTTTCAACCCTGCCGCTTCCCTCAAACGCTTCAACCGAAACACCGGTTCGAACTGTCAGGCCGTGGGACTGTAGCACTTCCCGGATCATCCGGCCCGCGGTTTCATCCACCTGCATTGAAAGGGGATATCCGGAGCGAATCAGCATGGTGACTGAAACCCCCCGCCTTAGAAGCGAATATGCTGCCTTGAACCCCACCAGCCCCCCTCCGAGCACCAGGGCGTTTTTGACTTGCGGCAGGGCATCTATCATCTGTCTGACCTGGTTTATGTTCCTCATGAAAAAGATGTTTTCCAGCTCGGTGCCGCCGGCATCCAGTCTCCTGGGATCCGCACCGCAGGCAATCAAAAGACGGTCGTATGGCAACTGTCTGCCGTCTTTTGTGGTAACCATGCAGCTGTCCGGGTCCAGAAAAGCCGCCCTGGAGCCGAGCACCGGCGTGATCCTGTTTTTATCGTAAAAGTCTTTTCCCCGTATGGGCAGTTTTTCAGAAGGTACCGCGCCTTCCAGGAAGTTGCTGATCATGGGGCGGCAGTAAGGAGGAAAGGTTTCATCAGAGATCATGCTGATGTCGCCCGAGGCGTCATGCTGCCTTATGGTCTCTGCTGCAGTGACGCCGGCCACACCGTTTCCGATAATCACGTATTTCATCATGGTGCCTCGATCTTTGACCGGTTAACGCTGCATGCCGTCATCCGCGGGCTGTATAACCTGTTATATGAAAGCAGGTTCCATATTATACCCGTTTGAACCCGAGTGCAAATTATTTAATGACTGTTATTACATGCAGATAAGAATCCTGAAAAAAAATTTTTCCACCCCCCTTGAAAGCCTTGGGTCAATGATTAGTTTGATAATGAAAACAGAGGATCGGCAAAATAATCAGTGTGTTAAAAAAATAAAAAGGAGGTGAGAAGCTATGGCACTGGTACGTTGGAATCCGTGGACAACTCTGCCTACACTGCAGGACAGAATAAACAGGGTATTTGACGATATGCTCCCGGAAACCGGCGAAGGAAGGGAAGATGTCGGCTTCTTTGAATGGAGGCCCAGTGTTGACACCTATGAAAAGGACAATGCCGTCATGATAAAAGCCGAGCTTCCCGGAGTGAAAAAAGACGATGTCTCCATTGACGTAAACAACAACGTGCTTTCCATCAAGGGAGAGCGCAAGGATGAAGAAAATGTGGAGGATAATAACTACTATCGCCGGGAACGCTTCTATGGCAAGTTCCAGCGGGCCTTTACACTGCCGGACAACGTGGATACCGATAAGATAGAGGCAACCTTCAAAGACGGCATTCTGGAAGTAAAGGTACCCAAGACCGAGGAGAGCAAGGGCAAAAAAATCGAGATCAAGTAAAACTCGTTATAATCTTCTGGAAAAAATCCGGCGGCTTGTCAGAAAACAAGCCGCCGGATTTTTTTTTGAATCAAACCACAGGATGTACCCAGCCCTCAGTATCCCGGCTTCTTCCGTACTGGATATCTGTAATAGCGTCAAAAAACTTCCTGGCCCAGGAACCCACCTTGCCGTCACCGATTTCGAGTCTTTTATCCTTGTACTTTATCTCTCCGACAGGCGATATAACAGCGGCTGTGCCGGATCCGAAACACTCCTGCAGCCTGCCCTGTTCGTGGGCCTCGACCACCTCCTCGATTGATATGCGGCGTTCTTTGACAGGATACCCCCACTTGCGGGCAAGCGTAATGACCGAATCCCTTGTTATGCCTGAAAGAATACTGCCTGACAGCTCGGGTGTTATTATTTCATCGTCAATCACGAAAAAGATGTTCATGGAGCCGACTTCCTCTACATACTTGCGCTCCACTCCATCCAGCCACAGCACCTGGGTGTAGCCCCTGTTGTGTGCCTCTTCTCCGGCATACAGGCTGGCAGCGTAATTGCCTGCTGTTTTTACCTCCCCGACGCCGCCGGGAACCGCTCTTACGTATTTCTCTGTCACCCAGATCTTTACCGGATTGAATCCCTCCTTGTAATAGGCGCCCACGGGCGAAAGAATAATGAAAAACCTGTAGGTATAAGAGGCCCGGACTCCCAGAAACGGGTCCATTGCGATTATGGTGGGCCTGATATACAAAGACGTCCCAGGGGCGGAGGGCACCCATCGGCGCTCGAGCTCGACTAACTTCTTTGCCGCTTCAAGGGCGAAGTTTTCATCCAGCACAGGGATGCACATTCTTTCCGCCGACCGGTTGAAGCGGGTGAAGTTATGCTCCGGCCTGAAAAGCTGAATGCGGTCTTCAGGCGTCTTAAAGGCTTTCAGCCCCTCGAATATCGATTGACCGTAGTGGAGCACCATTGTCGAAGGGTCCATGGGAAAGGGCCCATAGGGTTCTATCCTGGGGTTGTGCCACCCGTTTTCAGGATCGTAGTCCATGTTGAACATGTGATCCGTAAAAAGCGTGCCAAAGGCCAGATCTGATTCATCAGGCAGGGGTTTGAGGACGCCTGCTTTTTTAATGGTTATTTCCATGAAAACACTCCGCTTTTCCGGTTATACCGGCAAACCTGGGTTTCATACCAAACATGCTGATTTTTATATGCTTATCAACATGCCGCCATCTTATGAGAGTTTTACGTTAACGTCAATTGAACTCATTATCAAGAAAATTTCTCAGGGTTTTTCTCCTTGAAGCCTTGTTGCGGCGATGATACACTGATTTTACAATGAAAACAGCCAAGCGCAGCACCAACGACAGCAAAAGCCGCTACCTCACCTGCCCCAGCAGGAAAGGGCGGCCCAGAAAACACGTGGACGTGTGCCGCAGATGCCGCCGCAACCGGAACTGCAGGATATACCAGGATCATATCCAGCCCGGCCTTTTTCCGGGATGGCAGTGAAAAAAAGGCCCTGAAAATGGACCGGGAGACCGGAGGATACGAAACAAGGCTTTACAGCCAGGGGCTGGCCGAACCCGGCACTGCCCTTTTCGCAGCCGCAGAAACGGATGGTTGCACCAACCGCAGGCATGAAGACTGCTTAACCCTGAATCACCTGCTGCAGGATGTCAATGCAGGTGCCATTGTTTATGCAAAACCCGCGGAACCCTACGCAACGGCGATTTATTTTCTGGCGAAAACCTCACCTGAAAGGATAATAAAGCCCGAAGACTCGGAAACCCGCATGTTTCTGCATGACCTTGCCGTGGCTGGCGGGTTTGACCGCCCCTCCATTGCACGGGCATTGAGCGGCAGAAAGTGCGTTATTGTACCGCATCACGGCATCATTGCCTGCGGACGCAATACCGCCGAAGCATACGTGCACTTTTCTGCTGCCTGCTTTTCAGGATTTGTAAAGTTTTTTTCAGACACCCTGCAGGAAAAAAAAACAGGCGGAATCGAAAAGCCGCGTGAACAAGCGTTTTTGTCCGCATGCAGCCACCTGCCTTTGCCCCCGGTATTCAATGGGGGGCTCATGAACGGGCCGTTTGAAAACGCTTATCAGGCAAAAGCCGCCATAACAGAGGCGGGCAAAAAGATAATCGATTCAGGGCTTGTGGACGCCTGTTTCGGAAACATCTCCTACAGGGTAAAGGACACGCTTTATATCAGCGCTTCAGGCAGCTTTCTGGACGAACTCGAAAATGAAGTGCTTGCCGTGTCAATTAAAGACGGCTCCTGCAATACCGGCAAGCCATCCTCAGAGCTGCCGGCGCACCAGGAAATCGCCTCTTCAGACGACTGCCGTGCAACACTCCACGGCCACCCGCTTTTTTCGGTTATTTTGTCAATGGACTGCCTTAAAAAAGATTGCCGTCACACCGGAAGCTGCCACACGGACTGCCCCGCGGAACGCGAAATAGAAGGGGTCCCGGTGGTGCCCGGAGAGACAGGAGGCGGACGTTTCGGGCTCTGCAAAACAGTGCCGCCCGCTGTAAAAAGGACAGGGGCGGCTATAGTCTACGGGCACGGCGTTTTTACAAGCACCCGGAAAGACTTCAACGCCGCGCTGGGCAGAATGGCGGACATAGAGCGAGCCTGCAGAGATATTTATTTCGAGCGGCTCAGCACACGAACCGGGCACTGCAAAAAGAAAAGATAAAAGACTTTCCTGCCGGAACTCAGATTCGCCCTCCGCTCCAGCGCAGCTTGGCCTTTAGGATGTCAAAATAGTTGTAGCCGGGCAGCTTTATGAGATTGAGCGGGAAACGGTTCTTTTCGATTATAATCTCGTCTGATGCGTCAAGCTCCATGCCCTCCTGCCCGTCAAAGGTGGCAACAATGTCAGAGGCTTTTTCTCCCATACGTATCTTTATCTTCGATGTATTGGGGACCACAAGGACTCGGTTGGTAAGGGTGAAGGGGCATATGGGAGTTACCAGGAAGCCTTCCACCGCGGGATGAACAACAGGGCCTCCGGCAGCCAGGGAATATGCGGTTGAACCGGTCGGGGTTGCCACTATAAGGCCGTCGCTGCGGTAGGTTGTCAGGTAGCGTTCGTCTATATAGGTCTCAATATTGGCAAGGCGGGCAAGAGCGCCCTTGTTTATCACCACGTCGTTTAAAACCGTGTCCCGCACATGGGGACGGCCGTTTCTGAATATCCGGACCTGCAGGCGGTCTCGGGATTCTATTGTGAACTCTTGTTTAATCACCGCCTCTGCCGCCTTGAACAGGGAATCCTCGGAGATTTCGGCAAGAAAGCCTATATCGCCGAATTTCACTCCTATCATGGGAATGCCCGCATCCCCGATCCAGCGAAGAGCGCTTAAAAAAGTTCCATCCCCGCCGAGCACGAACACGCAGGCAATGTGTTCCGGATCCACCCCTCCGCCCGAATCATCAAGGCTCAACCTCGGCTGGAAAGAATCCTGGCGCACCACGTCGATACCCCTGGAGCGAAGCCAGTCTTCAAACGCCTCAGCCTTTTGCTGAGCTGCCTTATCCTGTTTTACGAATAATCCGATCTGATCCAAATCAGCCCCGCTGGTTTTTCAAAACCCTGATTGCATGTTGCCGTATAAAGACATACTAGTTTCCCGAAAGCCGGGCAAGGATTTTTCTGGGCATTAAGGGGTTGCATCTAAGTACACGCAGTCATAAATGCACTGACATTACAATCCCGACAGCAGGTTCACTATTGGGATCTGAAGCGAGACTGAAAAATCCGAAATTCGAAACACGAAGCACGAATGACCAAAATATAAAACAAAACCATAGGTCACCAAACTTACGAATCAGAGCACTCAAGCTTTGCCTGACTCCCCTGTTATGCTATTTGCATTATTTAAGCTTGAACCACCGTTTATCAACCGTTATCTTGATAAGTGACAGCTTGCCGCAAACCATCACAAAAAGGATGAAGACATGGAGAAACAAGAGCTTATCGAAATGTTGAACAGGGACCTTGCAGACGAACATGCAGCCATCCTGCGCTACCTGACCCACAGCTACCTGGAAGGCGAGGACACGCCTATCGGCGCCAAGCTTCTTTCCAGGGCCAGGGAGGAAATGTGGCACATGCACTGGCTGGGCATGATCATAGGAGCGCTGGGCGGCGAGCCGGACCTTGAGCCGGCGGAATATCCCTATGACCCCACCAACAGGGCCACAATCATAAAATCCTACGTGGATTACGAAAAAAACCTGGTCCCCCATTATGAAAAGGAAGCAGAAATGGTCAATGAGCATCACATCAAGCGTGTGCTGCTCAGAGAGGCCTGGGAATCGGAAATGCACGCTGAAAAGTTTCAGAAAATGCGCGACAAGCTGACGCAGGAAGAAGCAGCAGGAATGCCCGGCGAGGAAAACGAGCTGCCTGAAGAACTTGCAGACATGCTGCAGAAAAGCGTGGCTGCAAAATACCAGCAGATGCTCCAGACCCTGCGTGATGCATGGGTTTTCCAGGACCAGGGAGTGGAAGCATGGCAGCGGATGGACTTTTCCATGACCAAGATGAAACAGCTTGCCCACAGCGCCGAGGAAATTGCTGAAAACGGCATGGAGCCTGACTTCTCACCAGGCGTCACAGACCGCGGGAAATCTTTTGATGCAGCCATCGACAAGGCCATCAACGATTTACAGGATTCACTTAACCTGCATTTAAAACTCCAGTCAGACCAGGAAGCAAAAAAACACGGCGGCCTGATGTCCAACCTGGACCTGACAATCCGCCAGGAGCGCTACGAATCAGAAGAACTACAGGACGTGCAGAAAAGGCTGAAATAAAATCTGAAAATCAGGGGGCTTCGGCCCCCTTTAACACGAACCCCGGCACGTCTACCCTCTTGCTTTCGGACAACAAATTGTTTGGTTTCCTTTAAGGTGTTAAAATAAGTATAGCACCCCGCAAGTTACAAACATTTCCTGTCCGAACAGACTTAAGCCCGCATCTCCATCCGGTATTCGAAGTTTTACTGCAGCGGCCTCAAGGGTCGGCCGCCACCGGTGCTACTTGAGCAGGTATACCTGCCTTGCCACCTGGACATTGTTTTTCCAGTACGGCCATTTCTGAGGTCGCCGGCCGCCTTTGTTCGTGCCGTGTAAAAATCGGCGAAATTTACGGTTACTGTCCCTCCGGGTCATAATTCCCCCCCTGCTTTACGCGTTTCATCATAGGCTATTGCAAGCCTGCTCTTTTTTCCTTCCCTGCTTTTAAAATTTGAATTTTAACTTGTATTGTCAATAGTTATGGAGACTTTTGCCCGGGAAAAAGAACAGTTTTTTTAAAAAAACCC
>JAWLEU010000007.1:0-27169 GCA_041685965.1 Desulfosalsimonas sp.
TTCGCCGATTAAAGTGGTACGTGAGCTGGGTTTAAAACGTCGTGAGACAGTTTGGTCCCTATCTTTCGCGGGCGCAGGATATTTGAGGGGCTCTGTTCCCAGTACGAGAGGACCGGAATGGACGAACCAATGGTGATCCAGTTGTCGCGCCAGCGGCATAGCTGGGTAGCTAAGTTCGGACGGGATAACCGCTGAAAGCATCTAAGCGGGAAGCCCACCCCGAGATAAGATATCCCGACCGCATGGCAACATGCGGCCTGAAGGCTCCTTGGAGATTACGAGGTAGATAGGCCGGGTGTGGAAGCACAGCAATGTGTTTTAGCTAACCGGTACTAATCGGCCGTGCGGCTTAGCCACAATTTTTTTTGGCTGGACGTTTTGATGGATCTACATTGCAAATAATTTTTCCGGTGGCAACAGCAAGGGGGAAACACCCGTTTCCATCCCGAACACGGAAGTTAAGCCCCTTAGCGCCGATGGTACTGCACGGGTAACTGTGTGGGAGAGTAGGACGCCGCCGGAATTTTTTTCATAAAAAGCCCCGATGGCCCGTTGCTGGACATCGGGGCTTTTTTGGTGGAAACAGTACCTTATTGTTGATATGGTTAATAAATCCGAAGCACGAAATCCGAAGCACGAAATTCGAAATTCGAAACAAATCCGAATACCGAATGATCAAAACACCTGTAGAGCCGGGCAAGGCTCGTTTCTATCATTCCAATTTTGGTAATCCGGGTTTGTTTATCCCTTACGGGATGCTTCGCGCGGATTTCAAATTTACAACCCTGATAATAAATGACCAAAACATGAACGGATCTTAGTCAATGCCTGTTTCAGTCATTTGAATTTTGGTAATTCGAATTTGTTTCGGATTTCGATATTCGGATTTCGGATTTATACTTCTGATACCA
This sequence comes from Desulfosalsimonas sp., assembly GCA_041685965.1. Taxonomy (GTDB): domain Bacteria; phylum Desulfobacterota; class Desulfobacteria; order Desulfobacterales; family Desulfosalsimonadaceae; genus Desulfosalsimonas. The sequence continues at coordinate 912 of JAWLEU010000007.1, forward strand.
AATGATCAAAACACCCGTAGACTCGGGCAAGGCTCGTTTCTGTTATCCGGATTTTGGTAATGCGGGTTTATTTGTCCCTTGCAGGATGACCACGCGCGGATTTCAAATTTATAACCCTGATAATAAATGATCAAAAAGCCAATAGATCCGGGCGGAGCTTGTTTTGAACATTTGAATTTTGGTAATTCGAATTTGTTTATCCCTTACGGGATGCTTCGCGCGGATTTCGGATTTCGAATTTCGAATTTATATTCCTGTTTCGGATTTCGGATTTGCTTATGATTTCGGATTTATATCCCTGTTACATAAGTTTTTTTAGCTAACCGTTTCTCCGCAAGCAACCAGGAAGGTTTTTCCTCACAAATGATTGGTTTTAAAAGTCTCAGAACAGGCATTCTAATCAATCTTGCATTCCTACTGTTTTTTGCCATTGCTCTGACAGACCTTGTGCTTTTGCAGATTACGGAAAGGCAGATGGTGGAGCAGCGGATTGAAGCTGCAAGGATGAGGCTGCCTGAGATTGCGGATATGCATTTTTCCGGGAGGAACAAGTTTGCGGATTATGAGTCTGCTGAAGGGCAATATGGGGTTTCATCAGCACTGATAAGCAAGGGAGACGGGGATTCTGAAATTTTTGGCAGTATGCCTGAATCAGTCTCCGGCGATGTCTACAGGTTTCACCATAAGTTTGTAAATGACCGCGGCTCCCGGATCAGGCTTGCGGGAACAATTTGGGGTGTTTTCTGGCCGCGCAGCCGCTATGCTGTGATTTCAGAACCCCTTGCCGAAAACAGGGGCGCAGTTACTGCTGTTGTTTCCCTGGCGCCGGTATACCGTGCAATGCGCGATGTCCAGCAGATGGCTGTGTTCTACCTTTCCATAAATCTTATTCTGCTTTTGTCAATCGGGGGATGGCGGCTTTCAAGGATGGTTACCCGGCCGATAAACCGCCTCATACGTATCACTGATGAATACCAGGCAAGTCAGAACTCTGAAATGTTTCCTGAAAGGCAGGACGCTGAATTCAGCCGGCTTTCCGGTGCCTTGAACCAGATGCTCAGAAGAATTGAAGCTGACCGCCAGGAACTCAGGTCCTCACTTGAATGTCTTGAGCAGTCCAACCGGCAGCTCAAAGCCGCACAAAAGGAAATAGTACGAGCCGAAAAGCTTGCTTCCACCGGCAGGCTTTCTGCCGGGCTGGCCCACGAGATAGGCAACCCTATAGGTATCGTCCTCGGTTATCTGGGCTTGTTAAAAAACAGAGCCAATCCGGATGACAGTTTGACTTTGGATTATATTGAGAGGGCCGAGCAGGAGATTCAGCGTGTAAACAACACAATAAGGCAGCTGCTGGATTTTTCCAGGAGCCGCCCATCGGAGTTTTCTGTTATTTCCTTACATGAGCTGGTAAAATATACCGGTGGCATGCTTTCACAGCAGCCTTTTTTTTCGGACATCGAGATATGCTATCAGCTGGAGGCCCAGGATGACAGGGTCTACGGGGAATCAGACCAGCTGCATCAGGTTCTGGTAAACCTTATGATCAATGCTGCTGACTCCATTAAGCAATCGGAGAATTCGTACAACGGCCTCATCCAACTTGCAACCAGCAACAGTGAACCAGGGGGCAGGCGAGCCACAGATGCAGGAAAAATGATAAACCTGAAAGTCATTGATAACGGAACGGGGATTGACGAGCAGAATCTGGACAAAATTTTCGATCCTTTTTTTACCACCAAGGAAACCGGAAAAGGCACGGGGCTTGGGCTGTCGGTAAGCTATATGATTGTGGAACAGATGGGAGGAGACATCAGCGTTGATTTGCGGGAAACCGGAGGAACAGGGATTATAATCAGGCTGCCGGTGGCGGAAAATGAAGCCGAAAACAGCAGCCCTGCTGGGCACCGGAACAATAAAAGCTGCGGGAAAGTTTGATGGAACAGGAAGCCACAAGCAGGAATACAAAACTAATTCTTGTCGTGGATGATGAGCCTAACATGCGTCATATGCTGAGCCTTCTTTTAGAAGATGCGGGATACCAAGCGGACACTGCGGAAGACGGGTCATCAGCCCTGAAAAAGGTCGAAGTGAACCGTTATCATTACATATTCTGCGACATCAAGATGCCCAACATGGGCGGCATGGAGTTTCTTGAGGCCGCAGCCGAGCATCTTAAAACCACAAGCGTGATAATGATGTCTGCCTACGGCACCATAGACACCGCGGTCGAGGCAATGAAAAAAGGTGCTTATGACTATATATCAAAGCCTTTTAAGCCTGACGAGGTGTTGATGGCCCTGAAAAAGGCCGAGGAACGCGAAAGCCTGAAAATCGAAAACAGGGAGTTAAAAGACAGACTGGAAAATATAGGGCAGTCAAATGTTTTTGGCAGCATGATTGCCGAGAGCAGTTCCATGCAGGAGGTTTTCAGTCTTGCAGGCAAGGTGGCGCGCTACGATACCACTGTTCTTATCACCGGAGAAAGTGGAACAGGCAAGGAATTGATTGCCCGGGGAATTCACTTTGCAAGCAGCAGGGCGGAAAAACCCATAATCCCGGTAAACTGCGGGGGCATCCCTGAAAATCTGCTTGAAAGCGAGCTTTTCGGTCATAAAAAGGGTGCGTTTACCGGTGCGGAAAAGGATTACGGAGGTCTTTTCGAAGCAGCCGCCGGTGGGACGGTATTTCTGGATGAAATAGGCGATCTCCCCCTGGCACTTCAGGTGAAACTTTTAAGGGTGCTTCAGGACAATGAAATTCGTCCAGTTGGAACTGCCAGTTCTAAAAACATCGATGTAAGAATTATTGCAGCCACTTCAAAGGATCTTGCATCAGAAGCTGAAAAGGGCAATTTCCGCGAGGACCTTTTTTATCGTTTAAACGTAATGCCGATCCACCTGCCAACCCTTGCAGAAAGAACCGAGGATATTCCCCTTTTGTGCAGGTTTTTTATCGAGCGCTACAGCACAAGGTTTAAAAAAAATATCAAGGGGATTTCTGCAGAAGCGGTTTCAATGCTTATGGAGCACACATGGCCGGGCAATGTGCGCGAGCTGGAAAATCTTATTGAACGCGCTGTAATACTTGCAGAAGAACAGGAACTTAATTCTGAACTGTTTTCCCCGCTGGGTCAGGGAGGAGAGTCCCGGCATAACGGGGTGGATGATATTATCTCCGGCTATTCCCTGAAATCCGGAAAGCAGGCAATGGAAAAGATCCTGATCAGAAAGGCCCTTGCAGCCACGGATGGAAACCGAACCAGGGCCGCCCGGCTACTGGAGATAAGTCATCCATCTCTTTTGAGCAAAATAAAGACTTACGGCCTTGAATGACAGGGGCTTTTATTTTCCCTTGTTTATTCTTTCCCGAAGCTTGCCGGAGCATTTAAATGTTACCACTTTCCTGGAGTTTAACAGGAGATCCTCACCGGTTGCAGGGTTGCGGCCCCGCCTGGTGCTTTTTTGTTTAACGCAGAACTTGCCGAAGCCGGATACCAGTACATCTTCATCGTTTTCCAGGCTGCGTTTTATTATTTCCAGAAGAGATTCAACTATTTCCACTGATTTCTTTTTGGTAAAGCCCAGCTCGTTGACCCTTTCCACGATGTTATTTTTTGTCAGTGCCATTATGCCTCCTGATCCGGCTTATGTTTAAGGTGGCAAGTCGATGCGTCCTGTTGCGCCTCGGCTGCAGGGGTTGTTTCCGGTTCCGACCCGGTGATCGGGTAATATTTTTTTACGGTTTTTAAAATACTGTCTATACGGGTTGAAATCGTTTCGATTTCGTTTTTTATTTCCATGGCATCCGGGGCTTTCATAAAAAAATCCGGCTTTTGTCTCCTTCTCCAGAGTTTCTGGTAAAGCTTAGCCGTTCATAAAGGATTGCGCAAAGCTTTTCAAGAATGAAATGATCATGTTTTTATTATAAATAAATCGATATAAATAATATGTCAAGATGTTATAGATATTTTTGAACCAATTTCAACAGAATTTGATTTTCGGGTACAAGTTTTTATATTACGTTTTCAGTCAGGGTCCTTTGTAGTCGGTACACCTGAATTCCGGCAGGAATTCTGTGAAGACTAAAACGTGGTTTATCGCCACGCTTCGAAACGGTCACTCTTATCATAATCCAAATTTTTTTCAAGATCATCTGTCTCAACATGACAATTCTCCGGCAAAGGTAAGGAGACGAATGATTCCTTGACATCGTTGGTTGAGCTGCAGCCGGAAAATCGCCGTCCGGATCGGTGGCGTTATCGGGTTCGATTTCGATGCCGATCCCGGAAAAACAAAATCTCAATTATCGGGCTTACCGGATGTTCACTATCAGCAGTCTGGTCATTATTTCATCCGAACTTTAAACAAACGGAGTGTTGACGAAATGCATTACAGGGAAGAAAGAGACAGCCTCGGGCGAAGGAAGGTGCCCGCTGATGCATATTACGGAATCCAGACCATAAGAGCTATGGAGAATTTTCAGGTCACCGGTATAAGCATTGCCCATTTTTCGACTCTGATTCAGTCAATGGCCTGCGTGAAAAAGGCTGCAGCCCTTACAAATATGGAGCTCGGGCATCTTTCCACCGAAATCGGGTCGGCCATTGTACGTGCGGCTGAGGAGGTTCGGGAAGGCAGCTTCAATGAGCATTTTACGGTTGATGTTATTCAGGGAGGAGCCGGAACCTCCGTAAATATGAACACAAACGAGGTTATCTGCAACAGGGCCCTGGAGATACTTGGTTATGAGAAAGGGAAATATCAGCATTGCCACCCCAATAACCACGTGAATCTCTCCCAGTCAACCAATGACGTCTATCCAACAGCCCTCCGGATTGCAGCTATTTGGAGGGGGGCTGATCTGGAAAGGGAACTGCGGGGTCTAAAGGAGGCTTTTCTTGTCAAGGGCGGTGAATTTGAATCGGTCATCAAAATGGGGCGGACCCAGCTGCAGGATGCGGTGCCCATGACACTCGGGCAGGAATTTAAGGCTTTCGGTGTAACCATAGGCGAAGAAGAGCAGCGTCTGAGGGAGGCACTGAACCTTTTGCTGGAGATCAACATGGGAGCCACGGCAATCGGCACCGGTATCAACACGGTTCCCGAATATGCGGCTAAAGTCTGCAGTAAACTGTCGGATATAACAGATCTGGACCTGAAACCGTCGTCCAATCTCATCGAGGCCACCGGAGATACCGGGGCTTACGTGCAGCTTTCAGGCATCCTCAAGCGTATCAGTATTAAACTGTCAAAAATATGTAATGATATAAGGCTCTTGTCTTCAGGGCCATATACCGGATTCCGGGAAATCAACCTGCCCGCGGTACAGCCCGGCTCCTCGATTATGCCGGGCAAGGTAAACCCGGTCATACCCGAGATGCTCAACCAGGTCTCATTCCAGGTAATCGGAAATGACCTTACAGTAAGCTTTGCCGCCGAGGCAGGTCAGCTTCAATTGAATGTGTTTGAGCCCATTATCGCTTTTAACTTGTTTCAGTCCATGCAGATTTTGCAAAATGGCTGCTTTATTTTCAACCAGCGCTGTCTGCAGGGCATTACAGCCAACGCAGATCGCTGCGCACAGATGGTTCGGGAGTCTCCCGGGCTGGTCACGGCATTGGTGCCGCTTTTGGGATATGAGCAGGCTGCTGATCTTGCCATGGAGGCCTTGAAAGAGAATAAAAGTATTTATGAGCTTGTTTCCGAAAAGGGGCTGCTAACCGACCGGGAACTTGAAGAACTCCTGGATCCTTACAAAATGACAGCCCCCCGGGAGGGAAGATCAATCACGTAACCCTGCATCAGCGCCCTGATGTTTACGGGTTGTAAGTCCATGAAAAATTCTTCGACACTTTTCAGGCAAAAAGTGTACAATCTGCCCCTATTTGAGAGAAGTTTGTCAGACAGAATCGTAAAAAGCAATTTACGCCGCCGAGGCGGTATTTTTGCAGGAAGGAAAAATCCGAAATTCGAAACACCAAGCACGAAACAAGCACTAATGACCGAAATATAAAACAAAACCAGCGGAAATCCACCTCCGGTTAAATTGAGCCGGCAGAGGAGTTTTCTCTATGTTTCGGACATCTATGTCCTTATTGGAAGATTGAATTTGTTTATCCCTTACGGGATGCTCGCGCGCGAATTTCGATATTCGAATTTCGGATTTATTAAGTCAAAGCCTCCTTCATTGGTTTGACAGGACCAAGACAATACGTCACCGAACTTGCGAATAAGAACACTGAGAAACCGGCTTTTTGCAAGACCGTATTGTTCGGAAAATAAAAATAAAAAAAGGATCCCGGAAAAGATCCCGAAATCCTTTACAATTTATGGAGCCGACGAGCGGACTCGAACCGCTGACCTGCTCATTACGAGTGAGCTGCTCTGCCTGCTGAGCTACGTCGGCGACAGAGAAAAAATAGGTATCATGTAAATGTTTTCGGAGTCAAGCCGTTTCTGGGCAGATCCAATGCATTGAAACACATGAAAACCCAACTCGGAATTTTTTATGAACAGAAAAAAAAATAAATCATTTTCTTTTGCCGGGCAGGCTGAAGATCAAAGCCCGGTTCAGTATGTATCAGATCTGCTGTGCCAGGGAGTGTCACGAGTGTCGTGCACCGGCGCTGCAGGGGCTGAAAGAGCCTATATGTTAAGCCGTCTGAGCAGGCAGCTGCGTCGGCCCGTGTTTGTTGTTGTCTCTTCGACCGCAGAGGGTGAAAACCTTTTACAGGATCTGGCATTTTTCTCGGATACTGATGAGGCGCCGCCGGTGTATTTGTTTCCGCCCTACAATATTTTGCCGTTTAAGCGTATAGCATATCACAACGAAACCGCCGCCAGGCGGATAAAAATACTCTACCAGCTGGCAGTAGCCGGAAATACGCCCTCGATCGTGGTGGCCCCTGCAGAGACTCTTCTGCAGAGAATCATTCCCAGGCGTGATCTGTGCGATTATGCCGAGCTGATAATGGCGGGCGAGGATACGGATCGAGACAGGCTGATAGAAAAGCTCAATGCAGGCGGCTACGCCAATACCGCCATGGTGGAGGAACCCGGAGAATACAGCATCCGCGGGGGAATCCTGGATGTTTTTTCCCCCATGTACGACAATCCCTTTAGAATCGAGTTTTTCGGAGACACTGTTGATTCACTGCGGTTTTTTTCAGCCTCAACGCAGCGTAAGACAGGCTCTGCTGACGAAGCAGTGGTGCTGCCGGCAAGGGAGGCGATTTTATACAGGGAACAGGTAAACGATGTTATTGAAAGGGCCAGAGACCAGCGTATAAAGGCCGGTCTCAGCAGGGCCGCAGAAGATGAATTTGTCGAGAGGCTTTCCAGTGAAGGCGTGTTTGCAGGGATTGAAAGCCTGCTGCCCCTTATTTATCCTGAGCCTGACACGGTGTTTGATTATCTTCCTGACCGGATACTTATGGTGGAATTCGATACACCTGAGGTGGAAAAGGCGGCCAGAAAAAAAGAGGATCTTGCAGCCCGCAATTACGCTTCAGCCTGCAGCGACAACCGGATGTGTGTGCCTCCTGACCACATTTACCAGGATTTCGACACCGCAAAATCCCTTCTGGAATCAAGGCAGTCCCTGGGTTTTCATCTTGTGGGGATTATGTCCGGGCAGGGGCATGAGGCAGACGGCGAGCAGGTATTTGATCTGGGAGTACAGGACAACTCGGATATAGAAAATGCCCTTCGTGACCGCAGCCGGGAGGATCGGGGTTTAAAGCCTCTTGCAGACTGGGTGGAAAACAACCGCGCCAGCGGATTGGCAACCCTTATGGTCTGCCGCAGCAAGGCCCAGGCAGAAAGGCTCCTGGACCTGACAGAGGGCTACGGTATCGGCCCTGAAATTATTAATTCATTCTCCGAGGTGTCGCTTTCTTCACCTGGCTGCGCCATATGCACAGAAAGTCTTTCAGGCGGCTTTGTCTGGCCTGCACAGAGGCTTGCCGTGATCACGGACAGGGAGGTGTTCGGCACCAAAACAGGCAGAAAAAACCGCAGAGAGAAGCGTCAGGCTGCCCAGTCGGCATTGCTTGATTTTGCCGATCTCAATGCGGGAGATCTGGTGGTCCACGTGGATCACGGAATCGGCAGGTACCTGGGCCTGGAGAAAATGACAATAGAAGGAATCACAAGCGATTTTCTCGTGCTTGAATACCGGGGGGGAGACAAGCTGTTTCTGCCGGTGGACCGCATGGATCTGGTTCAGAAATACATGGCTGCAGACGGGGCTGCCCCTGTAATTGACCGTCTGGGCGGAACCTCATGGGGCAAGGTCAAGCAGAAGGCCAGAAAGTCTGTGGAAAAGATCGCAGGAGAACTGCTGGATCTCTACGCAGAGCGAAAGGTCAGAAAAGGCCACGCATACAATACCGCAGACAGTTATTATAAGGACTTTGAAGCAGGCTTTCCATATGAGGAGACCCCGGATCAGCTAAAGGCCATTTCAGAGGTGACATCGGACATGGAGTCCCCATCGCCCATGGACCGGCTGATCTGCGGCGACGTGGGCTACGGAAAGACCGAGGTGGCACTCCGGGCTGCATTCAAGGCTGTAAATGACGGCAAGCAGGTGGCGGTTCTGGTACCCACCACTCTTTTGTCGGAACAGCATTACACAACATTTACAGATCGTTTCGGTCGCTACCCTGTAAACATTGAAAGTTTAAGCCGTTTTAAAAGCAGAAAAAAGCAAAAAGAGATCATCGAAGAACTGCGAAACGGAAAGGTCGACATTGTTATAGGCACACACAGGCTGCTGCAAAAGGATATTGAATTCAAGGATCTCGGGCTGATTGTCATAGACGAGGAGCAGCGGTTCGGCGTAAAGCACAAGGAAAAGCTAAAAAAGATGAGAAGCACGGTGGACGTGCTGTCAATGACCGCAACCCCCATTCCCAGGACTCTTCACATGTCCATGCTCGGCGTACGCGATATAAGCGTTATAACCACGCCGCCCGAGCTGCGCCAGCCGATAATATCCTATATCAGCGAGTTCGATCCCGCGGTGATAGCAGAGGCGGTCAGGGGCGAAATGGAACGGGGCGGACAGATCTTTTTTGTGCACAACAACATCAACACAATATGGAACATGTCCAGGCGGATAAAGGAAATGGTGCCCGAGGTCAGACTTGGTGTGGCACACGGAAGGCTTGACGAAGGCGAATTGGAAAAGGTCATGCATCAGTTTATAAACAGGGAAATCGATATGCTTATATCGACCACCATAGTTGAATCCGGTCTGGACATACCGAATGCCAATACAATGATTATAAACCGAGCCGACCGCATGGGCCTGGCACAATTGTACCAGCTCCGCGGCCGCGTTGGAAGAGCGGACACACAGGCCTATGCCTACCTGATCGTTCCAAGGGAGGCTGCCATGTCCAAGGATGCGCAAAAGCGCCTCAGGGTGGTAATGGAGCACAGCGATCTCGGTGCAGGCTTTCAGATAGCCTTGAACGACCTCAAGATCCGCGGGGGAGGTTCTGCTCTCGGGATATCGCAGTCCGGGCATATCGCTGCTGTCGGCTACGACATGTTTTTAAAGCTCATGGAAGAGGCTGTAAGCAGGCTAAAGGGTGAGCCCGTTATAGAGCCTCTGGAGCCTGAGATCAATATACCCGTATCGGTTTATATACCTGAATCCTACGTTCCTGATATTGATCAGCGCATGGCAGCCTATAGAAGGCTTGCCAGGATGAAGGATCTAAAGGAAGTTTCGGATTTCAGATCAGAGCTGGCAGACCGCTACGGAGAGTTGCCGGACGAGGCGGTTAACCTTCTGCTCAAAATCATGCTGAGGATTCTGGCTGCCAGGGCGGGGGTGAAACGGCTGGACCTGTCCAATGAGGTCATGTGTGTTTGGTTTTCCGAGAAGCACCAGAAAAATCCGCACGGAATAATGAATCTGATTGCCGAGGATCCGGAGTCTTACAGGTTTACGCCCGAACATGCGCTGTATATCCGCATGGCAAAGTCCGGCGGGATTAACAGTTTGATGAATCAGGCTAAAAAGATCTTGATGGAAATCGCAACATATGTTAATAATTAAAAATTTTAGTTTGAGATAAGAAAGGTGTGTTTATATGTATAGTTTCTGCAGGCCCCAATGGTTGCTGGTTACAGGGTTTGTCTGTGTTCTTGTTCTCGGCGGCGCCCTGGTCTCGGGCGCCGGGCAGGTTGTTGACAGGGTGGTGGCAGTGGTAAATGACGATGTTATCCGCCTGCGGGAACTCGACCGTGCACTTGAACCTGTCAGGCAGCAGCTTGAATCCCGCGGGCTTAAAGAGGAACAAAGGCTTGAAGAGTTCTACGAGGCACGTGAGCAGATACTCGATGAGATGATAAATGAAAAGCTTTCCGATCAGCAGATACAGGACTCAGGCATAGAGGTGGATGAAAGTGATGTGGATGCAGCAATAGAGAATGTAAAACAAAGAAACCGCTATACAGACGAGGACCTTAGGCAGGCACTGCAGATGCAGGGAATGAGCATGGAGGAATACCGCAGCGAGATAAAGCAGCAGATGCTGCGCAGCAGGCTGGTCAACAGGAAGGTAAGGTCCAATATCGTTGTTACAGATGAGGATGTCCGCCGTTATTACGAGGAAAATCCCGAGGAATTCGGCGGAGAGATGGAATATAAACTCCGCAATATACTGATGCAGCCTCCCCGCACAGGGGATTCAGGTACAGCCGACAGGGTTCTTGCCCGGATGAATCTGATTTTGTGGCAGCTGGAGCAGGGGGCCACATTTGACCGGCTTGCAGCCGAGTTTTCCGAAGCCACCAATGCATCGGACGGAGGGGAGCTCGGGCAATTCTCCCTGCAGGATCTATCGGAAAATTTAAGGTCAGTGATAGGCGACCTGGAAGAAGGTGAATTTTCCGGGGTAGTGGATACAGAGCACGGGTTTCAGATATTCTACGTAGAAGACATTATAACCACTCCGCCCGAACCACTGGAAAACGTTTCGGATGAAATCCGCAAGAAGCTTTATGACAAGAGGGTGAATGAAAAATACAACGAGTGGATAAAATCGCTGCGTCAGCAGGCCCACATTCGAATAATAAGATAGCAGGGCGGGCGCATACCTTGTCATTCGGCCGCTATTTAAAAGCCATAAGGGAAAAACGGGGAATATCCCTTGAGGCGCTGGCGGAAGAACTTTGCCTGACTCCGCGCCAGATTGTCTGGATAGAGGCAGAAGACTTTGACCGTATGCCTGCTGATGTTTATACAAAGGGAATTCTCCGGGCCTATGCCGAGGCTCTGGGACTGGATAAGGAAGATGTTTTAGAGCGCTATTACATCGACCGCAAGGCCAGGGACGAGGCTTTAGGGCTCGAGCATAAAGGGCTCGGCCCCCCCTGGAAAAACATGTTGCGCATGGGCATTGCACTCGGAGTTATGGCTGCCGTGGCAGCGGCAACTCTTTATGGAGCAAGCCTTTTGGAAAAAGAGCGGCACTCTTCTAATGCCTCCTCCGCAGAAAGCAAAAACGGCGTAAAGGGGACACCGCAGCCTTCTTCCGATACAGGTGCCGGTAATGCCGAAACCGCTGGTTTTCAGGCAAAGGGATGGATTGAGGATCCGGACTCGGAGATACAGGTGCTTTCAATTGATGCTGTTTCCGGAACCACGCTAACCATAGTTGTGGATGGCCGGCAGGAAGATGAATACAGGCTGGCTCCGAAAGATCACCTTGAGCTTGCAGGCCGGCGCAGTTTCAGGATTTCCATAAGCGATCCCGCGGCCGTAAGAATCAACTTAAACGGCGAACCCGTAGACATTGCTGCCGAACCCGGAAAACCGGCGGATCTGATCATTTCCGAACAATCTGAAAGCAGAGAATGACAACTCAGCGAAACTACATACTTATTGAAACCATCAAACGCCTGCTGCGCAGGGAGTCGCACGTCCGGCTCAGAAAGATCATAAGCAGAATCCATGCCGCTGACCTTTCAACCGTGTTTCCCTCCCTGTCGGTTTCCCACAGGCGGGAGCTGTTCAGGTTGATAGGGGATCGCCAGGAGCAGGGCGTAATACTCAGCGAGCTCGATGAAGACGTGGTGCTTTCGATCATAGAGGGCCTGAGTATAGATGAACTCGCTGAGATCCTGGAGAAAACCCCTTCTGATGACGCAGCCTCCTTTATAAAGCTTCTGCCCCAGGAGCAGGCAGATGAAGTCCTTGAAAGAATAAGGACAAAAGGAGGCGAGGATGTAGAAAGCCTTCTTAAATATCCGGACGATACCGCAGGCGGTATCATGATCCCGGATTTCATAGCCCTGCCTGAGGAGATGACGGCAGGCGAGGTTATCTCCACTCTGCAGTCCAAGGAATACAAAGACATTGAGATGCCTTTTTATATCTACGTGGTGGATGAAAATCAAAGGCTCGTGGGTGTTTGTTCCTTAAGGCAGCTCGTGCTTGTCCCTCCTGACACCCCCCTTAAAAATTTCATGTCCACTGATGTGATTTCAGTGACCACGGACATGGATCAGGAGGAAGTGGCCAAAATAGTTGCCAGGTACAATTTCCTTGCAGTACCGGTTGTGGACGCAGAGCAGCGCATGGTGGGCCTGATAACCGTGGATGACGTCATTGACATTTTCCGCGAAGAGGCCACAGAGGATATCCTGAAAATGGCGGGTGTCGGCGAGGAATTTGTTGAAACCAAGTCCGTGTTCAGAAGTATCCGCATAAGGCTGCCCTGGTTGTTTGCCAGCTGCGTGGGCGGGGTGATAGCGATTTTCGTTATCGGATATTTTGAGGCGAGCCTGCAGGAGATTTCTTATCTGGCAGCTTTTATTCCCGTAATAATGGGCATGGGAGGAAACGTTGGAATCCAGTCTTCAACCATCGTGGTACGCGGGCTTGCAACCGGCCGCATACATACACAGGACCTGTGGCACGTGGTGGGAAAGGAACTGGCGGTAGGCGTTCTGCTGGGAGTGATATACGGGGTTTTGCTGGCGGCTCTTGCCCAGATTCAGTACAGCGTGGTGGGCTTCAGCATTGCCGTGTCAGCTGGCATGCTGTGTTCAATGTCTGTGGCGGCACTCATAGGATCCCTGCTTCCGATGCTTTTTGAAAGGATAGGCGTTGACCCGGCAGTTGCCACCGGTCCGTTCGTAACTTCCTCCATCGACATCGTGGCTGTTTTCTTTTATTTTCAGCTTGCCACATTTCTACTCGGAATATAGGCCATGTCGGAGTTTTCCACTTCGGCAATACTTTTGCGAAGGATAGACCAGGGCGATTATGATCTGATAATAACCTTTCTGACCCTGGCAAAGGGAAAAATTGCTGCGGTTGCCAAAAATGCCAAGAAAAGCCGGAAGCGCTTTTCAGGTCTGCTTGAGCCGTTTACAGCCCTTGAGCTGGTATGCAGCATAAGCAGGAAAGGCGGCATGCCTGTTATCAGGGAGGCCTCAATGCAGTCGCCTTTCGCAGGCATCCGGGCTGATGTTTATAAAACGCTTTACGCAGGTTACTGGGCGGAACTTGTAAATGGATGGCTTGAGGAATGGAAGCCGCAGCCCGGGATTTACAGGCTTTTATACGAGGCGCTTTACGCACTGGATCTTGATCTGGCAGGACCTGCAGAGATAAGCATAATTTTCCAGATGCGTTTTTTAAGTATTTCCGGGCTTTCGCCGAAGCTCGATTCCTGCGGCACATGCGGTATCCCGCTTGAGGGTATGGCCGCCGGGGGCGTAATTTTTGATCTTGAAAAGGGCGGGATTGTGTGCAATGGATGTGCGGCAGGCGCGTCCGGAACACGCCTGCGGATTTCAAAGGGAACCATAAAGCAGTTGGGCTGGATACGAGAAAAAGATTTCAAGGCCCTTGAAAGACTGCGATTTACCCGCACGGCGGTAAAAGAGGCCCAGGCTGCAATGGAGGCTTTTGTACCTTATCACCTGGGAAGGATGCCGCGCAGTCTCAAGGTTCTGGCGCAGATGCGGAGGCGGTGAGCAAATGAGTGAAAAAACGCGTCACAGTTCAGAAAAGCTGCGGGGGATTCTGGAAAAAGACCGGATTTCCGCTTCTGCGCCATGCAGGGTCGATATGGGCGGAACCCTTGACATAACCAGCCTGTTTTACCCACTGGCTCACTTGAGGCCCTGCACCTTCAATATATCGCTGGATATGCGCACCAGGGTGTCACTGCACCCATACACTCCGGGGAGGGTACGGGTTGAGTCAATGGGTTTTGCACCGGCTGAATACAGCCTGGACGAGGCGCCGTTTGATCATCCCATGGGCCTTATGTTCGCTGTTGCCGCCCATTTTGCCATTGATGGTATTTTAATTGAAGTTGAGTCCTCTTCTCCTCCAAGAAGTGCTCTCGGCGGGTCATCGTCTGCGGCTGTGGCTCTTGTGGCGTCATATTTCGAGCTTTTGAAGGCCGCGCAGATCCGTTTACCCGAAATTGAAGCAATACCGGTTCTTGCCCACGGAATCGAGGAAAGCATTGCTGGAGTTCCCTGCGGCATGCAGGATCAGCTGGCCGCTGTCTACGGAGGAGCCAATGCGTGGCACTGGGAGGAAAGGGGGGGGAGGCCGTCATGGAGGCAGCAGTCCCTGGCGGGCGCCGGGGAAGCCTCCTGGTTAAATGAGAGGATACTGGTTGCATACTGCGGAGTCCCTCATGAGTCCCGGGATATAAACGGCACCTGGATCCGGAGGTTTCTTTCAGGCCGCGACCGCAGGCGATGGGAGAAAATTGTGGATGCTACAAAGCGGTTTGTTTATGCATTCTCAGAAAAAGACCTTGATTCAGCCGCCGGGTGGATGAATCTGGAAACTGAGATCCGGCGGGAACTTACTCCCGAGGTAGTGGATGAAACCGGAGCCGAACTTATGGAGGCGGCTGCACTAGGAAACTGCGGGGCCAGGTTCGCCGGTGCGGGCGGCGGAGGGTGCCTGTGGGCCCTAGGGCCTGCTGAAGCCATTTCCGAACTTCGTGAGGAATGGGCGGCTGTTACAAAGCGGCGGCCTGAAGCCGGGATTCTTGAAACCAGGGTGGACACCCGCGGGGTCGTCGGTGATTTTAGTATTGGCCGGTTTAGTTAACTTTTGGTAAGATCCGTGTATCGAATAGGAGAATTCGAATTTAAACTTTTTCATGTAATCGGGATTTAAAAAGATGTATGTACAGGACGTAATTCTTGCTTTGCAGCGTTTCTGGGCCCGCAAGGGCTGTGTGCTGGTCCAGCCCTATGATCTCGAAGTGGGGGCAGGTACCTTTCATCCTTCCACCCTTCTGCGCGCCCTTGGTCCGGAACCGTGGCGTGTGGCATATGCACAGCCCTCGCGAAGACCCACGGACGGCCGCTACGGCGACAACCCCTATCGTCTTCAGCACTACTACCAGTTCCAGGTGATTTTAAAGCCATCTCCAAAGGATGTTCAGAATCAGTTTATCCAGAGCATGAAAGTCCTCGGGGTCGATCCCATGGATCACGATATCAGGTTCGTGGAAGACGACTGGGAATCTCCCACCCTTGGTGCTTCAGGACTCGGATGGGAAGTGTGGCTAGATGGCATGGAAATCACCCAGTTTACCTATTTCCAGATGGCGGGAAGCATTGACGTTCACCCGGTTTCAGTTGAGCTTACCTACGGTGTTGAACGCATCTGCATGTTTCTGCAGGGAGTGGACAATGTGTTTAACCTTAGCTGGAACAGGGACCTGACATACGGAGATCTCCACCATCAACTGGAAGTGGAGCAGTCAATCTACAATTTCGAGTCCGCTGACGTTGACATGTTGTTTGAGGTTTTCGGCAGATTTGAGGCCGAATCCGTGCGCACGGCAAAAGAAGGGCTTGTGCTTCCTGCATATGAATATTGTCTTAAATGCTCCCATGTGTTTAACCTGCTAGACGCCAGAGGCGCGATCAGCGTAACTGAAAGGACGGGATACATAGGCCGCATCCGCAACCTTGCACGCAAATGCGCGGAAATCTATATCAACCAGCGTGAAAACCTTGGCTTTCCAATGCTTAAAAACGATACTGATACAAACAGGTAGAAAAATGAATCCTTTGTTGATCGAAATCGGAACCGAAGAGATTCCGTCAGGCTACATCGTCCCCGCACTGGAAGCATTCCGCGGCAGGCTTACAGACAGGCTCAGCCAGCTGCGCATTGAATGCGGCTCTGCGCGGATTTACGGCACCCCCAGGCGGCTGGCGGTTATGGTGGATGAAGTGGCAGACAGGCAGCGCCCGGCAACCACCCGGGTAATGGGGCCTCCGGAAAGCGTTGCATTTGATGCGGAAGGCCGTCCGACTGTGGCTGCCGCCAAGTTTGCGGAAAAATCCGGCGTCTCTTTAAAGAAGCTTCAGGTGGAGGAGACGGAAAAGGGGCGCTACGTGTGCGCGAAGACAACAGAACCAGCCAGGTCCACTGCTGCCGTGCTAAGGCAGATCCTGCCCGAGTTGATTGCAGCAATCCCGTTTCCCAAAACCATGCGGTGGGGGGATCTTAACGTCACATTTGCCAGGCCCATTCATTCCATTGCAGTCCTGCTCGGAAGCAGGGCGGTTTCCTTTGCCTTCGGAGACGTGAAAAGCGGCCGCCACACCCTGGGGCATTATTTCATGAAGCATGGCAGAATACGCCTTGATTCAGCGGACCAATACCTTGACGTGCTTGCTGATGCCTACGTTCTGGCCGACATGGATCAGAGGCGCTCGGTGATGTATGAGAGCATTGAGCAGACGGTCAAAAAGGCGGGGGGCAGCATCCTTGAGGACCCGGAACTGGTGGAGACCAACAACAACCTTGTTGAATATCCAACAGTGGTGCTGGGAGGGTTTGAAGAAAAATTCCTGGAGGTGCCAAGGCAGATCCTGGTTACAGCCATGCGTGAACACCAGCGTTATTTTGCCGTGGTTGACGAAAACAACAATATCATGCCTTACTTTGTGTCTGTAAACAACACCAGGGCCCGGGACATGAGCGTGGTGGCAAAGGGCCATGAAAGGGTTCTCAGGGCAAGGCTTGAGGACGCGAGGTTTTTTTATCACACGGATCTTAAAACCTCTCTTGACCAAAGGCTTGAATCACTTAAGTCTGTGGTTTTCCAGGCTGAACTCGGCTCGGTTTACGACAAGACCATGCGAATACGCGAGCTGGGAAGGCAGCTGGGAAGCGTTATGGACGCAGACGAGGCCGGGTTGGCAAATATAGACCGGGCAGCCACTCTTTGTAAGACTGATCTTGTCAGCAACGTGGTTGACGAGTTTCCCAAGCTCCAGGGTGTCATGGGGCGCATATACGCAAAGTATGAAAACGAGCCGGATGCAGTTGCACAGGCAATTGAAGAACATTACAGGCCTGCGTATTCCGGCGGTCCACTGCCTGAAACATTCACCGGCGCGGTTTTGAGCATTTCAGATAAGATTGACACAATCTGCGGATGCTACTGTGCAGGCCTTGTGCCCACCGGGGCTTCCGATCCTTATGCCCTTCGAAGGCAGGGCATAGGCATAATTCAGACAGCCCTTGACAGGGACCTTGAATTTCCCCTGCCTGAAATCATCAGATCCGCACTTGAAATGTTCGGCCTGCAGGGCGGGGACCTTGAAAAAAAGGTGGAAGAGGTAGGTGCGTTTCTTGAAAACCGCATGTTATACCTGCTTGAAAACTCCGGAATTGCCAGGGATCTTGCTGCTGCAGTAATTTCGGCCTCAGCCGAA
Organism: Desulfosalsimonas sp.; assembly: GCA_041685965.1. Taxonomy (GTDB): domain Bacteria; phylum Desulfobacterota; class Desulfobacteria; order Desulfobacterales; family Desulfosalsimonadaceae; genus Desulfosalsimonas. The sequence goes on from JAWLEU010000007.1 coordinate 18,650, forward strand.
AGAATCCCGGATGTATGGAGAAGAGCCAACGCCCTGCAGAGGCTTAAAACAGAACGGGATTTTGAATCCCTGGCTGTAGCTTTCAAGCGGGTGGTAAACATAATAAGAAAAGCTGATCCCGGAGATGTCGGCGAGCCTGCTATGGTTGCAGACAGGTTTTCCGAGACTTCGGAAAAAGAGCTTTTCGATTCTTTTGAGCGTGTGCGTGAAAGCGTATCAGACAACCTTGTCAAAGGCAGAATTGACGAGGCTTTTTCCGAGGTTGCTTCTCTTAAACCCCGGGTGGATATGTTTTTTGACAGTGTTCTGGTCATGATCGACGACCGGGAAATCCGTAAAAACAGGCTGGCACTTTTAAAGCAGATTTCTGACCTGTTCGGCAGGCTGGCTGATTTTTCCAAAATTTCCACATAAATAAGGCCTTAACCGATATCAAAATTTAAAATCCGAAATCCAATTCGCAGAAAAATAATAAATTCAATGCTTCAAATCTGCGCGGTATTGTTTTAAACATACGGAGGCACCCAATGGCGGGATACGATCCTGAAAAAGACAAGGTGATAAGGCAGTGGAAAAACGAGGAGACCGGGCTTATGGTCTCCATCAACCAATATGCTGAAGGCGAGCCCAAAGTCCAGATAGGCCCGCGCATTCTAAAGAAAAAAGACGGCACTGACAGGGCGCCTGCAAAGGCAGGCCGGCTGAGCATGGAAGACCTGCTTTGGATATATGATATTATTGACGAAGTAAAAGACGAGCTTGCGGAACAAGTCAATCCTTTGGAATAGCGGGAGCACCATGAGCCGTGAACCGGATGAAAAAACCCGGAAGCGGGCGGAAGAGTTAAGGCAGAAGCTCCGCTACCATGATCACAGGTATTTCGTGCTCGATGACCCCGAGATATCCGATGCTGAATACGACCGGATGATGCAGGAGCTAATCGAGCTTGAAAACAGCTGGCCGCAACTGGCAGTGCCTGATTCCCCAACCGCAAGGGTAGGGTCCCCGCCCCTGGAAAAATTCGAGACCGTTCCCCATTCAGTTCCCATGATGAGCCTGGACAAGGGGTTTGACGAATCCGACATCCTTGCCTTTGACCAGCGTGTAAAAAGAGGATTAAAAACTGACAAGGATATTTTATACACTGTTGAACCCAAAATGGACGGGGTTGCAGTGGAGCTTGTATACAGGCACGGCGTGCTCGAGTCCGGATCAACCAGGGGTGACGGCTATACCGGAGAGCTTATAACCTCCAATATCAAAACCATACGATCCGTGCCCCTTCGCCTGCAACCTCCCGAAGATATCAGTATGCCCGGGCTGCTGGAAGTCAGGGGCGAGGTTTTCATGGAAACCACTGATTTTAAAAAGCTGAATCAGTGGCGCATGGAAAACGGCCTTCCTTTGTTTGCCAATCCCAGAAATGCTTCTGCCGGATCCCTTCGTCAGCTTGATTCCAGCATTACCGCACACAGGCCTCTGCGCATATTCGTTTACGGTGTGGGGCTTGCAGAAGGGATCAGTCTGTCGTCACATTCAGAGACTTTAGATACCCTGGAAAAACTCGGGCTCCCCGTCAATCCGCTTGTGAGCAGAAGGATTACAGCAAAACAGGCTGTCGACTGTTACAGGGACCTGGACAAGCGGCGCATGGATCTTCCCTACGAGATCGACGGCATGGTGATCAAGGTTGACCTTTATGAGTATCAAAGGCAGCTCGGGGCAACCTCGAAAAGCCCCAGGTGGGCGTTTGCCGTAAAGTTTGCCGCTCTGCAGGAAAGAACAAGGGTAAAGAACATCCTTGTCCAGGTGGGACGCACTGGTGCGCTCACCCCGGTGGCCCGGCTGGAACCGGTCAACATAGGAGGGGTCACCGTGAGCCGGGCCTCCCTTCACAACGAGGACGAGGTTGCCAAAAAGGATGTTCGCACAGGAGATACTGTCCTGGTGCAAAGGGCCGGGGACGTTATTCCTGAAATCGTCAAGGTGATCGAGTCCATGCGCACGGGCTCGGAAAAACCTTTTGAGATGCCCTCCAAATGCCCGGTGTGCGGCTCGGAGGCAGTAAGGATAGAAGATGAGGCCATAACCCGCTGCATCAACCGGGATTGCCCGGCTCAGCTAAAGGGCAATCTCAGGCATTTTGCCTCAAAAGCCGGTTTTGACATAGACGGGCTGGGCACAAAACTTATTGACCAGCTCGTTGACAAAAAAATAGTCACATCACTTTCAGATATTTTCAGGCTTGATGCGGAAACACTGCAAAACCTTGACCGGATGGGGCCCAAATCCGCACAGAACCTGGTGAATGCGATTCTGGCAAGCAGAAAGATTCTTTTTTCCAGGTTTTTATATGCACTTGGGATTCGCCATGTCGGCCAATATGTCGCCGGGCTGCTTGCTTCCAGGTATGAAACCATAGATGAGCTGGCATCCGCGTCTGAAAGCGAATTGGAAGCAATCGAGGGCCTCGGGCCGGTTGTGGCAAGAAGCATTGCAGAGTTTTTCAGCCGCAGTGAAAACACGGCGGCAATCCGTTCGCTCCGGGAACTCGGCGTTGAGATAATACCCGAGAAAAAAACGCAGGATTTGCAGCCTTTGCAAAACAGGACTTTTGTCCTTACAGGTAGCCTTTCATCAATGCCTCGCAGCCGCGCAAGGCAAAAGATAGAGGCTGCAGGAGGCAGGGTGTCCGGTTCTGTAAGCAGCAAAACAGACTACATTGTTGCAGGCGAGTCCCCTGGCTCCAAACTCGATAAAGCCCGCAGCCTGGGAGTAACGGTGCTCGATGAGCAGGGTTTTCTTCATCTGCTGGGCGAAGAAGCCGCTGATACGTAAGCGGTCCTGGTTGATATTTTTTTTATATGAATTATATTTCTAATTAAAACAATAATATCAATTTCAACAATCAGTGGGGGATTCGTCTGGCCTTTTGTGATTCTTCAAGGCTGTAGTCCCTCTTGATAATCAATGCGATTGTGTCAGCATGCAGAAAGGAGTGTTCGCATATGGCGGAAAAAAAGGCAGTGCAGGCAGTGATCAGCGGAAGGGTGCAGGGCGTTAATTTCCGGATGGAAACCTCGCTTGCAGCCGACAGATACGGGGTAAAAGGATGGGTACGAAACGTTCCTGACGGGACGGTCGAGGCTTATTTCGAAGGGGATGCCGAAAACGTTGATGCAATGCTTGACTGGTGCAGAAAGGGTCCGCCTGCTGCCTCCGTCTCTGATGTCAGGGTTCAGCAGAAGGAGTATACCGGCGAATATTCGGATTTCAGCGTAAGATACAGGTAGAAAAGCATGAATTCGGATATTGAAGCCCGAAAAAAAGGAGCGATACTCGTAACGTACCGCCCCTTCAAAACCTGTCGTCAGCCATTAGCTCAAGTTGTTAGATGGTCTCTCGCAGCTGCTTGCCCGGCTTGAACTTGACCACGTTGCGGGCCTTGATCTTGATGGGCGCGCCGGTCTGCGGGTTTCTGCCGGTCCTGGCCTTGCGGCGGACTTTCTGAAACGTGCCGAATCCCACCAGGGTCACTTTGCCGTCTTTTTTCTTAAGCGATTTTACAACACCGTCCATAAAGGAATTGAGCGCTGCAGTCGCCGCGACCTTGGAAATTCCGGCATCCTTTGCCATCTTTTCTACCAGTTCTGCTTTTGTCATGACTTTTCCCTCCCTCTTTTTTTAAGTTCATTAAAAAGCCCTGATTTTATAACAAGTTAAAGTAGGTTTTTCGGCTTGTCAATACATAAAATGCGATTTTTAGAAATTTTTTGAAAAAATCCGTCCGTTAACATTGATTTGTAAAGGCTTTAAAAGAGGGCAAAAGCTCAAGATCATGTATCATGACCTTATGAACCCACTGTAAAATGCATTTGTACACCAGCGGGCAACCCATGTGAGGAGGGCGGGCTTTATGCCTGCAGCTTCAGAAAAGAGCTTCGACAAAACGCTCCGGGTCAAATTCTTGCAGGTCTTCGATGGTTTCACCTACGCCTATGTATGATATGGGGAGCTTCATGGTGTTGCATATAGCAACCACTATGCCTCCCTTGGCTGTTCCGTCAAGTTTTGTGAGTACAAGGCCCGTGATTCCTATTCCCTCGTGAAACATTTTTGCCTGGGAAACCGCGTTTTGCCCGGTTGTGGCATCAAGCACAAGGAGGACCTCGTGGGGGGCATCAGGAAATTTCTTGGCGATGCTGCGCTTGATTTTCTTTAGCTGTTCCATAAGGTTTGTCTTAGTGTGCAGCCTGCCCGCGGTATCAATTATCACCCTGTCCATGCCCCTGGAAATCCCTGCCTGTACGGCGTCGTAGGCCACGGCTGCGGGATCCGCATTTTCCCTGTGGGAGACAATATCGGCGCCTGCGCGCTTTGACCAGACTTCAAGCTGTTCAACTGCAGCCGCCCTGAACGTGTCTGATGCTCCAACCAGTACTTTTTCACCCTGCTCGCGGTATCTGTGTGCAAGTTTTCCTATGGTTGTGGTCTTGCCCACACCGTTTACGCCTACCACCATTACTACCTGCGGTTTTTCGGAAGCCGGCTCAAAAGAAGGCTTCTGGTCAAAAACCTTTATCATTTCCTGTTTTATAAACGCGCGCAGGTCTTGTACGCTTGAAATTGCAGAGGAGTTTTCGCTGATTTTGTCAATCAGCGCTGTAGTTGTTTCAATGCCCACGTCTGCCGTTACAAGGGCTTCCTCGATTTCCTCTAGGGCCTCGGAATCAATTTTTCCTTTTTCAGAAAAAACCCCTTCTATCTGGTTGGCCAGTGATTTGCGCGTTTTTCCCAGCCCTGCTTTCAGGCGGTCCATCAATCCTGCAGGCCTTGCAGGGGGTGCTTCCGGCTCTAACTCCGGCTCCGGCTCCGGCTCTGGCTCAGGCCACGGTTCAGGCTCAGGGGCTGGCCCGGGTGTAGGTTCGGGTTCAGATTCCGCTTCAGATCCGGGCTCTGATTCCAGCAATTCCCCGGCTTCAGGTTCAGGTTTCGGCGGGGACTCTGCCTGCAGCCCGGGGGCTGTTTGTTTTCCTGCCGCCTTTTTTCTTCTGCGCCTTACTCGTATTATCAGCAGTGTTAAAAGAAGGACAACTGCCGCTGCGGCCAGGATTTCTTCCGAGCGGGGCCATTGCCGCATTAAACTGCAAATATAATCTATCCATGCGTTTTCCTGCAGCCAGTTCAGCAAGGATTCTATAATATCAATTAAGGGCTCTGGCATGTCCGGTACCTTTACTGTCTTGCGCGTTAGCATTTTCCGCGTTGATTTTCACTGCTTCTTCGATATTTACCGATATTATCCTGGATACACCGCTTTGTGCCATGGTTACCCCGAAAAGCATGTCGGAAAATTCCATTGTTTTCCTGTTGTGGGAAATCATTATGATCTGGGTTTTTTCTCCTATTATCCTGAGGAGTTCATTGAATCGCTCCACATTTATATCGTCAAGGGGTGCGTCTATTTCATCGAGCAGGCAGAAGGCCGCGGGGTTTAGCAGAAATATGGCAAAGATAAACGCTATTGCAGAAAGGGCTTTTTCTCCGCCGGAAAGCAGGCTCAGGCGGCTTACTTTTTTGCCGGGCGGATGGATCATCAGTTCCACGCCGGTCTCCAGGGGTTTGTCAGGCATGGTCAGCTCCAGCCACGCAGAACCTCCGTTGAAAAGTTTCGGGAAAAGCTCGGAGAATTTTTCATTGATGGCTTCAAAGGTTTCAGCAAAAAGCTTCCTGGTGATTTTGTTGATCCTGTGAATGACGTTTTCTAGATCCTCAAGGGCTTCTTCGAGGTCGTCGCGGTGGCCGGCGAGAAAGTCGCGTCTGGCTTTCTGTGTTTCATAAGCCTCGATGGCTCCAAGGTTGACCTCTCCCATGTTATCGATTCTGTGTCTGAGGGCCGAACGGTCGCTTTCGGTTTTTTCAATTGAAAAGTCATGCGATATAACAATATCCCTGTATTGGCCGCGTATACGCTCGAAGGAGTCAGCGTATTTTTCCAGAAACCGGTTTACAAGATTTTCCTGGTTTATGTGCAGGCCTGAAAGGTCGAGTTCAAGCTGGTGGATTTTTTCCCTGGTCTTTTCAAGCTCGCTCTGGGTCCGGGAAATGCCGTCATCGGTTTCCTGGCGCCTGGCGGACAGGCGCTCGTATTCCGAGCGCTCTGTTTTCAGGCGCTCGCGCAGTTCCTGAAGATTCTTTTTTTCAGCCTCCAGCTTCGTTCTTGCATCCTCTGCCTGCAGGCGGGCGGTTTCGGCCTGCTGCTGCTTTTTTTCTATGTCTTGGTGCATCCGGTCGATTCTGCGCCTGCCCTCGTCTCTGAATTCCCTGAGCCTGTCGACACTCTGGCGCCTGTTTTCAAGTTCAGCCTGATTCTTCGTTAGCTTAAGATTCAAATCATTGCGGCTGTTTTCAAAATCCCGGATTTTCCGGGAGAGCGACTCTATTTCCCGGTTTAATTCCTCCATTTGCTTTTCAGCGGATTCCATGTCTTTTGATATCTCTGCGAGCGACTCTTCGTGTTTGGCAAGCTCGCTGCTGATATCGTCTTTTTCCCCCCGCAGCCTCTGATGCTCCAGGGTTACCACTTCCATCCGCTGTCTGGCCTGTCTGAGTTTTTCAGCGGTTTTGTAAACTTGCTTTTCAGCTTCCAGAAGGGCCGAGTCGTTTTCGTATTTTTTTTCAGTAAGCCCTGCAAGCTCGTTTTCATGTTCCTTGACAGCGGATTCCTGTTCCTTCTGGGTGTTTTTTTCTTCTTCCAGGTTTCTTCCGGTTTCATCGAGCTCCCGGCGCAGTTGCCTTGCTTCCTGTTTTTTTTCAAGTATCCCCGCCATTTTGTCAGTGCTGCCGCCGATGATAACGCCTGAAGAATTTGCAATATCCCCGTTTTTGGTGACAATCATTCGGAATCCGGTGTTTGAGGCAGCCCCTGCAAGTGCGCTTTCAAGGTCCCTGGCAACACCCGCGTCTCCGATAAGCGTTTCAACTACATTTTCAAAACCCTCGCGCACCCGGATGCGGCTGCAAAGCGGTTCTATCCCCTCCCGGTGTTTTAAGCCTGCGCCGGCAGGTCTTTCAATGTCCGCAGGGATGAATCCGCCCCTGCCGGATTTGTTCTGCTTTAGAAACTCAAGCGCCTTTATGCCCGAGCCGCTGTCATTGACCACTATATACTGCAGCGATTCACCAAGGGCGGCTTCCGCCGCGGTTTCATATCCTTGTTCAGGCTCTATTATGTCCGCTATTATTTCAAGGCAGCCGTCAATCCTGCCGTCTCCCGCCGGGCCGCCGGCTTTCATGACCGCCCGCACTCCGTCCTTGTACCACTCGAAATTGGACTGCATGCGGTTTAAAACGTTCAATTTGGACTTGAGCTTTGAGCGCCTGGCGGAAAGTTCGTTTACCGCCTTTGTTTGCTCGTCGAGCCTCCGGCTTTCGACCTTTACTGCCTCCCTGCACCGGTCAATCTCGCCTGCCAGCCTGTCTCTGGTTTCCTGAAGCTGTTTCTGGTGATTCCGCCTTGAAACTTCGGTTTTTTCAAGTTCTGCTATGTTTTTTTCGGTTTCAGCCTTTTCCGATTCCACCTGTTTGAGGCGTCGTTTTACATGATCTTTGCCCGCAGCGGCGCTGTGATAAGTGTTCTGGTACCTGGCCCGCCGGGAGGCAAGGTCAGCATGGTTTTTCTTGTGCCCGGCAAGCTGCTTTTTCAGCGAATCAAGGCGCGCTCTGTCATCCTTTGAAACCGATTCCTGCTCTTTGAGCTGCGTGCGGATCGACGAGACAGCGGATTCAAGCTCCGCGGTTTTTTCCTCCCCCTGCTCGATTTCGGATTCGATTTTTCTGCTCTTTGCTTCAGCTTCATCAAGGGAGTGTTCAAGCTCGGAGATTTCTTCTTCCAGACGGTTCTGCTGGTCATTGAGGTGCTTTAATTCTCCTTCGAGCCTTTCTTTTCTGCTCTGGCTTTCCGACTTTTGCCCCCGCAGTTTTGCAATTTCTTCTTCCTTGTGCGCGCGGCGGGTTTCGATATCTTCGAGCGCGGCGTTGAGCTCCTTTATGGTTTCCTCGCTGACAGTGTCTTTTTCCTTTAGCCTGTAAAGAAGTTCCTTGTTTTCTGAAATGCGTTTTGCATAATCCTCGTAATAGTAAACCGTGATTAAAAAGTCGGTCTCCTTGAGCCGGCTGCGGTATTCCTTGTACTGCCTTGCCTTTTGGGCCTCTTCTGACAAGGATTGGAGCTGGCTTTCTATTTCCTCGAGTATGTCGTTTATGCGCGTGAGATTTTCCCGGGTGGACTTTACTTTTGCCGTGGCTTCCTGTCTGCGGTTTTTGTATCTGACCACCCCTGCGGCCTCTTCGATAAATGTTCTGCGTTCCTCTGCTGATGCGTCTGTTATGGCGCCTATGTTGCCCTGCTGGATAATGGCACAGGATCTTGAACCCATTCCGTGGCGCAGGAATATGTCGTGGATGTCTTTCAGGCGGCAGGGCTGCTTGTTTAACAGGTACTGACTTTCACCGGACCTG
>JAWLEU010000008.1:0-26317 GCA_041685965.1 Desulfosalsimonas sp.
GGCAGAAGTGTCAACGCACAAACACAGGGTCTGGCCCTTTGCATACACTGATGCAGACCGGGTGAGGCTGTCTATTATCCGCATCTCGCCGAATATCTCACCAACCTCTGTGATGCGTCCTATCTCCACGCCCTGCTTTTTTATAATAAGCCGGCCCGAAAGCAGAAAATAAAGCCAGGGATCATTGTCGCCTTCCCTGATTATTAATTCCCCGTCCTCGTATTCCCGGATTTTGCTGAGCCTGAGCAGCTTTGCAAGGTTTCTGGTTTCAAAATCCTTTAAACCCGGGATGGCCATGAGCCGCTGGATATTCTGGACATTATCCTTTAAGTATTTGGATTCAATCATTTTCCAATACCCGCTGGTAATTTTCCATGCAGCTTTTTGTTACACTTTCGTCAAATGATACAGGATAACATCCGTCAAAGCAAGCCTTGCAGAAATTATTTTCCCGCACCCCCTGACCGGTTGACTCCATGAGACCTTCAAGGCTCAAATAATAAAGGGAATCCAGACCCAGAAAATCCCTGAGATCCTCAACGGTCTTGCTTGCCGCGATAAGCTCGCCCTTGGTTGAAAAATCGATTCCGTAGTGGCACGGATACATGTGAGGCGGACAGCTCACACGCATGTGCACGCGATTGACCCCCAGCTCCCGCAGGGCCTTGACCCTGGTCCGGGCGGTGGTGCCCCGTATTATGGAATCCTCTATGATTATTATATCTTTTCCGGCAAGCAGTTCCTTGACAGGGTTGAGCTTCATGCGAACACCGAAATCGCGCATGGTCTGGGTGGGCTGTATAAACGTCCGGCCCACGTAGTGATTGCGGATCATGCCGAGGTCAAAAGGAATCCCGGACTCTTCGGAGTATCCCAGGGCCGCGTAATTGCCCGAATCCGGAAACGGCATTACAAGGTCCGCCTCAACCGGGGCCTCGCGGGCAAGCTGCCTGCCGTGGGCCTTTCGGGTCAGATACACGTTCTTGCCGTATATCGTGCTGTCAGGCCTTGCAAAATATATATACTCGAAGATGCAGAAAGTTCTGGCGGTTGATTCATGGGGGAATATGCTTCGCACCCCGCTGTCATCTATTATCACGATTTCGCCCGGCTCCAGCTCCCGCACGAATTCCGCCCCGAGCAGGTCCAGGGCGCAGCTCTCTGATGCCAGCACGTAATGATCGTTTAATTTGCCGAGGCAAAGCGGCCTGAAGCCGTTGGGGTCCTTTATGCCCACCACCTCGCCCCTGCTGGTGAGAACTGCAAAGCAGTATGCACCCTTAAGCCTTGAAACAGCATTGACAAGCGCCTTCTCAAAACCGTGCCTGAGGTTTTTTACAAACAGGTGCAGAAAAACCTCGCTGTCCATGGTGGTCTGAAATATTGAGCCCTCTTCTTCGAGCTCCTGTTTCAGGGTATGGGCATTTACAAGGTTGCCGTTGTGTGCCACCCCGTAGGATTTGCCCCTGTGGTTGACCACAAACGGCTGCGCGTTTTCAAGCACGGAATCCCCGGTGGTGGAATATCGCACATGGCCTATGGCGCTGCAGTCGCACGTCAAAGACTCGAGGATACGGTCATTGAAAACCTCCGGCACAAGGCCCATTCCCTTGTAGCTGTCAATGTGTTTATCCTGTACAACTGCAATCCCGGCGCTTTCCTGCCCGCGGTGCTGCAGGGCATACAGCCCGAAAAAAGCCAGGCGTGCTGCCTCCGGATGGCGGTGAATGCCGAAGACGCCGCAGGATTCCCGCGGCCGGGGATCTATTTCGTCCTGATGATTCATTTCATATGTTCACTTTTGTGTTTTGCGGGATCAGCTCCGGTCCCGTCGGCAAATGAAAAATAATCACTAATCCGTGAAATCCAAGATCCCCCGGCAATATTACCCCTCCCGGTGATATTGCTGCAGCGGGGCCACTGACAGGTCCCTGTCCTTTAAGGCGGCTATGCCGCGTGCCATTGCCCTGGCGCATGCAATGGTGGTTGCATAGGGAATGTTGAACTTCAGAGCAGCCCTGCGGATCATGTAGCCGTCGCGCCTTGTCCTGTCGCCGGTTCCTGTATTTATGACAAGCTGGAGTTCCCGGTTCATTATTGCATCCACAACGTGCGGCCTGCCTGCAGACACCTTGCTGATCTCCGTGCTTTCGATTCCGTTTTCTGCAAAAAACCTTCGGGTGCCCCTGGTGGCAAGGATTTCAAACCCGATATCTGCAAACTGTTTAGCCACGGGCAGCACGGAGTTTTTGTCCCCGTCCTGGACGCTTATAAATACCGTGCCCCTGGTCGGCAGGCGCTGGCCGGCCGCGATCTGGGACTTGGCATACGCACGGCCGAAATCCGTGTCAATGCCCATAACCTCTCCTGTGGATTTCATTTCAGGTCCCAGGAGGGTATCCGCCTCCGGGAACCTGTCAAAGGGCAGCACTGCTTCTTTTACAGAGATGTGGACGGGGTGGACCTGGTCGGTAAATCCCAGATCCGAAAGGCTGCGGCCGGCCATCACCTTGGTTGCAAGCCCGGCAAGGGGCACGCCCGTGGCCTTGCTCACAAACGGCACGGTACGCGATGCCCGGGGGTTGACCTCGAGCACGTAGAGCCTGCCGTCCTTTATTGCATACTGGACGTTCATCAGCCCTATCACGTTTAACTCAATTGCCATGGCCTTTGTTGCCTCAGAGATCTCCTGTATTTCCCCCGGCTGCAGGGAGTAGGGGGGAAGCACGCAAGCCGAATCCCCGGAATGAACGCCAGCGGCCTCAATATGCTCCATTATTCCCCCTATGACGGTCATGTTTCCGTCACATACCGCGTCCACATCCACTTCCACTGCATCTTCCAGGAACTTGTCGATGAGCACCGGGTATTCAGGTGAAGCCACTATGGCAAGCCGGGTGTAGTTCTCCATCTCCTCGTCGTTGTATACGATTTTCATGGCACGGCCGCCGAGAACATATGAAGGCCTCACTATCACCGGATATCCTATGCGCCCGGCTTCCTCCAGGGCTTCTTTTACCGAGCGGGCAGTGCCGTTTGGCGGCTGCACCAGTGCCAGCTTGTTTAGCATGGCCTGGAAATGCTTGCGATCCTCTGCGCGCTCAATGCTCTCCGGGCTGGTTCCTATCACCGGCACGCCTGAGCCAAGAAGCCCCAATGCAAGGTTCAGCGGGGTCTGGCCCCCGAACTGGACTATCACGCCGTCGGGCTTTTCCTTTTCAACTATATGCAGGACATCTTCGTGTGTCAGGGGCTCGAAATAAAGCTTGTCAGAGGTGTCATAGTCAGTGGAAACTGTTTCCGGGTTGGAATTGACCATTATGCTTTCAATCCCCAGCTCTTTTAAGGCAAAAGAGGCATGAACGCAGCAGTAGTCAAACTCGATGCCCTGGCCGATGCGGTTGGGACCTCCGCCAAGGATCATGATCTTTTTGTCCGAAGAAACCCTTGCCTCGTCTTCCTGCTCATAGGTTGAATAGTAATAGGGGGTTGCAGCCTCAAATTCCGCTGCGCAGGTGTCAACCAGCTTGTATACCGGACGCAGGCCGGCCTGCTTTCTCATATCGCTTATCCGCGCCGCGCCCAGGCCGGTTATACGGCCGATCTGAAAATCCGAAAACCCGTCCGCCTTGGCCCTTTTCAAAACATCAGGGGCAAGGTCCCCGCCGCTTTCACCGAGCCTTTTTTCCATTTCAACGAGCCTGGCAAACTGGTGGAGAAACCAGGGATCAATTCCGGTGAGTTCGTATACGGCCTCAACAGTCATGCCTGCAACAAGGGCCTGGTGAAGGTAGAAAATACGCCTGCTCGTGGGTTTTGCAAGCATTTGCTCGATATCCTGCATGGAAAGCTGCGGATTTTCCGGGCCTTCCTCGTCCCTGCCGTCTGCCCCGAACCCGTGCCTGCCGATTTCAAGGGACCTCAGGCCCTTTTGCACCGCCTCCCTGAAGGTCCGGCCTATGGCCATGGTTTCGCCCACAGAGCGCATGGAGGTGGTAAGCTCGTCTTCCGCCTCCGGAAACTTCTCAAATGTCCAGCGGGGGATCTTGACCACGCAGTAGTCCAGGGCCGGCTCAAACGAGGCCACGGTCTTTGCAGTAATGTCATTGGGCAGTTCATCCAGTGAGTAGCCCACCGCCAGCTTGGCGGCGATCTTGGCAATGGGAAAGCCTGTTGCCTTTGAGGCCAGCGCCGAGCTGCGCGACACCCGAGGGTTCATCTCCACTACTATCAGCTCTCCGTCTTGCGGGTTGACAGCGAACTGCACGTTGGAGCCGCCGGTGTCCACACCTATTTCGCGCAGGATTGCAATGGATGCATCGCGCATGACCTGGTACTCGGCATCCGTCAGGGTCTGGGCCGGGGCCACGGTAATGCTGTCTCCTGTATGAACGCCCATGGGGTCAACGTTTTCAATGGAGCAGACAATAACGACATTGTCGTTTTTGTCGCGCATCACCTCGAGTTCGTATTCCTTCCATCCCAGCACTGATTCCTCTATCATAACCTGGTTGATCATGCTGGCATCAAGGCCGGAAGAGGCTATGTTTTCCAGATCGTCAGGATTGTAGGCCACTCCTCCGCCGGTGCCGCCCAGGGTGAAAGCAGGCCGCACTATAACCGGATAGCCGATGTCTCCGGCAATGCTGCGGGCCGCCTCCATGTCAGTGGCAATGCCGCTTCTGGGAATACGAAGGTTTATCTTTTCCATGGCCCGGCAGAACCGGTCCCTGTCTTCAGCCTTGTGTATGGCATCCAGACGGGCGCCGATCATCTCCACCCCGTATTTTTCAAGAACCCCGGATTCAGAAAGGGCAACCGCGGTATTCAACCCCGTCTGCCCCCCCAGTGTGGGAAGGATGGCATCCGGCCTCTCCTTTTCAATTATCATCTCCACGGCATCCGGGGTAACAGGCTCCACATAGGTCCGGTCTGCGATCTCCGGATCGGTCATTATGGTTGCCGGGTTGGAGTTGACAAGGACAACCCTGTAGCCTTCCTCCTTTAAGGCCTTGCAGGCCTGGGTGCCGGAGTAATCGAATTCGCAGGCCTGGCTGATGATAATCGGCCCGGCGCCTATGATCAGGATCTTGTTAATATCTGTGCGTTTCGGCATATTCTATAAGTCCGGAAATATTAAATAAAAGCCTCTCCGGCCCGGGAAATGAGCGTCCGGTTCGGATTGTTTCCAGCCATGCTTAGCTGTGATCTTTCATCATGCCGGCAAACTGATCAAACAGGTAGCCGGAGTCATGGGGTCCCGGAGCAGCCTCCGGGTGGTACTGGACCGTAAACAGGGGATACTGCCTGTGGCGGAAGCCTTCCAGGGTATTGTCGTTTAGATTCATGTGTGTGATTTCCACCGCATTTGAATCAAGGGTATCCGGATCAACCGCAAACCCGTGGTTCTGGGAGGTGATTTCCACCCTGCCCGTTGCAAGATTCTGCACCGGCTGGTTTACCCCGTGGTGGCCGAATTTAAGCTTAAAAGTCTTTGCCCCGAGCGCCTGTCCGAGAAGCTGGATCCCCAGGCATATTCCGAAAACAGGCTTATGGCCTATCAGCCCCTTTACTGTTTCCACTGCATAGGAAAGCGGCTCGGGATCGCCCGGACCGTTTGACAAAAATATGCCGTCAGGGGAGAGTTTTTTGACCTGTTCAGCGGAAGAGCCCCCGGGCAGCACCAGCACCTGGCATCCCGCGTTTTCCAGGCACCGAAGAATATTGTACTTTACCCCGTAGTCAAGTGCGACAACGCGGAACCTCCGGCTTTCGGGATCCCAGGGACCCCGGTCCAAAAGCTCCTGCGGGCAGGGCTGCGGGCTGTTGTTTTTCCAGAAATAGGGCTTTTGCGTTGTAACATACTTTACAAGGTCCCGGCCCGTAATGGCGGGGATTTGCGCTGCCCGCCGGCTAAGGGATTCAGGATCCAGGTCGCGGGTGGACACAAAAGCCCGCATTGCGCCGGCCTGCCTGATATGGCGGGTAAGAGCCCGGGTGTCTATCTCGTCGACACCCATGACACCTTGATCCTTCAGGTAGTCCGCCAAGCTGCCCGTGGCCCTGAAGTTACTGTAATTTTCCTGGTATTCCCTTATTACAAAGGCCGCCACCTGAACCCTGTCTGACTCTATGTCCTGCGGGTTCACACCGTAATTTCCCACCAGAGGATAGGTCATCGCCACCAGCTGCCCGCGGTAGGACGGATCTGTGAGAACTTCCTGGTATCCGGTCATGCCGGTGTTAAACACCACCTCGCCCGAGGCCTCTCCGTGGCCGGTAAAACTGCGGCAGGCAAACGCCCTGCCGTCTTCTAATGCCAGCAAAGCTTTCATTTTACAAATTTCGCGGCTAAAGGTTCAAAATTAAGAGCGGATGCCCTGTGTAAAAACCCGAAATCCGCCCTGTTACGGATTATAAATGCGTAACCGAAAATATTAACACGACACATGCAAAACTGCAACTGCTTTCCGACCGGCACAGCAACTTCCGGTGAAACTAGGAGGAGGCTTATAAATCCCTGATCCTTTGGTTAAACCGAAAGATCGGTATGGGGTTCGATCCCGATCCCGATCCCGATCCCGATCCCGATCCCGATTTTGATTTTGATTTTGATTTTGAAAAAACCGGATTTCTGTCACAGGCTCGGCTTTCCTAAAGCACCAAGGTAAATAAATTTCCCGCGATTAAAGCGGATCATTTTCGCGCATTGCCCAGACCCCGCAGGGGCAGGCCTCTGCGCAGAAACCGCAGCCTATGCAAAGGCCGCTGTCCACGACATATTCGTAGTTTTCTCCGGCACGCTGAACCCTTGATATTGCTCCCCGGGGGCATACAGCCTCACAAATGCCGCAGTCCCTGCAGGCCCCGCAGGAGGCACATGCGGATCCGCACTGATCAATGCCTGAAAAATCCGTCAACCTGGGATCAAAATATTCCAGGGTAACCCTGGACGTGTCCATAATGTGAGGCTTGTCCGTAGCAGGCCGCCTGCCCGTGGCAATATCGTTTATTGC
This sequence comes from Desulfosalsimonas sp., assembly GCA_041685965.1. Lineage (GTDB taxonomy): Bacteria > Desulfobacterota > Desulfobacteria > Desulfobacterales > Desulfosalsimonadaceae > Desulfosalsimonas. Next base: position 7,017 of record JAWLEU010000008.1, read on the forward strand.
CGCCGCTGCCTTTCTTCCCGCACCGATTGCGTCAGTTAGCAAACCGGGCTCCACGATGTCGCCGATTGCAAAAATCTGCGGGTCAGTTGTCTGGTAATATTCGTTTACCTTGACAAAGCCTTTTTCCACGCGCACTGAATCGGGCAGAAAATCCGTATCCGGCACATCGCCTATGGAAACAACCACGGTATCGGCTGCCAGCAGTTCTCCGGATTCAAGCTCCACTCCTTTTTCCGTGATCCTCCGGGTAAAACGCGGCCAGAGAAATTTCGCGCCTGCTGACTCTGCATGCTTTCTTTCCTTTCCGAAAGAAGCGGGCTCCTGCACGTCAATGAGGGTGATGTCTTTTGCCCCGAGCCGTTTTGCTTCCGTGGCGGCATCGCAGCCTACGTTTCCCGCCCCTATGACAACCACTTTTGCGCCGGGTTCAATGCCGCCGCTTTTGGCCCGGGCCAGAAAATCGTTTGCATAAACCGCAAGTTCTGCGCCTTCAACCGGCAGGGTTCGCGGTTTTGTTGCTCCTGCGGCGATCACCGCGAAATCGTAGTCTGCTTTTAACTGCTCGATATCATCTTTTCCAAGCTGCTGCTGCAGGTGAACATGGGGCAGAACGCTGCGGATACGCTCAAGCTCGGCTTCCACAACATCCGCCGGGATTCTGTCCCTGGGAATCAGCCGGCTCATTTTGCCGCCGAGTTTTTCCGCCATGTCAAAAATCACAGGATCATGGCCGGCCCGGCGCAGCTGCCAGGCAATTGATATACCTGCAGGGCCGCCGCCGACTATCGCGGCTTTTTTACCGGTTACGGGCGGCATCTCCGGGGTTTTCGCGCTTATACTCTTTTTGCCCAGCCTGGTGATATCAACAGAAGCCATTGAACTCGACTGCCTGGTGCACGACTCCATGCACAGATTGGGGCACAGGTAGCCGCAAACAGATGCAGGAAAGGGGGTATAGGCCAGGGCCATGTCAACGGCCTCGTCCACCCGGCCCTCGCGGACAAGCCGCCACCTGTCGTGGACCGGAATTCCGGTGGGACAAGTTGCTTCACACGGAGGTGCATACATGCGGTTTTCCCATACAGGAACAAACCTTCGCAGTTCCCCGGTGACTATCAGGGGTATCGGGCTCATGTCGGCGTCCGTAAGATCGCCCACCAGGCCGCCTGCTCCGAGCTCACGGTTCCATACAGACTCCCTGAATTCAGATATGGATCTGGTCTTTCTCACCACCCTGTCCTGGGGGGTGCGGGCTGCAATCAGCTGCCAGTGCTCTCGCTCGGCCAGCTCTTCATAAAGATCCATGCGGCCGACGGCATCCAGAAAGCGCTTAAGATTTTCATCCAGCCACTGCCAGTCCTCATCGGTCAGCGGCATCAGCCTTGCGTCGCTTTTGCTGTAGCCGCCGTGCGGACCCCGGAAAAAGACCCTGCCTCCCACCATACCCACCAGGGGCCGGTATCCCAGGATATTGTCAGGGGTCTGTGCATCTATTCCGCAGATCACAGCAGTGCCTCCGGCCATGAACTCGCCGAAATAATCCCCCGTCGATCCCAGCACCCAAAGCTCCGGAGGGTCGAACCTGGGATTTCTCTTGGTCATTGTCATGCCGCGGGCCCCGATGCTTCCGCCCACATAGATCCTGCCCTGGGCCATGGCGTTTGCCACTCCGTTTGACGCATGGCCGTGAATTACAATGTCTGCTCCTGCATTGAGCCAGCCCACATCATCCGATGCCGGGCCCAGGTTTTCTATGTAAGTGCCGGGAAATCCCATGGAGCCGAGCCGCTGACCTGAATGCCCGGTCACCCGGATATGAAGGGGTTCATCCCCTGTGCGCCAAAGCCTGCCGCCTATGCCGTGCTGGCCTGAGGCCTCAACCTCGATTCTGCGATGGCCTTCTGCAACCGCCTGCTGCAGATGTTCTTCAAGTACCCGGGATTCCAGCCGGATATCGTCCTGCCGGCCGGATATAACATAATAGTGCTGCTGGTCAGTCATTTTTCAACCCCTCCGGGTAAAACACAAAATCCGGGTTTGCTTCGAATTTCGGATTTCGATATTCAAACTTTTCCTTATTATATCACATGCTTGATCTGCAGCCTGTCCGCGGCAGACCTGTCTGAAATGCCCAGTGCATCCGACATGCCTATGGGCAGGCTTGTGGATCTTCCCAGGGGAGCCACGATTTTTCTCAGCTCCGTGTCAAATGACACATACATGTCCACGATTCTCTGAGCAACGTCTTCCGCGTCCAGCCTCCTGTAAAGCCTGGGGTCCTGGGAGGTAATTCCCTTGGGACACCGGCCGATGTTGCAGATGTTGCAGCGCCGGGTTTCCGAACCCAGGCATCCTGCCGCGGCCTGCATTACGTACTTGCCCACCTGAACGCCGCTTGCCCCGAGCATGATAAGGGCTGCTGCATTGGCTGCAAGATTGCCGTTTTTGCCTATGCCGCCTCCTGCAAACAGCGGGATCTCGTTCTGCTGGCCCAGGCGGACCAGGTTGAGGTAGCAGTCGCGCAGACAGCTGGCAATCGGATGTCCCATGTGGTCCATGGAAACATTATAAGCAGCTCCGGTACCGCCGTCTTCACCGTCAATGGCAAGACCTGCTGCATAAGGGTTCCGCGTCAGGTTGTTTAAAACTGCAAGCGAGGTGGATGTGCCGGAAATTTTTGGATACACCGGCACCCTGAAGCCCCAGGCCATGTACATGGACTGGATCATCTTTGCCACCGCCTCTTCTATGGAATACTTGGTCTGGTGAGTGGGCGGGCTGGGAAGGCTCACACCCTTTGGCACGCCCCTGATGGCCCCTATCAGCTCGTTTACCTTGTGCCACATCAAAAGCCCGCCGTCTCCGGGCTTTGCCCCCTGGCCGTACTTGATCTCAATTGCGCAGGGATCAACCTTCATTTCAGGAATCGCATGTATGATCTCATCCCAGCCGAAATATCCGGAAGCTATCTGCAAAATCACATAGCGCAAAAACCTGGAGCGAAGCAGCCTGGGCGGACATCCGCCCTCTCCGGTGCTTATGCGGACCGGCATTCCCATTTCCTCGTTTAAATACGCCACCCCCATTTGCAGGCCCTCCCACATGGTGGGAGAAAGCGCCCCGAATGACATGCCGCCTATAATAAGCGGATAAATCTCGCGCACCGGAGGTATCCACTCCTGCTCACGCACTCTTTTCATGTTTTCTTCAGGCGGCAGGATCCTTCCCAGCAGGGTGCGCATTTCAAACTCGTGGCGGCCGGCATCCAGGGCGGGGTCTGTGAGCATGGAAATCCTGAGAAACCTTATCTGATCCAGCACTCCGCCGGGTTCGTTTCTTCTGCCTCCGCGGCGTTCCGGCTGCCCCCCCCGGTCCATGTGGAATTTCAGCTTGTCCGCCTCATCGCTGCGGTAAGGCATTATAGCGTCATTGGGGCAGACCATGGCGCACATGGCGCATCCCACGCAGTGGTATGCAGGATCGGTGCGCTGGCGGATGCCGTGATAAACCTTGTGCGCGCCAGCCGGACGCTCAGCGGCGTTTATATCCAAGTCCAGGATCCGCTTTCGAAACACGCCGAACTCTATCGCACTGACCGGGCACACTGCGGTGCACTGACCGCAAAGGGTGCATTTTTCCCTGCTCCAGGCTATCTGCCAGGGCAGGTCTTTTAAGCTTAATGCAGACGGGGTAATCTTTGCATTTGCTTGCATATATCTACCTCCCTGCGGTCGGGTCTTACAACCGCAGTATCCAGGTGCATTGGTTGAAAATCAGAGTTTTTGTCACGCTGCGGAACTACATAGTCAAGTCCGCAGACCTCGGATGAAAAAACATAAGTTCCGTGGGTGCCGCCTACCACTCCGGGCCGGAGTTTTTTGCGGTCCTGGGTCATAAACATTGTGTTATCCGGCAGCACGCCTATCACGCAGTTGGGGCCGTCAATTATCAGCTTTCTGCAGGTGCGCTTCAGATGGCTTAAAAACTCGCCGTTTGGGTGGGACTCAAGGTCTCCGTCCTGCAGCGGGGTAATCACGTGCTTGTATGCCTCAACCCCCAGGCCGAGATGTTTGAGGGTATAGTGCAGAATGTGGACAAAAACCTCCGAGTCGGAGTAAAAACCGGTATAACCGGGCTCGCCCCTGGAGCTGAGATATTCCCTTATGGGTACAAATGCGGTGTTTTCCCCGTTTGTCATGGTGGAAAATCCCTGGATGAAAAAGGGATGGCACGCGTAGAGGTCTATGGCGTAATTGGTGTTCTGCCGCCCCTGTGCCATGATTATCCTGGCTTTCAGCTTCTCGTTTCCCAGTTCCAGGTATTTTCCCACCGTGAGCGGATCGCCTATTTCCTTGATCATGATTGTATCCGGCCAGAACGAAAAAACTATCATGTCCTGTTTTTCACGCCCCATTTCCTGCAGCGCCAGGCGGATATTGACCAGCCCTGCCTCTTTTTCCTCCCTGGAAAGATCGTCCCATTCCTCCGGGTACTCATAGGTGCGTATCAGGTACATGTCCCTTTTGGGCACACCTGGTGGCGGAACCTTCGGGATCTTTATGGAGATCTTGTATTTTGTCAAAAAACCCAGGTTTATCATGTAGCTGTCGAGCCGCCGGATGCCTTCTTCCGTGAAAATGCCCGAGAGAATCGGCTCATTTTTCATTTCCTCCAGCGGGCCGGCGAGGTCTCTTAAAAACAGTCCCACGCCTGAGCCGTCATGGCCTTCGCGCATTACATCCAGTGCGTTTAAAGCTGTCATGGGAGAAACCGGAGTCTCACTTGTGATTGCTACAAGCCGGCACATATCTGTTCACTCCTGCCTGTTTTGAATTAAATTTTCCAGCGCATGGTCCTGCATGCGGGAAAAGGGTGCTTTTTTATTTCAGCAGAATTTATGTAGCAAAATCCATACCAGCTTTTAAATTACATTCAAACGAGTGAAATATAATATAATTTCACCAAAGCCGGTTTATGTTATTCTGCCGGAATTAACATTTTCGTTAAAATTATCACGGAAAATTTTACAAAATTGTAACACCCCTGAAAAACACCCCGGGCAGCAGGCCGCAGCTATTGCGCCAGCAGTATCATGACTGCGCCTGCAAACATTATAAGGGCCCCTATAAAACGAACCCTGATATTTTCCTCGTCAAACAAGTATCCGCCGAGCATAACGCTGAAAAGGATACTCATGCGCTTGACTGATATCATGTAGGCAGCCTTGGTCATTACAATGGAAAGCCCGTGTAAAAGGACATGGAAGTAAAGCAGCACCCCCGCGATCCCTCCTTTTACCGGGTGGTTTAGCAATCTTTTAAATCTCAGCTTTCCTGAAACACGGTACAAAACCAGCAGCAGCACGCTAAGGGAGGCAAAAAAAGACATCTGGAAAAACAACACTGACGAGTGAAGTATTGCCAGCTTTCCTATAACCGCTGAAAAACTGAAAATAAAAGATACTATCAGCATGATCCATGAGCCGGTCTCCTGAAACACTGCAGTCAGAGGCTTGAGCAGGGTCCAGTTCTTCAGGTCCACGTTTAAGGCGTAGCTTCCGGCACACACTGCGGCAATTCCTGCAACACCCCAGACGTCGGGTTTTTCGCCAAGAAAAAAATATCCGGTTGCGATCATGAAAACCGGTGTAAATGCAAGATAGGGCACTGTGAGAGAAAGCGGAGACTCACGTATGGCCTTCATGTAGAGAGTGAAGGGAACCGCGTTTATCGGCAGACTCACTGCAAAACTCCAGGCAAAAACCCTGTCCAGCGGCGGCACCGGCACAAACAAAAGCGTGAGCAGCCCGAGCGGAAGCATGTAGAAAAGCGGAACCGCAAACATCTCGTATGCATTCAGATGCGAAAACCACCTTTTCACCCATGCATCCTGGGATGCAACAGCAACTGCGGTCAGGACGGCGGGAATAAACCAGATCACAGGGTTGCCTCCGCGAAAGCGCAAACCAAATCACGGCCCGACGTCCCTGCCGCTGCGGCTCCGGCCTCTTTCCGGCTGAAAAACCGCCCCGCCTGCACGAATTTCTGCTTCGACAGAATCAAATCCGGAAACGACTGCTGTTTTTTCTTAAAAACGAGTACGGCGCGCCACAGATAAAGCGCGTTTTTATCAATAAAATCCATCGCCTTCTCCCAGCACAGAGGGGTCAAACAGGTCAGGAAAATAATACCTCAGCACATGGGTGGGAAAGCCTATTCTCAAAGGCGCCCTGTGGGATTCCGAGACCGCGAGCCCTTCAGCGATCAGGCGGCTGACTATGCGCCTGGCGTTTCTTTTGCTCTGATGGCCCATATCCATTACAGGGCCGGCCTCGGCCCTGGGGATCTCGCCGCGAAAAAAAAGGGCCTTTAAAAGCCTTCCCGCCCTGGGGTCCAGAGGGGCAAGCGCGCCCCTGGCTTTTTCCCTGTCTTTGATATAACCGTCTATTCTGGCATCTATCCTGTCGAGCGCCAGAATTTTTTCCATGAAACGTACCTGGTCCAGGCAGGTTTCAAGGAAAAACATGCAGAAATCCGCGAAAAAAGCCTGATCAAAACCCGTTCCTTCGGAATCGGGGGAATCAGCAGACTGCAGGTTGGTCATGTACCACTGCTTATCCCTGGAAAAGCCCCTGGAAAGCGACCAAAGGTTGGCGCGGTTGATACCTGCCGCCGCCATGTAAAGCCCGGAAAAAAGGCGCGCCACCCTTCCGTTTCCGTCCCTGAAGGGATGCAGCCAGGTGAGCCTGTGGTGGGAAGCGGCAGCAGCTATAAGCCTTTCATCCCCGTGGAAATTGCTTGGATTGTAAAGCCCGGCAAATTCCCGGTATTTTTCCGCAAGCTCGCCTGCAGACGGGCCGTGCGAAGTCCGCCCCCCGTCCATGGACACCTCTTTGTCGCGCATTTGGCCGGGCATGGCCCGGTGTTCGGTAAATCCGCCGCTGCTGTGCGTAAACCGGTGTTCTTCAGGCAGCCTTTCATAAAATGACTTGTGGAGGCGCGAGACATAATCAAATGAGCATATATTTTCCGGCGGATCCTCCAGGATTTCGCGCATGAACTGTCTTTCGGTTTCCACATGGGCGGCGCACAGCTGCTGCGCATAGCGCTTCTGGGTGTCTTTGGAGAATTTTTTATTAAGGGCTGCCTCAATATCCGTGACAGTGGTTTTGTGGCCCTCTATCAGGTTTGAATAATATGAATTTAATAACCTGAGCCTGTCTCCAAGGGCCCTTGCGGTCTGCCCGGCAATCCTGCCTTCGAGCGCGGCGGATGAAACAATCACTTCCTGGGATGCGTCCTTGAGCTCCCCCAGCCGATGGGCTGGAATCGGAGGATTTAAAGAAAAACCACTCATGTGCCTCCCCCGTTAAACGTTTCCGGTTTTATGTCCGCTTTATACCCCGGAATAAAAGCTACCAAGAAAAAGGACAAGGCAATGAATGTCCGGTTTCATGTCCGTAATATAGATTACATCCCCGCCCGGAATCAAGAAAATTCAAAAACCATGGACTCCTTATTCACCGTATTCAGGCATAATCCACAGATAAGAATACCAGAACCACTCTGACCCGTCGCCGGAGGGTGCAGTGATGGTATACAGGGGTCGTCTGGAGGCAAGCTTTTTTTCCGAATTGACCCGGATCTCAACAGTTCCGTTTTTGCTGCTGGTTTCCACTGTGCAGTCCGGCTGCCCGCCTACAAAACACTGGATGCTGTCAAAATTAACGTCGCTGTTTTTGACCGAAAGCTTGAGTTCCGGCGGATTGTTTTGGGAAACCACAGGGTTTTCCGGCTCTGTCTTTACCACTCCCAGGGCGTTCATGGCTGTTTTTTCCTTGAAACTCTCCATTTTCCCGTAGTTCACGTTCATGGGAAACCTTGGCAGCAGGAACCTGTCGCTGCCTTCGTATATCACCCCTGATTTCTGTGCTGCAGCCGCCCGGTAGCCGTGTTTTTTCAGCACATCTATTATGCCGGGATGATATTCACCAAAGGGATAGGCGTAAAGATCCGGAACCACGCCCAGATGCTTTTTAAACAGCGCATGCGACATTTCCAGGTCATCCTCGAACCTTTCCGCCACCTCGTCTTCCGGGTGATTGAGGAAATACTCGTGTGAATGCGAATGATTGGCGATTTCAAAACCCTTTTCATCAAGTTCTTCAAGCTGCTTCCAGCTCAGATAATTGGAACCGCCGATATGGCTTGTGGGAGCAAAAACAGTGGCCTTGTAGCCGTATTTTTCAAGAACCGGCACGGCATTTTCCATAATGGACTTATAAGCGTCATCCATGGTCAGCACAGCGGTTTTTACGGGAAGCGGGCTGTCTGAATACAAAAGATCCAGGGCCTCGCCGAGCGTCATGACTGTATAGTCATTATCACTGAGGTATTGCAGGTGATCTTCGAACTGGCTCATTGAAACGCTTGTGGAAGGATACTTGTCTTCTTTGCCGAAATGATGGTAGATAAAAGCCCTTATCTGCTCGCCGTCCGGGGATTGCCCGGATGCGCTTCCTGCACCAGCCGCATTGAGCGCAGCCCACGGTGCCCAGAACAGGAAAAAGGCAAAAACTAAATAAAACAAAATCTTTGTTTTCATATGACCTCTCAGATTGATTTGCCGGAAATACTGCATGCGGATTTGCTAAACTTAATCCGGATTAAAGCTTTTTTCAAGTTCATCCGATTTCAGATGTTCATCAGATTTCAGAAGCAAACCGCCGGACGCATCCCGGAAACCTTGACCGGAATCCTGAATATCTTTTATTTCCGGGGTTATGCGTTAAAACAACGCATGCACGCAATGCAAAATGGCTTGAAAAAATGATCAAACGAGTTATGATTTTGAAGATAACTCAGTTTGGATATTTTCGAAAAAAACATGACCGGACATATTGCTGGAGAAATCATGACATCAGTTGGGAAAAAACTCGGCATTTTGGCTGTATGCATTGTTTTTGCCGCAGGCGCGTTTTTAACTTCATGCACCAGGGATGATCAGCAAAACGGTCCGGATCCGGATGAACTTGTGGGACAGGTGGATCTGCCCCCTCTCGATGATGACTCAAAAAGCGTGTCCCGGGCAGAGTCGGCAGAAAACCAGGCAACCCGCAGATCAACAAAACCCCTGCCTGACAACATAAACACCGAACTTCCTGACTTTACCAAATACGAGGACTCTGAAACAAAAAAGAAGGAATTTTTCAATTTCCTGCGCCCGATTATCCGCAAGGAAAACCACGGGGTTTTAAAGGAAAGGGCGTACGTGCTTGCAAGATGGCAGGAATTTCAGAAAGGCGAAGAACCTGAGCCTGATCAAAAAAAGCGCCTCAATGAACTTGCCGAAAAATACCGGGTAAAAACTGATTATTCAGACGGCACTTCGTTTTTCAGGGATCTTTTGATCCACGTTGACAAGATCCCCGTGGACCTTGCCCTGATACAGGCGGCAAAGGAATCCGCCTGGGGAACATCTTATTTTGCCCGCGAAGGAAACAACCTGTTCGGCCAGTGGTGCTTTAACCCGGGATGCGGCCTGGTTCCGCGCAGGCGCCCGGAAGGAGCAACATACGAGGTACAGCGTTTCGATGACGTTGAAGATTCGGTGCGCACCTACATACGCAACTTAAATTCCCACCCTGCATACAAGGATCTCAGAATAGAGCGCTACCGGATGCGCCTGGCCGGCGGCGAGCCTGACGGCCATTACATGGCCGGCGGCCTTGAAAAATATTCAGAAATAGGAATGGAATACGTAAAAACAGTAAGGCAGATGATCAGGGGCAATCAGAGGTTCATGGGAATCCACGAGTCCACTGAAAACACCTGACCGTCACCAGGTGTCAATATCAGGCCGCTTCTTTCCGGTACGAGGGCCCGGGGCAGGAAGTGATGAAAGCCCCCTTATGATCCTGTGCCTTGTATCTGCAGGGTCGATTACGTCATCGATTTCCAGAAACGAGGCCATGTTTATGGCCTTGCCGTGCTCGTAGGCCATTTTAACCAGGTTGTCATACAGCTTCTGCCTCTCCTCCGGGTCTTTTTCCGCTTCAAGGTCCTTTTTAAACCCGAGCTTGACAGCCCCTTCCAGGCCCATCCCGCCGAACTCTCCGGTGGGCCAGGAAATGTTAAACACAGGCCTGTGATAGCCGCCGCCAGCCATTGCCATGGCGCCCAGGCCGTAGCCCTTGCGCAGAACCACGGAAAAAACCGGTATGGTGGCCCCTGCTGCTGTCACAAACATCCTGGCAAACCGCCTTACCTGGGAACTTTTTTCCGCCTCCGGGCCCACCATAAACCCCGGCGTATCGCACAGCACAACCATGGGTATGTCGAAAGCGTCACAGAGCTTCATGAACCTGGCGGACTTATCCGCAGCATCCCCGTCAATCGCGCCTCCCAGATGCCAGCAGTTGTTTGCCGCCAGCCCGAAGGCTCTCCCCTCGATCCTTATAAAAGCGGTGATTATACCGACCCCGTACTGACGCCTGATCTCCAGCACGGATCCGGTGTCTGCAAGGGTGTCTATTACGTCTCTTACATTGTATGCCTGAAGGCGGTTTTCAGGGACCGCCCTTCGAAGAAGCCTCTGATCCGGGCACTGCCAGTCGGAAACATCTCCCTGAAAGTAAGACAGGTATTTTTTTGCAGCACTCACGGCTTCGGCCTCATCTTTGACCAGTATGTCAATCACCCCGTTCGGGGCCTGCACATCTGTCGGGCCTATATCTTCCGGCCGGCATTTTCCCAGCCCTCCTCCTTCGATCATGGCCGGACCGCCCATGCCTATATTTGCGTTCTCAGCCGCGATTATCACGTCGCTGCATCCAAGAAGTGTGGCGTTTCCGGCAAAACAGTAGCCGGATACAATACCCACCAGCGGCACCAGGCCGCTCAGGGAGGCATACCTGGTAAAAGAGTCAAGATCAAGCCCCGCCACCCTAAGCTCCATTGCATCCACGTCCCCGGGACGGCCCCCGCCGCCTTCCGCAAAGAGCACCACCGGCACGAGCCACTGCTCTGCCAGGTGCAGCATACGGTCGGTCTTGCGGTGGTTAAACGCTCCCTGGGTGCCCGCCATGGCGGTATAGTCGTATGCAAGCACCATACACCTTGATTTTTCCTCTTCGTACACATCCCCGTTTACCGTGCCGATGCCCGTGATCAGTCCGTCTGCAGGGCTTTTTTCAATCAATTCCCCGAGCGATCTGCGCCTGCGCTGGGCGGCAACAGCAAGGGCGCCGTACTCTATAAAGCTGCCTTCGTCCACGAGGTCTTCGATGTTTTCCCTGGCTGTGCGCTGCCCGGATTTCCTGCGCTTTTCCACGGCCCCGGGCCTGGCCTCGTCGGTGCAGGCCCGCTGGCGCTCCAGGACCTCTGCCAGGTCGGGCCTTATTTCATCCAGATCCGTCTGCTTTTCAGCGCCGGTCTCAGAAGCATCCACATCCATGGGCTCGATAAACATAAGGGGCACGCCCCTGTATACATTATCGCCCGGCATCGCGCATATCCGGCGGATCTCGCCGCTTACACCGGCTTCAACCACGTGCTGCATTTTCATGGCCTCTATTACCGCAACCGACTGTTTTTCGTGCACCCTGCCGCCTTCTTCAGCCTCTATGCTCACAACCGTGCCTGGCATGTTTGCGGCTACTGCAACCGTGTTTTCAGGTGCCTCAGGATCCGCCTCAGGCGGCTTTCCGTCATCCCCGGGCTCGTGAGTTGTTTTTTCCGTGCCTGATCCGGGCATAAGGTACTGATCTTTTACAGGCTGGAGAAGCTCTTCCAGATGGCTTTCCACAAAGCGGGTGTTTACTCGGTTGGCTATAACATCCGGATGCCTTACGAGATTCTGGAGAAGAACTATATTGGTGCAAACCCCTTCCACCCTGAATTCGCGCAGGGCCCGACGTGCCTTTGCCAGTACGTCCGCATAATCCGCGGACCTGCTGTGGCAGATCAGCTTTGCCAGAAGCGAGTCAAAACCCGGGTTGGTCTCGTAGCCTGAATAGCCGAAAGTGTCCACTCTGACCCCGGGTCCCATGGGAGGTTCAAAAACCCTCAGGGTACCTGCAGAAGAACAGATATCCCCGTTTTCGCAAACCTCCTCCATGTTCACGCGCAGCTCTGCGGCATATCCCAGCGGCCGGCCGATGCTGTCCTGCAAAAGTCCCAGGTCTGCAAGTGATGCCCCGAATGCGATTTCAATCTGGGAGCGCACCAGGTCAACGCCCGTGACCTCTTCTGTTACAGGATGTTCAACCTGCAGCCTCGGGTTTACCTCGAGAAAATAAAAAGATTCCTCCGGATTTTCAGCATCCGCATCAACCAGGAATTCAAAGGTTCCAAGGCTCCTGTAGTTAACGCTTTCAGCCAGCCTGACAGCCGCTGCCGCCATTTCGGTCCGGAGCTCCTCATTGACCGCCGGGCTCGGGGCTACCTCGATTATTTTCTGGTTGCGGCGCTGCAGCGTGCACTCACGCTCCCACAGGTGGCTGACCCCTCCTTTTCCGTCTCCTATTATCTGGACTTCAATGTGGCGCGCGTTGGGAATCAGGCGCTCGGCATAGAGGCTTTTGCTTCCGAAAGCCGACTCTGCTTCGGATCGGCATACTTCAAAAGCCCGCTCCAGTTCTTCCATGTCATGGACCTCGCGCATGCCGCGGCCGCCCCCGCCGGCCAGGGCCTTTATCATAACTGCCCCGCCGGGCCCTGTTGATTTGAAAAACCGCGCTGCCTCCTGGAGGCTTACAGGCGCGGCTGTTGCATCAAGCAGCCTGATTCCGCATTTTTCCGCCTGCTGCCTTGCCAGGGCCTTGTCTCCGAAAAGATCCAGATCCTGACTGGAAGGGCCGATAAACCTGATTCCCGCATTTTCGCATTTTTCTGCGAACCTGGTATTTTCAGCCAGAAACCCGTAGCCCGGATGAACCGCGCTGCAGTCCAGATCCAGGGCAGCCCCTGTAATCTGCTCCATGTCCAGGTAGGCCGAGGCCCCCTTTCCCTTCAAAGCAACGCTTTCATCTGCAAGCTGCACATGAAACGATTCCTGGTCATCTTCGGAATACAGCGCCACAGTGCCCATGTTCAGCTCTGCCGCCGCCCGGATGACACGCACCGCGATCTCGCCTCTGTTTGCTACCAGGATCTTCATTGTCAAAATTTTTCCTTGATGTATCGGTTTTTCCGGTTTGCGTGACAAATTTCAGGCAAAATAACGAACGTTCGTTCTCTTTTCAAGGCATTTTTGCAGGAAGGAAACCCTGCGGTCGGGATCAGTTTTTTGCTCCTGACCGCAAGCGCTCAATGTCGGCTCAAAAACCAATCCCTACCCTGGGTGTCCCTGCAAGTCAATTTTGAGCATTTCATTGAACGGCGGGTTGTATTCACTTTCGGCGTGCGCTATGATAATAGATAAAACAACCGTTTTTGCAGGACCCATTTGGAAGGCTGCGGGGATTTTATTTTCCTGCGAACCCGGAGGGTTAAACAATGGCCCCCACATCTGCAGGGCTGCTCATGTACAGAAAAAAACAGGGCCGGGTCCAGGTTCTGCTTGTACACCCCGGCGGGCCTTTCTGGAAAAACAAGGATGCAGGCGCATGGTCGATTCCAAAGGGTGAATACGACCCTGAAGGCGAAGAGCCGATGGCCGCAGCCAGGCGCGAATTCGAAGAGGAACTCGGATTTCCGCCGGTTATGGAAAACCCTGTTGAACTCGGGCAAATCCGCCTTAAAAGCGGAAAAAGGATATACGCCTGGGCGTTTGAAGGAGACTGCGATCCGGCCGCGGTTTCGGCAAACACCTTTTCAATGCAGTGGCCGCCCGGGTCAGGGCGCATAAAGGAGTTTTACGAAGTGGACCGGGCTGAATGGTTTGACCTGGATCGCGCCCGGGAAAAAATCAACCCCGGCCAGGTAAACTTTGTCGACGCGCTTGAAAATATTCTGGCCCGCAGCGGGCCGGCAAAACAGCAAAAAGATGCCTGAACCGGTTTGCCGGCGGCAGTTTAATGCTTATGTTACCTGAAAACAACCGGTAGACTGATGGGCCTTCAATCCACAAAGCGGGGGGCTCCGGGCAGCCTTCCTGCAAAAGGATGGATAAATTAAAGGGGATAAATCCGAAATTCGAAGCACGAATATCAAAACAAATTCGAATTCAAAACAGCTTCAGAACCATACAAGTGGTCAGGCTTTTCCGGGTCCTTCACCACAGTCCGGGGGTTTAAATCCTTATTAAGGCGGGAAAGATTAAATGACTCTGGTTTTAAAACATTCAAAAAGAAAGGAGTTTTTGTCATCCATGGCAGAAGTCGCTGAGTCAGGCAGTTCGCAGCCAGCCAAAACAAAGAAGCAGGCGGTTAAAATCCGCGAAATGACAATAGACGACCTGGGCGATGTTTTCCATCTCGGAGAACAACTGTTTGTGGCCAGAAAGGCGCCAAACACCTACCGCGCCTGGGATGAATACGAGGTGGCGGATCTGTTTTACAGCGACACAGAGTACTGCCTTGTGGCCGAGCATGAAGGTGAAATAATCGGCTTTGCCCTCGGGACCACCATTAACAAAAACCGCTCTGCCTGGAAGTACGGCTATTTACTGTGGCTGGGGGTTCTGCCCGAATACCAGCGCGCCGGAATTGCAGAACGCCTTTTTTACAGATTCAAATCCATAATGCTCCATGACGGGGTCCGCATCCTGGTGGTGGATACGGAGGCTGACAACGACCCTGCAATAGGCTTTTTCAAACACCAGGGCTTTGGAAACCCGCAGGAGCACGTTTACCTGACCATGAACCTCGACCAGGAGCGCCAGCGCATGAAAAGGCGCGATCAGGGGAGTTAAACGGTACTTTAATGCTCAGCACGCAAAGGCTCAAGAATCTTCTCAGCCGCCTGATAGACATCTACAGCCCCTCGGGCAAGGAAAACGACATCCTTGATTACCTGAGGCAATATCTGGAAAAAAACGGGATTTCCGCAGAATCCCAGCAGGTGGATGAGACCAGGTACAATCTCGTGGCGATGCCCGAAGGCGAAGACCCGCAAATCGCGCTGATAGGCCACGTGGACACCATAACCGCATACGACATTGAAGACTACGGCTTTCATGAAGACGAAGACACCGTTTCAGGGCTGGGTGCAGCTGACATGAAATCCGGGTGCGCGGCCATGGTGGAGGCGTTTGTACAGATAAGAAACGCCTGCGGACCGAGGGTGCCTGCAGCCCTGTGCCTGGTGGTGGGCGAGGAGGAAAACGGCGACGGAGCCGCACGCTTAATAGAAGACTACCACTTCCCCTGGGCTGTTATCGGTGAGCCCACCAACCTGGTTGCCTGCCTTGGCTGCTACGGGTACCTGGAAACCCAGATGGCAAGCACCGGGAAACGCCTGCATGCATCGCTTGCCAACAACAGGCAGAACACCATAGAGGTTCTGCTGGAAATGATGCTTCGGATTTCCCATTACATGCGCGAGCAGCGCCCGGAGCTTGTCTACAACTTCCGGGATCTTTACAGCAGCAGGTCGGGACTCACGGTTCCGGACAGGTGCGAGGCCTGGCTGGATGTGCATCTGCCCCCTGACGCGGCCATCGGCGAAATAGTAACGGAGCTCGAAGAAGCCTGCCTTCCTACCGGGTCGGGCGATTCCGCAATAGAGACCCGGTTTCATATCGAAACCATAGATGCGGGATACCGCCTGCCTGAAAAAGGCCGGGTTGTAGAGGCCATAAGGGATGTATACACGGACGCAGACATAGGCTGGCAAAGCGGGGATTTCCGGAGCCACTCTGATGCGAACCAGCTCTGGGCTGCAGGCATAAAACCAATAGTCCTGGGCCCCGGGCGGCTTGAAAACGCCCACGTACACGACGAATCAGTATCCTTCCCGCAGGTGGAACAGGCCGCCGTTATATATCACGGGCTGCTGCAGAAACTGTTCTGCGGGGATTTGTGATCAAAACAGGAGGGGGACCATGAATAAAATGGACAGACGGAGCTTTTTGAGACAACTGCAGGGAATGCTCTTGTTTGCAGGAGCATCCATGCTTTTTCCGTCAGCTCTGCCGGCGCAGCAGAAAAGCCCTGACATATCTGTGGTAAAGGGCGGTATCGAGCCGGCCGTAAAAAAGGCCGTTGAAATGCTCGGGGGAATTGAAAGGTTTGTAAAAAAGGGGAACCGCGTTGTTATCAAGCCCAACATGAGCTTTGACACCGGCCCTGAGCGCGCCTCCAACACCCACCCGGAGGTAATAAGGACTCTGGCTGAAATGTGCCGCAAAGCAGGCGCCGACCGGGTGCTTGTACTGGACAACCCTTTGAGGCCGGCGGAAAAATGCATTGAAAACTCCGGCATAGGAGCTGCCTGCGACTCTGTTGAAAAAGGCATGGCAAGGACTGTAACCGATCCATCGCGCTTCTCCGAGGTGGAAATCAAGGGAGCAGGAAGCCTTAAAAAAACAGAGGTGATGAAAGAGGTCTTAAACGCGGACGTCCTTATTGCCGCCCCTGTTGCAAAGTCTCATTCCGGTGCGGGAGTGAGCCTTTCAATGAAGGGAATGATGGGGCTGATATCCAACAGGCGGGTAATGCACAGACTTGATCTCCACGAAAGCATAACAGACCTTGCATCCCTTCTCACCCCTCAGCTCACAGTCATAGACGCCTCGCGAGTGCTGTCATCGGGAGGGCCGTCAGGTCCAGGCAGGGTTCTCGAACCCGAGACCATAATTGCATCGGCAGATATGGTGGCGGCAGACGCATACACGGTATCTGCATTTGAATGGTACGGAGACAGATACAACCCGGACCAGATAAAGCACATCCGCATGGCTCACCAGCGCAAACTCGGCAGGATGGATATCGAAAACCTAAAGATCGGCAAAACCTCTGTCTGAAAAATGAGATTCCGCACTACCGCCCGGGCCCTCTGCCTGGTGATCTTTCTGCTGGCCCTTGCATTTTCCGGCAGCATTGCCGCCTCGGATCTTTTTCTGAGAATGGATCCTGCCCTTGTAGGTGCCGCCGCCCTTGCAGGACGCAGTCTGTTGTGGGCATTTCTGCCGGCACTTGTGGTTGTGGTTTCCGCCCTGTTTTTCGGCAGGATATTCTGCGGGTACATATGCCCCATGGGAACCACCATAGATGCAGCAGATGCCTGTTTTTCCCGGCGCCGCAAAACGAGCGGAGCAAACGGCCGGATTTCTGTACGGCTGAAATATTATGTTCTCGCCTTTGCTGCAGGATCCGCACTTGCAGGTGTGACATTTGCTTTCTGGGCTGCGCCTCTCTCACTTATCACGAGGTTTTACGGGCTGGTTATCTACCCGGTTGTGCTTCTTGTTTCAAACACTGCTGTTTCAGCCGTGTATCCCATAGCCAGTTTTATGGATTTCCGCGCACTTATGTTTGCCGAAATCCCTACTCCGAGATACACCACCCAGATATTCGTGCTGCTGTTTTTTGCAGCGGTATTTGCAGGGGCAGCATTAACCCCGAGATTCTGGTGCAGGTATTTGTGCCCTTCGGGAGCCCTGCTTGCCCTGGTTTCAAAAAAGCCGGTCGTACGCAGACGGGTCAGCCCGGACTGCAACCTCTGCGGAATATGCGCCCGCGGATGTCCGATGGGAGCCATTGATCCGGAATCGCCCGAAAACACTGCCCACACGGAATGCATAGCCTGCCGCACATGTTCGCAAATCTGCCCCAAAGACGCGGTGACATTCAGCACCGGCCCGGCAGAAGCAATTGATTCCCCGGAGCCGGCTTCCCCGGAGCGTCGCCGTTTCATGTTCTCCGGGCTTGCAGGCGCCGGCACTGCAGCGGTTGCGCTCACCGGTCTTAATGTGGTGGCGACAGACGAATCTGACAAGGGAGTGGTAAGCCCTGCACGGCTTATCCGTCCCCCAGGGGCCCTTCCGGAACCTGAATTTCTGGCGGCCTGCGTAAGATGCGGCCAGTGCATGGCAGCCTGCCCCACAAACACCCTTCAGCCGATCTGGTTCAGTGCAGGGCTGCTGGCGGTGTTTTCTCCTTCAGTGACGCCGAGGAGAAAATACTGCGATCCAACCTGCACCGCCTGCGGGCATGCCTGCCCCACAGGCGCCATACAGACCCTGGCACAAAAAGAACGCGTATGGGCCAAAATCGGCACTGCAGTTATTTACCGCCAGCAGTGCCTGGCCTGGGAATATAAAAAAAGCTGCATGGTTTGCGACGAGGCATGCCCATACGGCGCCCTGGAATTTGAAAAACGGCCTGATCTTCCATATCCGGTGCCCCATGTTATAGAGGACAAATGCTCTGGATGCGGTCACTGCGAGCATGCCTGCCCGGTATACAACCAGGCGGCCATAGTGGTCACACCCATGAACTCCCTGCGGCTGAGGCCGGGGGATTCATTTGAATACGAGGCAAAAACACGCGGATTCGACTTAAGCCTGGATCAGAAAGATGAAGCCCTTCCAACCGACGCCGCCCCCTATCCGGACGGAAGCATCCCGGAACCCGGACAGCAGGAATCAGACGGCCTGGCCCCGGGATTTGACAAAGGCGGATAAGCTTATAGCCGACCCCCTTCATGCCCTGCTTGACAACTTTCCTGCCAGCCTGTATTTGTCTTGAAAAAGACTGCGCGAAAAACAAAAGGCAAAAAAAGAAGGATCATGGAAAAAAAAGAAAACCAGCAACAGGGCGGCGGGAAAAACGCTATTGAAAAGGCGGGCGAGGATCTTTTCAACTTTGCAGTTGACCGCGAGGATGTAAAAGAACTCATGGCCCGACTGCCCGAATCCGCGGATATCGAGGCATCGGCGGTGGAATACGAGCTGCCGGTTTTAAAAATAATCACCGTGGGCTGGTCTGCGGCATATCTGCTGGAAAACAGCCCCCACAAAACACCTCTCATGGAAGCATACTGGAACACGGTGAGGGAGTTCTCTCAGAGCCTCTCGGAAACCGCGGGCCTTATGACCGGTCAGGAAATTGATTACTTCGAGCTTATCAAACAAAGATTTGACAACTACCTGACCGCCATGAACAACAACCCTGACGCCGGAGACCCGGCTGCGGTAATAGGACCTGAGTTTGCAGAGGCCTGCGGCAACAGGGATGACGTCTTTACAGTGCTTACAGGCTCCCGCATGTTTGTGGGCACCCTCAACTGTGTCAGGGAATATCTCAAGGCATTTTCAATTATTTAGTGCCTGAACGAAAACCAGGTTTTCGTTCAGGAAATCCGAAATCCGAAGCTCGAAATTCGAACCAATGACCAAAACCCTAAATGCATCAATGA
>JAWLEU010000009.1:0-26235 GCA_041685965.1 Desulfosalsimonas sp.
GCTGATCACCCCGATTGCCATGGAAGAGGGTCTGCGGTTTGCAGTACGTGAAGGCGGCCGAACTGTGGGCGCCGGCGTGGTAAGTGAAATCATAGAATAGGTACAGGATTGCCATGATTACAAACACCAAGATCCGAATCCGGCTGAGGGCATATGATCACCGCCTGCTGGATCAATCAGTCCGGGACATAGTTGATACCGCGAAAAAGACCGGCGCCAGGGTGGTGGGTCCTGTTCCCCTGCCCACAAGGATCAACAAGTACACTGTGCTGCGGTCTCCGCATGTCAATAAGAAGTCCAGAGAACAGTTCGAGGTAAGAACGCACAAGCGGCTTTTAGATATTCAGGATCCCACTCAGCAGACTGTGGATGCACTGATGAAGCTGGACCTGTCTCCGGGCGTTGATGTGGATATCAAACTGTAGGAATAAGGCTGGGTGACGGAAATGTGCAATGGATTACTAGGAAAAAAACTCGGGATGACGGGCTACTTTTCAAGTGACGGCCGGTATCTTCCGGTAACGGTCATTGAAGCCGGCCCCTGCACGGTGACACAGATCAAGACCCGGGCAAATGACGGATACAATGCCCTTCAGCTCGGGTATCTGGAGAAAAAGAAACAGCGGCTCACCATGCCGCTGCAGGGACACTTCGGAAAAAGCGGCGGAACCGGCTTTGCCAGGCTGCGCGAGTTCGAGGTCGATAACCCTGATGACTACGAGGCCGGCCAGAAAGTCACCCTGGAAATGTTTTCGGTGGGAGACAAGCTCCATATCGCAGGAAAGACAAAAGGCAGGGGATTTGCAGGTGTGGTAAAGCGCCACGGATTCAGTCAGGGTAGAAAGACCCATGGCAGCCGCTGTTACCGGATTCCCGGCGCCATAGGCCAGAGCGCGTGGCCCTCGAAAGTAGCCAAGGGCAAAAAAATGCCCGGCCGCTACGGCAACAAGCGCCAGACCACGCGCAACCTTGAAGTGGTGGATATCCGCCCGGAGCAGAACCTGATCCTTGTAAAGGGAGCAGTCCCCGGTCCGAAGAATGCAATTATAGAAATAAGCAAAGCCGGCAAGTCTTAGTCGCCGGGGGGCCAGCCGGCCAAGGACGGGCCGGGGCGCGGTATCAAGCCGGATGCAATGTAAAGAGGGAGACCATGGCTGTGGTGGATGTCAAAAATATACAGGGAGAAACGGTTTCGGAAGTCGAGCTTGCCGAGGAGATTTTCAACGTCGCGGTGAAAGACACCGTGCTGCATCAGGTTGTGCGGATGCAGCTTGCAAACCGGCGCCAGGGCACGGCAAAGGTAAAACGGCGCTCCGAGGTAAAGGGCAGCACAAGCAAGATGTTTCGCCAGAAGGGCACCGGCAGGGCCCGCAGGGGAGATATCAAGAGCCCGCTTCTGCGGGGCGGCGGCGTGGTATTCGGCCCTGATCCCCGGGATTATTCATACAAGGTGCCCAAGAAGGTCAGGCGCCTGGCGCTTAAAATGGCGTTGTCGTCGAAGTTAAGGGACAATGAAATAATAGTGCTTGACGGATTCGAACTAGATCAGGTAAAGACAAAGGCCGTTGCATCGGTTATAGAGCGTCTGGCACTTGAAAAGCCCCTCATCGTTATAAATTCAAAAGACGAAAAACTGGAACTTTCCTCAAGGAACATTCCGGGCGTCAAGGTGCTGCGGGTCGAGGGGTTAAACGTCTACGATATATTGAACCACAAGACGCTGGTTTTGTTGGAACCGTCGATCAAGGGTATCGAGGGGAGGCTTGCGGCATGAATGACTACAGCATTATAATTGGTCCGGTTGACACGGAAAAGAGCAATATCGAGAAAGAGGAGTTAAACAAGGTTGCTTTTGAGGTTCTTCCTTCTGCTAACCGGGTTCAGATCCGCAAGGCGGTGGAAAATATTTTCGAGGTCCAGGTAAAGTCCGTAAGGACAATGCGGGTCAAGGGCAAGGTCAAGCGCCGGGGACGGATACTCGGCAAACGCAAGGACTGGAAAAAAGCTATCGTGACTCTTATGCCGGGAAGCCGGATCAGATTTTTCGAAGGCGCATAAAAGAAGGTGACGACCAATGGCGATTAGAAAAGTAAAACCAACGTCCCAGGGACGCAGATTTCAGACTTACTCGACCTTCTCGGAAATAACAAAGAGCGAGCCTGAAAAAAGCCTGCTCAAGCCGGTAAAAAAATCCGGTGGAAGAAACGTCAATGGCAGGATCACAACGCGCCACAGGGGCGGGGGAACAAAACGCTATTACCGGGTAATAGATTTCAAGCGCGACAAGGACGGGGTTCCGGCAAAGGTTGCGGGTATTGAATATGACCCGAACCGGTCAGCGCGTATAGCCCTTCTGCATTATGCTGACGGTGAAAAGCGTTACATTCTGGCTCCCGCAAAACTTGCAGTGGGGCAAACCGTAATGTCGGGATCTGAAGCGGAAATTCGTCCCGGAAACTGCCTGCCTTTGAGTCAGATTCCCCTTGGAACGTTCGTGCACAACGTGGAGCTTCGTACCGGCAGGGGAGGCCAGCTTGTAAAAAGTGCGGGCGCCTTTGCCCAGCTCATGGCAAAGGAGGGACGCTATGCCACTATAAAGCTTCCCTCCGGCGAGGTCAGAATGGTTCTTGTGGTCAACCGCGCCACAATAGGCCAGCTTGGAAATGCTGATCATTCAAATATTTCACTCGGAAAGGCCGGCAGGAAGCGTTATCTCGGCCGGCGGCCAAGCACACGGGGCGTGGTAATGAACCCGGTGGATCATCCCATGGGAGGCGGTGAAGGCAGGTCCTCGGGCGGACGGCATCCTTGCACGCCATGGGGCAAGCCAACCAAGGGTCTGCGTACCCGCAAGCGTAGCAAACAGAGCAGCCGGTTGATTGTAAAGAGGCGAAAGTAGAAAAGTTTGCCTGACTGACTGCATCCATTAAAAGATCAGGGCTAAGCAGGAGCGATATTTATGCCGCGTTCGTTGAAAAAAGGGCCGTATGTGGAACCCAAGCTGTATGATAAGGTGGTTTCCTCCCAGGAGGCCCGCAGCGCAAAAGTCATAAAAACCTGGTCCAGGCGTTCGACCATCATTCCTGAAATGGTGGGCCTGACCCTGGCTGTGCACAACGGGAAAAAATTCATCCCTGTATTTGTCACAGAAAACATGGTCGGCCACAAGCTGGGCGAATTTTCTCCGACCCGGACGTTTTACGGACACGCCGGGGACAAGAAATCCAAAATGAAGAAGAAATAAATCGAGGATGCGGATATGGATGTGAAGGCGACAGGGAAATATATGCGCATATCGCCTCAGAAGGTGCGGAAACTCGTAGGGGCTGTAAAGGGCAGGCCAGTTGAAACCGGGCTTAACGAGCTTAAGTTTATGCCGCAGAAAGCCGCCGGGATTGTTGAAAAGATCGTGCGCTCGGCAGTGGCAAATGCGGACCACAACGAAGGATTGGATGTGGACGCACTGGTTATCAAAAATGTCATTGTAAACGAGGGGCCGATGCTCAAAAGGTTCCGTCCCCGGGCCAGGGGAAGAGCGACCCGGATTTTGAAGCGAACGAGCCATATAACCGTAATCGTCGGCGAAGCAAGCGCATAAAAAGGAGGAAGGTGGTTTGGGTCAGAAAGCAAATCCCATAGGCATGCGCCTGGGAATCAATCGAACCTGGAATTCCCGGTGGTATGCAGGCAAAGATTACCCCAGCTATGTTTACGAGGACCACAAGATCCGGCGCTTCTTAAAGAAGAAGCTCTATCATGCCGGAATTTCCAAAATAGAGGTTGAACGTTCCTCCAGGCGGATCAAGCTCAGAATCCATGCTTCGCGGCCGGGCATTGTTATCGGCAAGAAGGGCTCGGAAATCGAGGCGCTGAAAAAGGAACTGGAAAAGCTGGTATCCTCGGAGGTCATGGTTGATATCCAGGAGGTGCGCAAGCCCGAACTCGACTCACAGCTGGTGGCGGAAAACGTTGCAAATCAGCTTGTAAGAAGAGTTGCTTTCCGCCGCGCCATGAAGCGATGTGTGGCATCAGCAATGCGCTTCGGGGCCAAGGGTATAAAGATAATCTGTTCCGGTCGCCTTGGCGGCGCCGAAATGGCAAGGGTTGAGTGGTACAAGGAGGGCAGGATTCCCCTGCATACCTTAAGAGCTGACATCGATTACGGGCAGGCTGTGGCAGAGACCACTTACGGAACCATCGGCGTTAAGGTCTATATTTTCAAAGGCGAGATCCTTCAGGATGATCAGCTGCCTGCAGACAGGCAGTAACCAACAGGAGTAGGAAAAATGCTGACCCCCAAGAAGGTTAAATACAGAAAACTGCAGAAAGGCCGGATGAAGGGCAAAGCCTATCGAGGCTCAAAGCTCAATTTCGGCGACTACGGTCTGCAGGCTATGGAATGCGGATGGATTTCATCGCGCCAGATAGAGGCTGCCCGTATTGCAATGACCCGCAGGGTCAAGCGCGGCGGAAAGATGTGGATCCGGATTTTTCCCGACAAGCCCATTACCAAGAAACCCGCGGAAGTCCGCATGGGTAAGGGTAAGGGCAGTCCGGAGAGCTGGGTTGCAGTTGTCAAGCCAGGGCGTATTTTGTATGAAATGGAGGGAGTTTCCAGGGAACTTGCTTTCGAGGCCCTGCGGCTGGCTTCACACAAGCTGCCGATTAAAACCAAGGTTGTCGAAAGGAGTCAGATATCATGAGCGCCAAAGATCTGCATGGGCTGGGTCCGGAAGAGCTCGACAGCAAGCTTGAGGAGCTGGTTGAGACTTATTTCAACCTGCGCTTTCAGCATAAAATAGGACAGCTTGAAAATCCCAGGCGGATCCGGCAGGTAAGGCGGGATATTGCCAGGGTGAAGACCGTTAAACGTCAGCAAGCTTTACAAATCAGATAGCGTGGACGGGTTGGGTCATGAATAGCAAACAAAGAGGTATAAAGCAGCAGCTCGAAGGCAGGGTCCTTAGCAACAAGATGGACAAAACCGTCACGGTTCAGGTCGAAAGGCTGGTAACTCATCCGGTTTACAAGAAATATATCAGGCGTCGGTCCAAGTACGCCGCACATGACGAACAAAATACCTGCGGTATAGGCGATCGGGTGCTTATAACGGAATCAAAGCCGATGAGCCGCCGCAAGCGGTGGCGGGTGAGCCGGATTCTTGAAAAAGCGGTATGATCACAGGGGAATAGAAAATGATTCAGGCGGAAACGAGGTTGTCTGTTGCAGATAATTCGGGAGCCAAAGAGGTCTACTGTATAAAAGTGCTCGGCGGCAGCCGGCGCAGGTATGCCAGTATAGGCGATATTATCGTGGTCTCCATAAAAGAGGCCATTCCGAATTCCAAGGTAAAAAAAGGCGATGTGGTCAAGGCGGTGGTTGTGCGCACCAAGAAGGAAATCCGGCGGATAGACGGGTCGTTTATCAGGTTTGACGAGAATTCCGCGGTGCTGATAAACCAGAACCGGGAACCGATCGGAACCCGCATTTTCGGGCCGGTAGCCCGCGAACTGCGGGCCCACAGGTTTATGAAAATCATTTCCCTGGCCCCGGAGGTCCTTTAGCAGTTTTGTATAAAGGGAAAAATCAATAAGGCCGAGAGGGATAACGGCTCATGGAAAAAGTCAAGTGTCGCATCAAAAAAGATGACAAGGTTAAGGTTGTTGCCGGCAAAGACCGCGGCAAGATCCGTAAGGTGATAAGCGTGGACCGCAAGAGCAACCGAATTATGGTTGAAAACGTCAATATCGTCAAACGGCATCAGAAAGCCGGTCCCCACAGCCGGCAGAGCGGTATCATAGAGGGCGAGGCCCCTATTCACGCGTCCAATGTGATGATTATATGCGAAAAATGCGCAAAGCCCACCCGGATCAAGGCCACTCGGCTCGGAGACGGAAAAAAGGTGCGGATCTGCGGTAAATGCAGTGAGCAGCTCGATACCTAGCAGATCATAGCGGAGGGGATTTCATGTCACTTAAAGAATTCTATGAAAACGAAGTTATAACCAGGCTCAAGGAAGCCTTTGAATATGGCAATATTCACCAGGTTCCCAGGCTGGATAAAATTGTCGTCAACATGGGACTTGGAGAAGCAATCCAGAACATCAAGATTCTCGACAGTGCCCAGAGCGAACTCAAGACCATTACCGGCCAGGCACCTGTTGTGACAAGGGCAAAAAAATCGGTTGCAGCATTCAAGGTCCGCGAGGGCATGCCCATCGGCTGCATGGTTACTTTGCGCCGCAAGCGTATGTATGACTTTTTTGAAAGACTGGTCAACGTGGCACTGCCACGGGTACGCGATTTCCGCGGGGTTTCCGGCAGGGCATTTGACGGGTACGGCAACTATACCCTCGGAGTCAAAGAGCAGATGATTTTCCCGGAGATAGAATACGATCAGGTGGACTCAGTAAAGGGGATGAATATCACCATTGTAACCACCGCACGCAATAACCAGGAAGGAAAAGAGTTGCTTCGGCTGCTTGGCATGCCGTTTCGCAATTAAATGTTTTCAAAGGCATAACGCTTGTTGATCCCTCAGGGATCCCGGCAAATAAGGAGGATCAGGTTTGGCGAAAAAGGCGCTTCGCGAGAAGGCAATGAAAACACCCAAGTTCAAGGTAAGGGCATACAACAGGTGCCCTATCTGCGGTCGTCCCAGGGCTTTTATGCGCAAGTTCGGCATTTGCCGGATATGCTTCCGGAATATGGCCTCGGAAGGCCTGTTGCCGGGCGTTAAAAAGTCGAGCTGGTAGAGAGCGGAAAACCCGGAAGATAAAGAAGCAAATGCATTTTTTCCTTTACAATTTTTTGGAAATATACGGAGTAGGCCATGTTAAGTGATCCACTTGCGGATATGCTGACCCGCATCCGAAACGCCGGACAGGCAAAACATAAAAGCGTGGACATACCCGGCTCCAGGATTAAGGTTTCCCTGGCGGATGTGATGAAAAAAGAAGGCTACATCAAGAATTACAAGTTCATCAAAGACAACAAGCAGGGGATTCTGCGGGTATTTTTGAAATACGAAGTCGGTGAAAAGCACGTAATCGACGGCCTGGAAAGAGTCAGCAAGCCCAGCAAGCGGGTATATGCCGGCAGCGGCGAGATAGAGCCGGTTTTAAACGGCCTCGGCGTTGCTGTGCTTTCGACCTCAAAAGGGCTTATGACCGACGGACAGGCAAAAAGGCAAAATATCGGCGGAGAAGTCCTCTGCAACATCTGGTAGTCAAGGAGTAGAAAATGTCTCGCGTGGGCAACAAACCGATTCCGGTACCGGAAAAGACCAAAATTACATACAGTCAGGGAGTGCTGACCGCTGAGGGCCCCAAGGGAACGTTGACCCGCCCCATCCACCCGGATATGAACATAGATATCAGCGAGGATCAGGTAGCGGTGACAGTGGAGAAAAAAGACAAGAAAACCAGGGCACTGTGGGGTACCACCCGGGCTCAGGTTGCAAACATTATTACAGGTGTAAGCAGCGGCTTCGAGCGCGTCTTAGAGATCAACGGCATCGGCTACAGGGCAGAACTAAAAGGCAACACAATAGAGCTGCACCTCGGATATTCGCATCCCATTAATTTCGAACTTCCCGAAGGGGTGAATGCGCAGGTGGAAAAGGGCACCATTCGGCTTTCCTGTATTGACAAGGAGCGTCTTGGTTTTGCCGCATCATCTATCAGGAAAATGCGCCCGCCGGAGCCCTACAAGGGCAAGGGCGTGAAGTACGCAGAGGAACAGATTCAGCGCAAGGCAGGCAAAACCGCCAAATAACGGGTCACCGGGTGGAAAAAATCGAAGTGCCAAAACCGTATTTCTTCGAATTTCGATATCAGGATTTCAAATTTTACTAGATTTTGCCTTTAGCTTTAAACTTATTTACAAGGGTTAACAACATGGGTTCCACACAGAAACGACAGGCCATGCGCATCAAGCGGAAAAGACGGATCCGCACCAAGGTGCGGGGCACCCCGGAGCGCCCCCGTCTTACGGTTTTCCGCAGCGCCCGGCATATATATGCACAGGTTATCGATGATGTGCGCGGTGAAACTTTGGTTGCTGCTTCCAGCATGGAAAAGCAGGTCCGGGACAAGGGCGGATTCGAAGACAAGAAGTCCGCTGCAGGTGAAATAGGCAAGCTTGTTGCACAGCGGGCATCTGAGAAGGGCATTGACACCGTGGTCTTTGACAGGAACGGATACAAGTACCATGGCCGGGTAAAAGCGGTCTCAGATGGTGCACGAGAAAACGGTCTGCATTTTTAAAAAGTAATAAGGAGGCGATCCCTTGCTCAAGAAAGAAACAGACGAAAACTTGTTTATTGACAAGGTCGTTCACATCAGCCGCGTGGCCAAGGTTGTAAAGGGCGGCAGAAGGTTTAGTTTCAGCGCCATGGTGGTAGTGGGCGACGGCCAGGGAAAGGTCGGATTCGGCCTTGGCAAGGCCCACGAGGTTCCCGAAGCCATTCGCAAGGGTGTTGAAAAGGCCAGAAAAACCATGATTGATGTTCCGCTGGTCGAAGGCACGATTCCCTACCAGGTCAACGGTAAGTTCGGGGCAGGTTCGGTGTTTTTAAAGCCCGCCGGAAAGGGAACCGGCGTTATCGCCGGCGGCGCTGTCAGGGCGGTTTTGGAAGCAGTTGGCATCCGCAACATTTTGACAAAATGTATAGGCACCAACAACCCTCACAACGTGGTAAGGGCTACAATAGAAGGCCTTTCCCAGCTCCAGAGCAGGGAAAAGGTGGCGGCAAAGCGCGGTATAAAGGCTGAAGAACTCTCTATATAAGGACTTGTGGCATATGGCCGATTCACTGAAGATTACGCTTCTTAGAAGCTATTACGGTCGACCCCCGAAGCATCGCAGAACACTAAAGGCTCTGGGTCTGACCAAGATCCACAAGACCGTGGAAAAGAAGGATAATCCGGCCATCCGCGGCATGGCCGAAAAGGTCTCGCATCTGGTTCGAGTGGAGGAAAAGCAATAATGCGACTGCATGAACTGACTCCCGGAAAAGGTGTCAAAAAATCCCGTAAACGCCTGGGCCGCGGAGTGGCCTCGGGTCAGGGCAAAACAGGCGGCAGGGGGACCAAGGGCCTGAATTCACGCTCCGGCGGAGGGGTCCGCCCCGGGTATGAAGGCGGTCAGATGCCCATACAGCGGCGTCTTCCCAAGCGGGGATTCCGCAATATGTTTAAAAAGGAATTTTCCATCGTCAATACACGTGACCTGAACCGGTTTTCGGCCGGCACCAGCGTTGACGCAGAGGCATTGAAGGCCGCCGGTATAGTAAATAACGGCAGAAAGCCGGTCAAGCTGCTGGGACAGGGGGAACTCAATGTTGCGGTTGACGTGAAGGTTTCGGCTGTCAGCAAAAGTGCCAGACAGAAGGTTGAGGCCGCAGGCGGCAGCGTAGAGGTGGCATAATCATGGCCGTATCAGGTGCGGGCGCGCAGAACATATTCAAGATTCCCGAGCTCAGGCGCCGGATCCTGATCACCCTGGCGTTTCTTTCCGTCTACAGGATTGGTGTTCATATACCGACTCCCGGTGTGGACGGTGACGCACTGGCTGCGTTTTTTGCCAGGCAGCAGAATACAATATTCGGCATATTCGACATGTTCTCCGGGGGTGCTCTGGAGAGGCTCTCTGTTTTTGCCCTGGGAATCATGCCGTATATCAGTGCCTCGATTATTCTTCAGCTGCTCAGGGTGGTTATTCCGTATCTTGACCGCCTATCAAAGGAAGGTGAAGAGGGCAGGAAAAAGATTACCCAGTACACTCGGTACGGAACCATTGTGCTGAGTCTTATTCAGGGTTTTGGCATAAGCATAGGGCTGGAAAACATGTCATCCCCGGGCGGCGCCCCGATCGTGCTCGAGGCCGGCTGGTCGTTCAGGCTCATGACGATGATTACACTGACAGCAGGTACCGCATTTATAATGTGGCTCGGCGAGCAGATCAGCGAGCGGGGAATCGGCAACGGCATATCACTGATTATATTCGCCGGTATTGTGGCAAGGCTGCCGAATGCAATGGGCAATACATTCCAAATGATGACAGCTGGCGAAATGGCCATCTTCGGGGTTATTTTGCTGATAATACTCATGGTGGGCGTCCTTGCATTTATAATCTTCATGGAACTCGGCCAGCGAAGGATTCCGGTTCAGTATGCCAAGCGTGTGATCGGCAGACGAATGTACGGCGGGCAAAGTACACACCTGCCTCTTAAGGTTAATACTGCAGGTGTTATTCCGCCTATTTTTGCCTCGTCGCTGATAATGTTTCCGTCAACCATCACCGGGCTGTTCGAGGACATAACCTGGATGCAGCACATAACGACCGCGCTTTCTCCGGGATCGCTTTTATATGAGTTGATATTTGTCGGCCTGATAGTGTTTTTCTGCTACTTCTACACCGCGATTGTATTTAATCCCGAGGACGTTGCCGAGAACATGAAAAAGCACGGGGGCTATATCCCCGGTATCCGCCCGGGCAAACGGACATCTGATTACATTGACAGAGTGCTGAGCCGGATAACGCTTGGGGGTGCCGCGTATGTTTCGGCTGTCTGCGTGCTGCCTTCGATATTGATGACAAAGTTTAACGTACCGTTTTACTTCGGCGGCACCGCACTGCTCATTGTCGT
Organism: Desulfosalsimonas sp.; assembly: GCA_041685965.1. GTDB lineage: Bacteria > Desulfobacterota > Desulfobacteria > Desulfobacterales > Desulfosalsimonadaceae > Desulfosalsimonas. The sequence continues at coordinate 10,651 of JAWLEU010000009.1, forward strand.
GGGTGTGTCACTTGATACGGTGCGCCAGGTGGAATCCCACTTGATAACCAGGAACTACGAAGGCTTTATGTCTGCTGATGCAGCAAAGAGAAGGCGAAGATAACAATAACCCGGAAAAAATGAAGGCGTGAGCCTGCATCAGGCTGCACGGGTAAAATTACAACCGCAAGCGGGGGATTTGAATGACAAAGGAAGAACCGATTAAGGTTCAGGGCAAGGTGGTTGAAACACTGCCCAATGCGATGTTCAGAGTTGAGCTTGAAAACCAGCACCAGATTCTGGCCCATCTTTCAGGAAAGATGCGCATGCATTTCATAAAGATCCTGCCCGGGGATAACGTGACAGTAGAGCTATCCCCGTATGATCTGACCCGCGGGCGGATTACTTATCGGAGCAAATGATTACCGGCTTATGCCGAATAACAACCGTTTACGGATGTAGGATAGACGAGGAGAGATCATGAAAGTCAGAGCATCGGTAAAAAAAATATGCCGCAACTGCCGGATTATCAAGCGCAGGGGCACTGTCCGGGTGATCTGTATCAACAGGCGGCACAAACAGCGGCAGGGATAAGAAGGAGGCAAGCACATTGGCACGCATCGCAGGAGTCGATTTACCGAAAAGCAAGCGGATAGTTATCGGCCTGACCTATATCTACGGCGTCGGCTTTTCAACCTCCAGAGAGATTCTCTCAAGGCTGGGAATTGATGAGAACATCCGGACCGACAATTTGACCGAGGGAGACATCAACCAGATCCGCCGTGTAATTGACAATGATTACAAGGTTGAAGGCGAACTGCGCAACGAGACCTCGATGAACATCAAGCGTCTTATGGATCTCGGAAGCCACAGGGGGCTTCGCCACCGCAGATCCCTGCCGGTTCACGGACAGCGGACCTCGACCAACGCGCGTACGCGTAAAGGGCCCCGCCGGGCCGCGGTAAAGAAAAAGGGCGGAGCAAAGAAAAAGTAATTGAAAAAGTAATTGAATTCATTCAAAGGCGGGTAATCGATGGCGAAACGCAAAGCAGTACGCACGAAAAAAAAGGTCAGAAAAAATATTGCAAACGGCGTGGTGCATATTCAGTCCACCTTTAACAATACCATTGTGACCATTACGGATGCGGGCGGCAACGTTATTTCCTGGTCGAGCGCAGGGATGAACGGATTCAAGGGCTCGCGCAAGAGCACGCCGTTTGCTGCGCAGCAGGCCTCCGAGGATGCTGCCAAAAAGGCGATGGAGCACGGCTTAAAAAGCGTGGAGGTATATGTAAAGGGCCCCGGCCCCGGCAGGGAATCAGCCATAAAGGCACTGCAGGCCACAGGCCTTAGCGTGTCTATGATCAGGGATGTTACGCCGGTGCCGCATAACGGGTGCAAGCCGCCCAAGCGACGAAGAGTATAAAATTATACCATATCAAGGGAGGAAGCATTGTCACGATATCGTGAATCTGTATGCCGGATATGCCGACGTGAAAACCTGAAGCTGTATTTCAAGGGTGATCGCTGCTATTCCGACAAGTGTGCATATGACCGGCGCAGTTATCCGCCGGGCCAGCACGGCCAGCGGCGCGGCGGGAAAATATCGGATTACGGTCTCCAGCTGCGTGAAAAGCAGAAAGTCAAAAGGATGTACGGACTTTCTGAAAAGCAGTTCAGACTGTTTTTTCAGCGGGCTGACCGCGGCAAGGGAGTCACAGGAACCTCCCTGCTGGTTATGCTTGAGCGCCGCCTGGACAATGTAGTCTACCGCCTGGGATTTGCCAATTCCCGCAGTCAGGCAAGACAGTTGTTAAAGCACAATCATTTTCTCGTAAACGGCAGGAAGGTCAATATCCCGTCCTACCAGGTCGGCGCAGGTGATGTGGTGGAAGTGCGCGAGAAGAGCAAAAACGTATCACCCATCACAGAGGCCATGGAGGCCGTCATCCGCCGCAGCATGCCGCAGTGGCTGGAGCTGGACAAGGATGCGATGAAAGGCAGCGTCAAAACCTTGCCTGTACGAGATGATATCACCATGCCGATACAGGAACATCAGATCGTAGAGTTCTACTCGAAATAAGATCTGAATTCCTGAAAACAGGCGGACGGATATCAAATATTTTGGAGAGTTAAAATGCCCTTGAATGAACTGACATATATGAACTGGCGGGAGATGATAAAACCCGGCAGAGTCCAGGTAGACAGCCAGACGGCAACGTACGGCAAATTTGTCTGGGAGCCGCTGGAACGGGGCTACGGCATCACCATAGGCAATTCGCTCAGGCGGATTATACTGTCATCCCTGTACGGCGCTGCGATTTCCTCGGTGAAAATAGAAGGGGTGATGCACGAATACAGCGCCGTTCATGGGGTTCTCGAAGACGTTTCCGAAATAATACTCAACCTCAAGAAGGTACGGGTTAAAACAGACGATGCCGAGGCCAAGACACTGACCCTTGAGGCAGGGGGCGAGCGTACCGTGACCGCCGCAGATATAGTCAGCCCTGACGGCCGCGTTGAAGTGCTCAACCCTGATCAGCATATAGCTACTCTGAACCCGGAAGGTCAGCTTCAGATGACCATGACTGTAAAATCAGGCAAAAGCTATTCCCTTTCGGAAAATAACAGTGACCCTGAGGCGCCCATAGGCACATTGCCGATTGATGCGATCTTTTCGCCCATCCAGAGGGTCAATTATGTGGTGGGCAATGCACGGGTCGGACAGCGCACCGATTATGACAAGCTGACCATGGAAATATGGACAGACGGGTCAGTTAAACCCATGGATGCAATTGCATACGCTGCAAAGATTCTAAAGGAACAGATGAATTCGTTCATCAATTTCGACGAGGAGCAGGAGCCCGCGCCGCCGGAGGATTCCGAGGAAGAAGCCGCGCCCGGGTTTAACCCGAACCTGTATCTTGATGTTGACGAACTGGAGCTTTCGGTACGCAGCGCCAACTGCCTGCGAAACGCAAATATCCGTAAAATATATCAGCTGGTCCAGAAAACCGAAAACGAGATGCTCAAAACCAAGAATTTCGGCAGGAAGTCTTTAAACGAGATCAAGGAACTACTCGGTGAAATGGGGCTTTCACTCGGGATGAAGCTTGAGGGTTTCGTGCCTCCCGAAGAAGAGAACCAGGAGCTTAAAGAGGAATAGGTCATGCGACACAGAAAAGGCGGACTAAAATTAAACCGCACCGGCAGCCACCGCCGGGCCATGTTCAGAAATATGGTTACCTCCCTTTTGAAACACGACAGGATCAGGACGACTGATACCAAGGCAAAGGAACTGCGCCGCTGGGCTGACCATATCATTACGCTTGCCAAGAGGGGCGATCTTCATGCCAGGCGTCAGGCACTTTCCATAGTCAGGGAAAAAGATGTCGTGCATAAGGTTTTTGCAGAAGCTCCCAAGCGGTTTGCAGATGTGGAAGGCGGCTATACCCGGGTGGTAAAACTAGGTCACAGGCCAGGGGATTCCGCGCCTGTATCCATGGTGGAGCTTACGGGTGAAAAACCCGAAAAGGCTGCCGCAGGCAAATAACTATAAACACTGGATCCGGGACCCGAAGTAAGTCCGTTGTTATCAGCGGCTTTGCTTCGGGTTCCGGATTTTTTTACCTTTCCGCCATATTTGTTTTTATCGCCGGTTCAACACTGATTTTCCCTTCCCGGCTCACGCGTATCCTGACAGCGCCGTGTTTATCCGTGCGCATAACCCGGCAGCCCTTCTGTTTGTAGCGTTTCAGCACTTTTTCCGAAGGCGGCCCTGAGCTGCTTTTCCTTGCAGGCACCACAACCGTATCCGGGTCGACAGTCTTCAAAAACTGCTTTCCGGACGAGGTTTTGCTTGCGTGGTGCGGGGCTATCAATACATCTGATGCGGCAGTCTTTCCAGAGCGGTATATCAGTTCAGATTCCGCGCATTTTTCTATATCTCCGGGAAACAGAACAGACCTGCCCATGAATTCAAGCCTGAGCACAATGGACTGATTGTTGGTGCCCTTGCATTTGTCAGAGTAATTGCCGCCGTCAGGCTGCGGGTGAAGCAGGCGGATTTCTGCTTTGTTGACTTTCAGCCTGTGTCCCGTATTTTCAAAATCCGGGCTTTTGATTTCACCTTTTTCAAGGATTTTCAAAAAACGCCCCCAGGATTCTGTTCTACCCTCTGCAGGGCCTTTTATGACCTTTTTCACCCGGAAGTTTTCAAGTACGTAGAGAAGTCCGTTCAGATGATCCGAGTCAGGATGGGACAGAACCACCCTGTCTAAGGTGCCTATTTTTTTGGCCCTCAGGCACGGAGCCACTATGTATCTGCCTGCGTCAAATATTTTGTTGTCTGGAAACCCGCCTCCATCTATGAGCATGGTTTCACCCCCGGGCAGCTCCACTATCGAGGCGTGCCCCTGACCAACATCCATAACTGTTATGCGAAGATCCTGGTGAAAAAAACGCCTGTGCACCCAGTAGGCCCCGTCTGCTAAGGCTGCGGCAATAACAATTATGAGCAGGATTTTAAGCAGCCTGCTGCGGTCCTTCAAACCTCTTGCTGCTGCAAGACCGGCGCAGATTAGAATCAGGTAGATTAAAATTACCTCAGCCCATGTGGGTGTCACCGTTTTAAACGACCCGAAAGGAATGTCTGCGATTGCGCGTATGAGGTCAACAGCAGGGTTTAAAATACTGTCTGCGGCAGCCAGGCACCATGTTCCTGCGGTTTGGGAAAATCGGAAAAAAAGAGCTGATATAAGCCCGGCAGGAACAACAACAAAACCTATCCAGGGTACAAGTATCAGATTCGAGATAACCGCCGCAGGTGCTGCCTGGTTGAAGTAGTGCATTACAAGGGGCGTGGTTCCTGCTATTGCGAAAACAGAAATCATTGAAAATGCGGCGATTCTTTTTAAATATTTTAAAAGGTGGCCCTGCGTTTCCGACCCGTGGAGAAAGGCCCTTATCGGTGAAAAAATGTGAATTCCGAAAATAATGGCTGATACAGCCGCAAACGAGAGCTGAAAAGAAATTGAAAAAAGTGCAGGGGGGTACACTGAAAGTAAGAAGAGGGCTGCAGCAGCTATGGTGTTTGCGGGGTTGTAAGGCTTTTCAAGGATAAAGGCTGCCAGAAACACGGTTGCCATTACTGCAGCACGCTGGGTGGAGGGCGACATTCCGGATATCATCGCGTAGGCCGCCACCGGAAGGATAGTTAGCAGGGCGGCTGACCTTACGGTCCAGCCCCTGAGCAGAAAGCTTTGGGAACGCGAAAAGAACCATTTGAAAACAGCAAAAGAGCACGCTGCAACTATTCCCACGTGAAGTCCTGAAATTGCAAGCAGGTGTCCGGCACCTGCTCCGTTAAAGGCTTCGCGCAGCTCTGGGTTTATCCTGTCGCGCTTTCCGACCACCAGGGCTGACAAGACTGCTGCCGACTCGCCGCTGCCTGCTTTTTGAACGGCAGAATCCAGTCTGCTTCGGAATCGGTGGACTGCATGCCGCATTGATGCTAAGGCTGAAGATGATTTTTTGATACTTTCAATATCATGTGTGCCTGCATATACGGTGCCCCAGATGTTGCGGTCCGCCATGTACTGCCTGTAATTGAATCCTCCGGGGTTGTTGAAATTTTTAACCCCCCTTATACTGCCTTGCATCAAAATCCTGTCCCCAGCCGAAAACCCGGGGCTGCCACCGTAGAAGGCAGCCCTGAGACGCCCGGGCACTGATCGGGTTTCGCGACCCTCTGGACTGATCTCAAGGTCTTCAAGTATGCATACAGTACGTCTTGGTTCAGACTCAGGGGGCTTTGCTATGGTGCCTCTTACCTGCATTTCTCCGGAATCCAGAAGTGCGGCTGCACTTTCGGGCGGGAAATTGCAGGGCTGCCAGAAGGAAACCGCAGCAATGCCAAGGCTGAAAAACAATACAAGCGGGGATATACATGCGCTTTTGTTCCGTGAAAAAAGATACAAAACGCGCAGGGCTGAGAGTATAAGAACAGACCAGAGAATTATCCGGGCGGGTGAGCCTATTTGTATAAAACGGGCGGGTATAAGGCCTGCAGTATAGGCTAAAAGCAGGGGCAATACAGGCAACTGATAAAATATGCCCGGCTGCAGCCTGCCGGAGGCGTACTTGCTGGGGTCTGTTTGGGATGCCATATATGGAAATTATCAGGTTTCAGAGGCGTCTTCCTGCACTCGCCGGATATTTGCACCCAAAAGCCGGAATTTTTCCTCGATTGACTCATATCCACGGTCAAGGTGGTATACCCGGCTTATGGTGGTGGTCCCCTCCGCAACCAGCCCGGCCAGAACAAGGGAGGCGCTCGCCCTGAGATCAGATGCCATTACAGGGGCACCTGAGAGTTTGTTAACCCCCCGCACCATTGCGTTGCTGCCTGAGACATTTATGTCGGCTCCCATTCGCTGCAGCTCAAGTACGTGAATGAAGCGGTTTTCGAAAATGGTTTCAGAAATAAGGCTCAGTCCGTTTGCAACGCTCATGAGAACCATGAACTGGGCCTGCATGTCCGTGGGAAAACCCGGGTAGGGCAGGGTCTTTAAATCCACGCTGCGGATGGGGTATCTGCCGGTGACCGTAATGGTGTCTTCCTCCACTTCCACCTTTGAACCGGTTTCCCGAAGCTTTGATATTACTGCCTTCATATGGTCCGGCTCAGCACTGGTTATTCTTATGGTGCCTCCGGTAAGGGCGGCGGCCACCATGTAAGTCCCTGCCTCTATGCGGTCCGGGATAATTGAGGCAGATACCGGGTTGAGAGACTCAACACCCTTTATGGTAATTACGGTTGTTCCCGCGCCTTTGATATCAGCGCCCATGCAGTTGAGCATTTCAGCCAGGGCGGGGATTTCAGGTTCCTTGGCTGCGTTTCTTATCACTGTGGTACCCCTGGCAAGCACTGCGGCCATCATCAGGTTTTCCGTGCCGGTGACCGTGGGCACGTCAAAAAAAATTTCGTCGCCTGTCAGCTCTGAGGCCTCTGCTTCAACATAACCGTGTTCCAGGGTGATTCTGGCCCCCAGATTGGTCAGCCCTTCCAGGTGCATGTTAATGGGCCGGGCCCCGATAGCGCAGCCGCCGGGAAGCGATACCCTGGCCCGCTTGAGCCGGGCGAGAAGAGGGCCGAGAACAAGAACCGAAGCGCGCATCTTGCGTACATGTTCGTAAGGGGCCTCAAAATTGTCCAGATCACTGGTATCCACCTCTACTGTTCTGCCCTGCCTGTGGACCTCAGCGCCCATTACCGACATAAGCTCCAGGATGCTTTCAATATCTTTTAAGTCAGGGACGTTTTCATACCTGAATTTTCCCCCGACCAGAAGTGAGGCCGCAAGCATTGGCAGAGCAGCGTTTTTTGCTCCGCTTACGCGGACTTCTCCGATTAAAGGAGTCCCGCCTTTTATAAGAATGGCATCCAATCTGAATCACCTGTTGTATTTATGATTTGTATAAATTGATCTGCGGGATATGGTGTAGTGACTAAAAAAGCGCCGCACTCCATTCAAGGGGCGGAGTGCGGCGCTTCCAAGGCTGTCTCTAATGAAGTCCGGGTTGTTTGGCTGCTCAGTATAATCAGAAACTAGTGGTGACCCTCGTCTCCGCCTTCTTTTGTTGCAGTGTCATAAAGCGTCTTTAAAATGCAGTAGGTAAGCCCCATCCCTATTACGCTGAGAGCAAACCAAAGAGCCCCCATGAAGACCAGATGGCCGATGTCCCACGCCCATTCAAATGCAAACGGAAACATATTCGTCTCCCTCCTTTACGCGGCATTAACTGCCGGGGTTGAGTTCTTTTTCCTGCGGAAATATCGGCAGATATCTGTGTGCAAGCATGATCAGTATTACTCCGTAGGCCACCGGCAGTATGGTGGTTGCAACCTCCTGCCATGTGGGCATATACATGAACCAGTCCTGGAAAGGCAGCAGCGGGGCCGCCATCACCTGCAGTATCATCACCCAGCGGTTTATGCAGATTCCAATAACCGCAAGTATCATGGAGCCTGCCAGCAAAAAGTTGTTTTCCCGGCCCTTGCGGGTGATCAGGATAAGTGCGGGTACTATGCCGCATATCACAAGTTCAGCTATGAGTATCCAGATGCCGTATACAGGGTTATCTGTATAAAAATCCATAAGCGTGAAACCTTTTGAAGGCGCAGTGACCATGGCCCAGTAAAAGGTGTCTGCCAGCTTGGCAATCATGTATGTAAGAAGCATCCACCCGGATATCTTTCCGAGCAGCTGGAAGATCTCCTGCTTGACAAGTTTTTTGTTGGTTATTTTTTCAGTAAGCCAGGTTACAAGCACGGTAAAGCAGGGGCCCACCGCTGCTGCGGACCAGGTAAACAGAAAAAATGTCCAGGGCCATATAAGCAGTCCTTCCCTGAAGGCAAAGGGACGGCCGTAGAGAACTCCGGATACGCCGCCCAGAGAGCCCTGATGGAAAAATGACAGAAAGACCCCTGTTGCCGCAAACACCGCCATTACTTCGTGCATGTTGTGGCTGAGGTGATGTAGAAAAGGAACCCGGTTTAACTTGGGGTTTTCCAGCACAAGAGGGATAAACTCAATTGTGAGCACGGCAAAATAGCATGAAAGGCAGAAAGCCACCTCCGTGAGCATTGAGTGAACGTTTGCATGCCAGAATATGAACCATCCCCTCAGCGGCTGGCCGATGTCAAGGGCGAGTATCAGCAAAGCGGAGCTGTAGCATATAAACCCTATTATCACGGCGTAGTTGATTATGCTTGAAAGTTCCTTTCTGCCTATTATGTAGGTCAGAAATCCTGAAAAAAAGGCTCCGCCTCCCAGCGCGATAATTGCAAGGTCTGCCCATATCCAGAGGGCGAATCCGTAGGCGTCGTTCATGCCTGTCTGATTCAGGCCCTTGAACCAAATCAAAAACATGGCATAGACGCCCCAAAGCAGCACTGCGCCGGCCACCGCCAGACCAAGTGTAAATTTTCTGGTGGAGCATCTTTCCACACCCTCGGGAATTGCCGGTGTCGTCATAATCAGTTAACTCCTTGGCGTTTGAATATGATTTAATGTGATGCTTTCTGCGCTTTCCTGGCTTTTTCCACGTCGCCCGGTGTTTCATTTTCCAGATAATTGTCGGTGATACGCCTGACCCAGTCCTTTGTTGTCGTGTAATAGACCTTCGGGTTGGTATTTAAGCGCTCAAGCAGGCGGAAGGCGTTTTTGCCTTTGCTCAGCTTGTGAACTTCGTGCTCGTCATTGAGCAGGTCGCCGAAGGTTATGGCGTTTACCGGGCAGGCTTCTGCGCAGGCTGTCTGGTACTCATCTTCGGGGATCTCGTCTCTGCCTTCCATGTAGGCCTTGTTTCTTGCCTTCTGGTAGCGGTGGTAACAAAAGGAGCATTTTTCAATCACACCGCGCATGCGCACAGAAACGTCGGGATTTAAGTATTGTTTCATCTCTGCAGGCCAGACCGGATCCCACCAGTTGAACTGCCGGGCGTGATAGGGACATGCAGCCATGCAGTAGCGGCAGCCGAAACAACGCGGAGATATCTGGCTTACAATGCCCGTGGGCTGATCGTAATCCGTTGCAACTGCAGGGCATACGGAAACACACGGTGGATGTCCCACGTGGTCGCCGTCGCACTGCATGCAGGGCTTGGGTATATAGCAAACCTCTGTGTCCGGGAAGGGTTTTTGATTGTCCACCTTGAAGACCTGAATCCAGTTAAGGCTGAGCATTTTGTCGGATTCGTCTTCTCTGAACGGCACGTTGTTCTCAGAATAGCAGGCCACCATGCAGGCGCCGCACCCCGTGCATTTGTCAAGATCAATGACCATCCCGTATCTTTTTGTAGCGGTGTGTTGTGCTTTTTTTGCCATCGAAAACCTCTTTATCGGGTTACGTGTCAAAGATGACTGCTGTGTTTACGCCCTGGAAAGCGATGCCCGGCTGCCCCAGCCCGTGTTTAAACCAGAGGCGGGATCGGAAACAGCCTCAAGCAGTGAGTATGCATTTTCCCCTTTTCCCGAAATGTAGTCGCTGAAGGCCGTGTGACCCAGCCCCGCCGGCATTGCAACCAAGCCCGGCATAATGCCTTCAAAAAGGTGAACGCGCACCCTTGCCTCTGCCGAGGATGTTTTAAGTACGGCAGAATCTCCTTCTGACAGGTCGTTTTCCTTTGCGGTTTCCGGGTTTATTTCCACAAATACCTCGCCCTCCTTTATTACGGTATCATCCACGGTCTTTGTCATAAAAGGCGGGTTGGCTATAGCCCCTTCTGCTATCCGCACGGATACATACGGCACGAACAAAAGAGGCAGCTCTTTGGAATCTCCGTCTCCGGGAATTTCAAGAGGCCTGCAGGCAGGCAGGCGGTCCCTTTCGCTGTCAGGCGGCATCTGCCTGGAGGTCGGGTAAAATTCGTATTTTTTTGAGGGAGTGTCAAAGGCGTCTTCCCAGTCTGCTGGCGTAAAGTCCTTCCTGACACTGTATACTTCCTTTTCCAGGGATTTCCAGCGGTCAGAAAACGTCTGTTCCAAAAAGTCCCGGTAATCGTCCCAGGGAAAGGCTTCCCTTATGAACTCATCCATGTTTTTTGCGATACTTATGACAGCATCCCCCGTATGCATGGTGTCATGCTGCGGGTCTACCACCGGCCTTGCAAGGCCGGTCACCGGTTTGGCATAACCGCGCGGCGTGGGGATGTCTTCATAGCGTTCCAGAAAATGATGGTTCGGCAGAATAAGGTCCGCGTACTCGGCGGTTTCATCCATGAAAGGTGAAAAACTTACTATGAAAGGAATCCTGTCAAAAGCCTTTTTTGCAGCCTCAGTATCCGGTATAGTGTAGAGAGGGTTGCCGCCGGCAACCAGAAGTACCTGAAGCGGGGCCTTGTCTCCGGCGCTGTTGATTTCTTCAGGCAGCCTGTGGAGCAGGTGTCTTGCATTCGGGAATCTATCTGTCCCCGCACCGTCGATTCGCGGCTGCTGCCTGCCTTTTGAGGCGGTCTCGTCTCTTTGCATCTCGGACCACCCAAGGTAATCAGGCTCCGGAATTGCCACCATTCCGCCTTTTTTGTTTATGTTCCCCACAAGCGCGTTTAGCGCGTGAATCGCAAGGGCCTCGTCAACGCTTCCCTGCACTATCGGTCTGCCGCAGATGGCCAGGGGCCGCCCGGCGCCTGCGAAATCACGGGCCAGGGTTATTATTTTTGCCTTGTCTATGCCTGTTGTCTCGGCAACCGAAGCCGGAGAATAATCCTCAAGCAGGGACTTGAAGCCCTTCCGGGTGTTGCCGTCTTCATCCTCCGAGTCCTCGAATCCGGAAGAGTAGTTTTTGACAAAATCACTGTCATACAGTTTGTCCTTCACTATGACATGGGCGAGACCCAGCGCGAGAACCCCTTCTGTGCCCGGTTTGGCAGGAATCCATCGTTTCGACTGTGCGGCTGTATCTGACAGGCGGGGCTCGATCTGTACCAGCTCGGCTTTTTCATCAAGCGCGGAATATGCGGAAAACATTCTGCCTGCTGAATCCGGGCTGTCCATCAGAGGGACCCCGAAGCTGAGGATAAAGTCTGCATTTTCAATATCCCAGCCAACTGTAGCGTTTCTGCCCTGGGCTAAATAAAGGGCAAGTTCGTTTGCGTCTTCGCTCGACGGTGTACGGATGAAATTGGGTGATCCATAGGCTGCAAGGAAACGGTCAAACAGGTAGCCCACGGTATTGCGGTCAGAGTCTGCGGTGCATGCAACCTTGTGGGGCTCTTCCTGATTCCTCAGTTCTTTGAGCTTGTCAGAAACCTCGGCAATGGCATCGTCCCAGGAAATTTTTTCCCATTTACCTTCGCCCCTTTTGCCGGTGCGCTTCATGGGCGACTTGACTCTGGAGGGCCCGTAGAGGTACTGAAGAGAGGATATTCCCATGGGGCATACGCTGCCCTTGTTGACCGGGTGTCCGGACATTCCCTCTATTTTTACGGCACGCTGCTTTATTTTGCGGACGGTGATTCCGCACCCCCCCTGGCACATGGCGCAAACCGTGTTTTCGTACTTGCTCGGTCCGTCTTCGGGCACCGGTGTCCACGGCCAGTTCTGCGACCAGATGGCAATGTCGTCGGTGAGTTTCCAGGGCACCGGTGTAAGGGTTGTGCCTACCGCTCCTCCGATTACAAGTGACAAGAAACATCTGCGATCGATTTTCATGAATTTACCCCTTGTTCATATATCCGCATGATGATGTTCATGAAGCTTTAATTACCCTGAATCATTTATGGCACTGGAAGCATTCTCCTTTGCTGCCGGTTTCCTCAAGGTGGCATTGTGCGCAGTCATTCATTTTATGTCGGCGGCCGTGCTCGGCTTCGCCGAGCCGGAGCATGCTATTGCCCCATATGTCTCTGCTGTATCCGGAAATCCGGTTTTCCTGATATTCACGCAGGGAATCTGACTCACCTATATCGCCGTGGCAGGTGCTGCACTGCATTCCCGCCCCCTTTACGTGGGCTGCATGGGAGAAAAACACGTTGTGGGGCTGCTCTGCGTATATGTGCCAGGGAACCTCCTTGTCTTCTCCCACATATTCATTTACGAATTTTTCCTCGTCAGGGTCGTCGCTCATCTGGTAGGAATGGCAGCCGCTGCATTCATCCAGGCCCGGAGCACCCGAGAAACTGCCGTCATCCCTGAAGTAGTGACAGGAGTCGCAGTCACCGACCTGTTCCTTATGTACCTGGTGGCTGAAATCTATTGGTTGTTCTTTGGTGGAGTAAAGCAGATTCGGAAAGGCGATCCAGCCGGAGAGCATGCTTAAAACGAGCCCGATAAGGAAGAAAACGAAAATTACCCAGCCGGAGGCCCGAGTTTCGGCAGGGGCCGTTTGGTTGTCATGTTTGCTCATGGGTACTCCGTTAAAACTTTTTGTGGTTCAACGTTTGTTTTTGGATCCGCACTATTGCTTTTCCAGCCGATATCCAAATCCTCCCCCAGGACAACTTCCAAAAAAAATTCAATACCGGCTTTCGCAAAAATTGTCAATAAATAACTAACCAAGAGGGTGTCCCTGTTGCTGCTTTATAGATAGCTGTGCAGGCCCGGCAGCAGGTTGACCCCGAAATAGGTAAAAAGCACGGCTGCAAAGCCCACGCACGAGAGCACTGCTATTTTTTTGCCTGTCCAGCCCCTCATGAACCTGGCGTGAAGCAGGGTGGCATAGATCAGCCAGGTAACAAGCGACCATGTCTCCTTGGGATCCCATCCCCAGTATCTCCCCCAGGCCTGTTCCGCCCAGATGGCCCCTGTTATTATACCTATGGACAAAAACAGGAACCCGAAGGTCACCATCTGGTGCGTCAGGTCATCAAGTGTCTCGGTGTCCGGTATCCTGCCTGCTGTGCCGGTATCAGGATCCGCAGCAGCCGATTTTCCCAGATACATTATGCTGATGCCGCATGCTATTGCAAATGCGGCGTATCCTATAAAGCAGGTAATTACGTGGGCAATAAGCCAGTTGCTCTGCAGGGCCGGTATCAGGGGCTGTATTCCGCTATCCATCGAAGGAAGCGAGGCATATGCCACTGACAAAAATGCGCACAGAGATGCAAAGATTCCTATGGTCCGCACCTTGTATTTAAATTCAATGAACAGATAAATAACTGCAATGCAAAGGGAAAAAAACACCAAAGATTCATAGAGGTTAGACAGGGGAACATAGCTGTATCCCATTTCGTAGGTTTCTGCCCACCTCAGGAAAAACCCGGCGGTATTTCCGGCGCCTGCAGCTATCATTGCAGTTGTGCCCAGTCTGCCGGGGGTTTCTTTTTTGAAAATCCAGCCCGCTATGTAGAATACAAGGGCCAGGCCGTAAGTAAAGGTTGTAACGGATATTATGAATTCACTGTTTGGCATAACCTGTCCTGCCTATATTGATGTTTTACTTACTTTTTACGAGTGTATCAGGTCTTCGATGTTAAGTTTTCAATCTTTCTTGAAAGCTTTTTTACCGCGCTTTTGGTTCCCATGCGGTTCCGGGTCGAGATTCCCGCCACGGAGATACGGGTGCCGGTGTCTTCGGGCTGCAGCTCGACGCACATTTTCCTGTGAGACATGAAAAATGTTATATAGCAGCCGATTATCATTATCAGAAATCCGGCGTAAACAACCGGCACTCCCGGATCCTGTTTGATCTGCAGGCCGGTGTAGTACCGAAAGTCCACGTCTTTGACTGAAATCTCGTAATCTCCCCTGCGCATCCTGTCAAAGCTTGGGTGTTCCACAGGCAGCAGCACAGGGGTGGCTCTGCCGGATTCCGGAACCAGGCGGGCCAGAAATGCAGGGCCTATGTTATGTCCCCTGAAGGCGAAGCTGTCGGAATAGTCCTCAATGGTGAGCTCGCTTTTGCCGCCGGGCATTTCAATTGTCTCACCAATCGAGATCGTTTTTTCATGCTTATCTCCTGTGGCGCTTTCCGTTAAAACAACAGTGAGCTTCTCTCCGGGCGTTTTGCCGTAGGTGGATTGATACATTGTAACGCCCCTGTGGGTGAGCGGATCGTTTACCCGCAGCTCATGTTGCCTTACCACCTCTCCGTTTTCTACTATGGCGATATCAGACCTGTAATCCTTGGGTCTGCCTGATGGATAATGAGAGACCTCGAATTCGTCGCACCTGACCTCAAAATCGAGTTCTTTCGATTGATTTGTGTTTGTCAGTGAAAACTGCTTGCGTGCCTCGCCTTCAGGGACATTCATTTGTCCCTCGTATCCGAAAATAGAGCCTATCAGAGCCCCTGTCATCAGCAGCAGAACGCTGAAATGAACCGCATAGACTCCCAGCCGCGTCCATCGTCCTTTTTCACCGAATATCAGCACGCCCCCCTGCGATTCCGGGTTTTTCACGGAAACGTTTCCAAGTCTGCTTCGTATATAGGGCTCCAGGGTCTGCTTGAGATCCCCAGGCTGTGCCTTTTCCACCTGCCACTGAATCCGCCCGGAAGACTTGCGGAACCGCTCGGTCTGGTAGGTGGGTTTTTTGGGAAATATTGTCTTCCAGGTGGATTTGAGCCGTCTTACGGAGCAGACCACAAGATTTGCTATGAGCAGGCACAAAAGCAGCCTGAACCACCAGGAGCGGTACATGTCAAACAGGTTCAGGGCCTCGAATATTGTATAAAGTGGCTGGCCGAATTTTCTTTCATAGGCTGCAGGGTCGGCGTTTTGGGGGATGAGCGTTCCTATTATTGATGTTGCCGCAAGGGTCAGCAAAAGGACCACAGACAGCCGTACCGAGGCGAAAAACCTCCATATCCGGTCTGCCGCGGACTCATCGTTGTTTCTGGTTTTCATATGTATTCCTTGAATCCGGATGTTTGTATTTTATTAAATTTTCCCTCCCATATCAGATCATATTTCGGCAGGCAAGAAGAACTATGGCAGAAGAGGCGGGCGGCAGTTACTGCCTGTAAAAAAAGTGTTTTTACAGGCTCATCAACACAGATGCCCGATTTTTTTCCAGTCCAGTCCCAGCAGTCCGGCTGATGCCCTGTCTACTGCCACAGGGTCGTATCCTGCCACGAGCCTGCCCACCGGCGGGTCGCATTT